>NZ_LIQR01000156.1 GCF_001418575.1 Peterkaempfera griseoplana
CCTCCCCGGCGACCCGAAGGACGACCAGTGACGACCGAAAGCCACACCGAGGCCCCTGCCACCGAGCCCACCCGCACGGTGTGGGACGGCTCCGGCCACCACACGGACCCCCGCGCCCTGGCCGTCGCCGCATGGCTCGTCAGGAACGGCATCGAGCCCCAGGACATCCCCGCCGACGTCCCCATCACCATCCGAGACGGCGAAATCCTCTACACCGTCCACCTCCGCGGCCCCGACGGCCGGTACCAACCCGCAGCAGCCCGACGCCGGACCCCCCTCACCCACCCCTGGACCGGCACCCCGTGACCCGTCTGCAGCGTGACCTGCCCATCAGCCGCCACGTCGCCACCCAGATCCGCCACCACCGGGAGCACCGCAACCTCTCCCAGTCCGCCCTCGCCCAGGCCCTCACCGAAGCCGGCTACCCCCTGGACCGGGTGGGCGTGGCCGAGACGGAGTCCGGCGACCGCAAGACGGTGTCGGTCGACCTGCTGGTCGCCGCAGCCCAGGTGTTCGGGTTACCGCTGGCCGCGCTCCTGGACGCAGCGATGCGGTGCCAGATCTGTGACGGCCACCCACCCGCCGGATTCACCTGCAATGCCTGCCATCGCGGTGGGCCGACCCGGAAGGACCCTGTCCGTTGATCCGTTCCCTGCTGCGCCGCAGCGCGCGTCCTCTGCAGCGTGACGACCGCGCGGTCGACGGCGGTGTGCTGGCCTTCCCGAGGCCGGTCCCGGCCGCGACCCGGGACGCCGTCGCAGACGCGTTCGCCGACGCCTGTCGGACGCCCGTTGACCTGCGTCTTCAACCCGGCGCCCTGACGGCCGTCGACACCCGTCCGACGACCGTCCCCGACGCCCCGTCCGGGCCCAGCCGCGACCCCGTCGAGCACCTCCACGAACTATCCCGACTCCTCCTGCGCATCGCCGGCCCGCAGTACGCCGACCTCCCACCCCGAGTGCTGCGGGCAAGGATCTCCGCCGCCGGCCACGCCCTGGCGGACATCGCCGACGAGATCACCCCCGACCTCGGCCTGGTCCACCTCGTACCGCCTCACCCCGGCACCGGGAGCTCGACGTGCAGCTGATCTTCGTGCCGATCGAGCCCATCCAGGAGATCGCGGCCGAGCCCGCCACCCTCGACCTGCTCACCGCGGCTCTCCGGGAGCGGTTGCCCGAGCTGCCCGCTGCGCCGGCGTGGTTCGGCTCGGTCGGTCTGCTCACCGGGATCCCGCTCGTCGCCGAACCAGGACTGCCACCTGGCATCGTCTACGGCCGACCTCACCCCGACCACACCGCGGAGCCCGTGAGTGACGTCGCCGCCGCGGTCCTGGGTAGTGTGGTTACGCCTGTACCCGACCGACTCGGCCGCCGCAGCCAGCGCGCTCGCGCAGATGCTGCCGCTGGGGCGCAGCCCGGACCGGCGGTGAAAAACGGCCGGGCCCCGACCTGCGGGTCGGGGCCCGAACGGCAACGAGTCGGTGACGTCACATGGTGATGCTCACCTTCGGCTGTTACCGTTTCCGAGTCGCTCCCACCAAAGTGGGATTGCAGACAGGGAACCGCGAGAACTACCGGCTGAACTTTGGCGAGTGGATCCGGTAGTTCAGGATTCGACCCGCATCACGGGCCTGGTCACCACCGTGTGGCTGGGCCTGTGGCGTTCCCGCAGGTGCTCGATGTCGCTCCAGTCCCCGATGATCAGGGATCCGATGGTGAGCGCCACCATGAGCCAGTGGGCGTAACGCTTGAGCCGCTTGCCGCGAGGGATGTTGGCCGGATGCTGGTCGGGGTCCTTGGGCTCCTCGGTGGAGTCTTCCGGACCCGGGTCGGACCCCTCGGGGTCCTGGGTGAAGCGCGTCACCGCGCCCCCCTTCTTCCGGACGGCCTGCCCTGGTGGGGCCGGTCCGCCAGCGGGGCCGACGAGGGGCCCCGTGCTTAGGTGAGGCGTCGTCAGGAGTGCGGTGGTGACGTCGAACGAGTGTAGGCGACGCCCGGACGGTCGGGCCCCAGAGGGACCACAACCTGTGGGCGTGGACATCACTCTAGCCACGAGATGTGGGGTCTGCTGCAAGCACTGCGGTGGTGTGTCCGTAGCCCCCGGCTCACCCCGCGCAATCGCCGCTGGTCACCGTGGAGGAGCGAAGCCGGACACTCTCCAGCAGCCGGGAGTGCCGCCCTATCAGGGCTTTCGCACGGGGAGTCCCGAGGTGTAGGGCGCAACTAGGCACCCCTTGTCGAACGTTTGCGCGGCGCTGGCGATACACCGAGACCCTTGATCAAGTCAGGTGACCTGCGGGAAATTCACTCGAACGTATGTTTGGCGCAACCTTTCGAAAGGGACTGCGGTGGCTTACCGCGGATCCCCTGCTACAACTGGGGCAAAACGCCCCCGCAGAAGACAGCACCGGGACGGTGCAGCCCCACTCGCCACTCCGCCGTCCGCCCGGAATCTGCACGACGAACCCGGCCTGACCGATGCGGAACATGGGCGACATGGTGGGCGTGGACAGCACCTCCTCCGCCACCCATCAGCTGACGGCCCTGGAACGCAAGAGGCGCCTCCGTCACGAGGCGCATCACCGCATGGCACACGTACCAGAAATCCGGCATGTCAGGGCAGGCCTTACCGCAAGCTCGGGACGGAGGGCAGGCGGTTGTCGTCCATACCGCCAGAGTGCCGCACACCACCACCAGCCCTCACCCTCCAGCACCTCGGCGCCGGCGCGGCACCTGCCGGGCCGGGACCCGGTGCATGCGGTAGATCTCCGCGAGATCGTCGTCGCTGAAGATCAGATATCCGCTCATCCGTGCGCCGGGGAAGCCGCCGTGGTTGAAGCCGTCGCGCAGGAAGCGCTCGCCGACGCCGAGGATGGCTGCGGCCTCCTTGACACGGTGGTATCCGGGCGGGATGGGCCGGTCGGTCATGCAGCTGCAACGCTCATCGGCCGGCGGAAGGCGTGAGCTGGTGTCACGGGGCTGGTCCAGGCCGCCGGGTTGCGGTTCCTCGCTGTCAGACAGTGGGTAGTGGAGTGCAAGGAGCTGGAGCAGGCGGCGGGCTTGGGCGGGCGTCGGCGGACCGATGATGTCGTACAGCGTGGTCGGCGCGGGGTGGCTCACGCCAGGCTCAACGAGGCTGGCCGCGCCGGGGTGCGCGCCTGCTGGGCGACCCTGCGCCGCATATGCCACCTGTACCGCCCCACCAGCCGGCCGCCACCCTGCACTGGTGGGGACTGGGAGTGCCAGCCCCGGGGAGGGGGCAGCAATGGCGGTGCCGCTGGAAAAGCCTGCACAGGCCGGCGGGAGTTCGTGGCGACACCGGGCGCGACTGTGGTGGGGGCACGGAGTGACCTGGTGGTTGTCAGTCGTAGAGCGCCTGGTGACTCGCCAGGATCTGTACTGGTCCCGTGTCGACCGCCGCGACCGATGGATCTACGGGGTCGTGCGCAAGGGGGTTCCCCCGGCGGTGGTGGCGAAGCGGTTGGGGCTGGGCAAAGGCACGGTCGACGCGATCGTGCGGGACGGTCGGCGAGCGGCGATGGGTCTGCCGAAGCAGCAGCGTCGGAAGGATCAGCCGGCCGCGTGATCGGGGCCCCGCCTGCCAGAGCGCGGTGCTAGCCTCCCGGCACGATCCACACCACTGAAGGTGGCTGCCATGGCCGACACGACCTGGAACTGCGACTCGTCGTGGGGTTTCGACTCCACCTGGGGCTGACCCCCCACAGCCGAGGCCCTGCCGCATCACCGCGGCAGGGCCTTCCTGCTGCGCCCGTCATCCGGCTGGTTCGAGCCCGGGCAGCGTCTCCTGCTCGACCTCGTTCGGCGGATCGCGCAGCTCCACGACCTGGCACTCCGGGCCCAGGCGCAGCGCCCGCGACTCCGGGTCGCGCAGCGGCCGGCGGCAGGCCCGGCAGCGCACCAGCGGGCGTCCGGACAGCAGCGCGATCGGGACGAGGTTGGAATCCACAGGGAGATCCTCACACGACCTCAGGAAGGACGTGCCCAACATGGCATCGGCATCAGCCTGGAGGTCTGTCGGCCGTGCGCGAGTTGCAGGCCTCAGCTGCCACACAGTCAGGCACCACCGAAGGCTCCGAGAACCTCAAGCAGGCGAGACCTGTTCGCAGGGAAGGCGATCGTCAAACCAAGAGCGACCACAACCGAGTACACGATCGTCTCGGCACCGTCCGGGATGATCCCCCAGATGGCCAATCCAGCGACGGCGCCGCCTGTGAGCAGAAGTGAGAGCGCCCAGTACAGGGTCTCTCGCCGCGCTGGAGGCTGCACCCCTGCGAGTTGCTCCTCGTCGAGAAGCTGTCCAAGGCGGCCAGCGCAGTAGCGATCAGCGACAGTGAGTAGAGCGTCGGCGAGTTCTTTGTATGCCTCGCGAGGTGCGCTGTCAATTTTCGATTCTAGCGCGCGGAGGAGTAATTCTACGTGTTTCTCGTGCATCCTCAATGCCCGGCTTCGGTGTGACCATCGAGGCACCATCGCTCGGCTTTCATGCGCATTTAGAAGTTCGCGGCGGACCGTACGCATCGTCTTCCCAAGATCTTTGGCGCCCAGCGCTCGTCGACGCTCCCCGCCGCACTGCGATAGCACACAAAAGTGAACTGCCTCTGCGCACAACTCGACTAGTTCGTACCGGCGAACCCGCGCGAGCAGCTTGCGCTGCCGCCTCAACCCCCGCGTCCGCTTTTCTACAGCCGCCCCTGCCGCCGCAATGACGGAAACCACTGACCCTTGAACTAGCATCCACAGCAACACATGCCGCCAGTCGGCCGCCTGCGTGAGGCTCCACCAGAAGCTCACCGCCCCCCGCAGGGCGCCCGGGATCGTTCGCAGCAATCTCCCCCATGTGCGAGCCGAAGGGTCACGTCCAGGATCTACCAGCGAAATAATGCTGAACGTGACGAGGCTGAAGCTGACAAAATAAAAGGGAGCCGCCCGGGAAAACCCGCTTACGCTTCCGAGCGTTTCCCATCTCGCTGCGATAGACCGGGAGCGCAGTGCAATCTTGATCCTCGACGTGACCGAGCCGCTGAGGCCCAAGTCTTCGCAGTCGTCGAGCAGCGTCTGCAGACGGTCATCTGCACGGGAAGAGTCTCTGCGCCGAGTTCGTTGCGAGCCCGCCTGCCCGGGGACGGCTGAGCCCGCACTCCGCAGCGGCGCTGCACCAGGTGTCATGACCCGACATGATGCCAGCCTCGCGTAGCACCAAGAGGCCAAGGCGTGGACGTGAGCGGGAGACGCAGCCAGCGATCTGGCACTGCAATGAGGTGGCTAGCCTCCACTGCGCCTAAATCAGTCGGGATGCGCCTCGGCCCCCACCGGGGGGAGGGTGGGGGC
>NZ_LIQR01000157.1 GCF_001418575.1 Peterkaempfera griseoplana
ACCAGGGTGCCGTCCATGTCGAGGAGCAGGGCGTCTGCGGCAAGGTCCATGATCTTCGACTTTACCCGCGCCGCGACGGCGGCCCGGGGCGTCCGGAACGTGAGACCGGACACAGCGGCGCAGGCTCCGCCCCCGGGGGACGGAGCCTGCGCGGCCGCTCCGGTCAGGCGCTGGCGGCCAGCGGTCGCGCGGCCAGGGTCGCCGCCCCGACCGGCGCGGCCGGCTTCTCCAGGGTGACCAGGCTGAGGCGGCGGCTGACCTCCTCGACCCCGATCTCCACATAGCCCAGACGCCGGTAGAGACGCAGATTGCCAAGGCTGCGGTGGCCGGTGAACAGCCGGTACGCGGAGACCCGCCCCGCCGCGGCCAGGCGCTGCTCGACGCCCTGCAGCAGCCGGCTGCCCAGTCCGTGGCCCTGCATCCGCGGATGGACCACCAGGCGGCCGAGCCGGGCCACCCCGGCGTCGTCGACCCAGCCGCGCACCGAGCCGACGACCTCGCCGCCGAGCCTGGCCACGAGCACGCAGTGCTCGGCGAGTTCGTCGCGGAGGCTGTCGAGGGTCTGGGTCAACGGCTCGATGGCCCAGTCGCCGTAGAGCTCGGCCTCGCTCTGGTAGCAGAGGTACTGGAGCTTGAGGATCTGTTCGGCGTCGTCCTGCACGGCGACCGAGATGGTCACGCTCATGCCCATGCGCATGCCTCCCCTTCGTGTGTGCCCGGCGCCGGAGGGATGAGGGGGTGCGCGCGGGCGGCGCTGACCGGAGGTGGACCCGTGCCGGGGATCGCTCCCGGTCCGGGGTGGTGCGCGAACGTGCCCCCACCCGCGGCCCGGCAGGTCCTGGGTCAGGGGAGGACGGCTGCGCTCACGCTCAGTATCCGTGCGGTCGCGGGCCCGTCAAGAGGCGCGTTCGCCCAGGCATTACCCGCACTTCGGCCCTCTGCAACCTCAGGGACCCCGACGTGTTCCAGATCACGTGCGGCGGCACGGGGCCCGCCGCCCCGCCCACGCGGTGCGTATCGCCCCCGGCCGCCCCGTGGTCGCCAGTCGTCCGAGGGCCACCGGCTCAGAGAAGTCCGGCCTGGTCGTGGAGGAGGCGCCGCAGGCAGCCGAGGCAGCGGGAGCGGGTGGGGCCGATGGAGCCGCGGGGCATCCCGGTGGCGGCGGCCAGTGCGGTGTAGTCGAGGTCCGGCTCGTCCAGCAGCGCGGTGAGCAGCCCGGCGCAGCGGCCCGGCAGCTTGGAGACGGCCTCGCGGAGGATGCAGGGCGGCCCGGCCGCCGCGGGGCGCGGCGGAAGCGCGGCCGGGGTCTCGGTGCGGGCCGGTTCCAGGGCCCGCCGGAACTCGTGGACCGTCAGCGACCGCAGCCATCCCGAGGTGTCGCCGGGCGGTCGCTGCCGGGCGGTGTGCTCCAGTGCGCGCAGCCAGACCTGCTGCTCCAGGTCCTCCGGGTCCAGGCCGTGGGCGCGGGCCAGCGCCGCTGCCAGCGGGGCGAAGGCGGGTCGCAGCCGGGTGTCGGCAAGGGCGCTCACGGGTGCCTCCGGGGCGTGGGGGACGGTTCTGCCCGTGGGGACGCACCCGGCCCGGCCCAGGATGCGCCGCTGCTCCGGCCGGCGCGGCAAACCGCCCGCGGGGATGCCGGTGGCCACAGCCGAGTTGACGCTGCGTCAACTGGACAGGACCCGCGCCCGGCCGCCGACGCGCCGAAGGGCGGACCGGTTCCCACCGGTCCGCCCTTCGGCGGGGAGGCTGGGGCGGGGTCAGCGCTTGGCGTCCGCCCACTCCTGCTGGACCGCCAGGTCCGCCTTGACCTCGGCCAGCTGCCGGGCGACGGCGGACGGTGCGGTGCCGCCGCGGCCGTCACGGGAGGCCAGTGCACCGTGCACGGTGAGCACCGACCGGACCTCGGGGGTGAGGTGCGCGGAGATGGCGGCGAACTGCTCGTCCGTCAGGTCGGCCAGCTCGATGCCCTGCCGCTCGCAGACCTTGACGCACTCCCCCGCCACCTCGTGGGCCACCCGGAACGGGACCCCCTGCTTCACCAGCCACTCGGCGATGTCGGTGGCCAGCGAGAACCCGGCCGGCGCCAGCTCCTCCAGCCGCTCGCGGTGGACGGTGAGGGTGGCCATCATCCCGGTGAAGGCCGGCAGCAGCACCTCCAGGGTGTCGCAGGAGTCGAAGACCGGCTCCTTGTCCTCCTGCAGGTCGCGGTTGTACGCGAGCGGCAGACCCTTGAGGGTGGCCAGCAGGCCGGTGAGGTTGCCGATCAGACGGCCGGACTTGCCCCTGGCCAGCTCGGCGATGTCGGGGTTCTTCTTCTGCGGCATGATCGAGGAACCGGTGGAGAAGGCGTCGTGCAGCGTGATGAAGCCGAACTCCTTGGTGTTCCAGATGATCACCTCCTCCGCGATCCGGGAGAGGTTGACACCGATCATCGCGGTGACGAAGGCGAACTCCGCCACGAAGTCACGGGCGGCGGTGCCGTCGATGGAGTTGCCCACCGAGCCGCCCTCGAAGCCCAGGTCGGCGGCGACCGCCTCGGGGTCCAGGCCCAGCGAGGAGCCGGCCAGCGCACCGGAGCCGTACGGGGAGACCGCGGTGCGGGCGTCCCACTGCCGCAGCCGCTCGGCGTCCCGCGAGAGCGCCTGGACGTGGGCCAGCACATGGTGGGCGAAGAGCACCGGCTGGGCGTGCTGGAGGTGGGTCCGGCCGGGCATGGCGGTGTCCGGGTGCGCCTCGGCGAGGCCGACCAGCGCCTGCTGGAGGTCCAGGATCAGGCCGCCGATGATGCGCGCGTGGTCGCGCAGGTACATCCGGAAGAGGGTGGCGATCTGGTCGTTGCGGGAACGGCCGGCCCGCAGCTTGCCGCCCAGGTCGGGGCCGAGGCGCTCCAGCAGCCCCCGCTCCAGTGCGGTGTGCACGTCCTCGTCGGCGACGGTTCCGGTGAACGCGCCGGACTCCACGTCGGCGAGCAGCCGGTCCAGCCCGTCCAGCATGCGGTCGAGCTCGTCGGCGGTGAGCAGCCCGGCGCTGTGCAGCACCCGGGCGTGGGCCCGGGAGCCGGCGATGTCGTACGGGGCCAGGCGCCAGTCGAAGTGCACGGAGGCGGAGAGCGCGGCCAGCGCCTCGGACGGTCCGTCCGCGAAGCGGGCGCCCCACAGACGTACGTCGCCGGCGGCGGTGGGGGTCTGGTCGTGCGACACCTGGTGCTCCTTCGGTGCTGGGGTGGGGGGAAGGGCCCCGGAGCTCCGTGGAGCGCCGGGACCCTTCCGATACTGGCTGAGGGGAGGTCAGGCCCGCTGGTCGCGCTTGGCCGCAATCTTCGACGACATCCCGAAGATCTCGATGAACCCCTTGGAGAGCGACTGGTCGAAGGTGTCGCCGGTGTCGTAGGTGGCCAGGTTGAAGTCGTACAGCGACTCCTCGCTGCGCCGGCCGGTGACGGTGGCCCGGCCGCCGTGCAGGGTCATCCGGATGTCACCGGAGACATGCTGGTTGGCGGTCTCCACGAAGCCCTCCAGGGCCCGCTTCAGCGGCGAGAACCACAGGCCGTCGTAGACCAGCTCGCCCCAGCGCTGGTCGACGCCCTTCTTGTAGCGGGAGAGCTCACGCTCGACGGTGACGTTCTCCAGCTCCTGGTGGGCGGTGATCAGCGCGATGGCGCCGGGGGCCTCGTACACCTCGCGGGACTTGATGCCCACCAGCCGGTCCTCGACCATGTCGAGGCGGCCGATGCCCTGGGCGCCGGCCCGCTGGTTGAGCTGCTCGATCGCCTGCAGCACGGTGACGGGCTTGCCGTCGATGGCGACCGGGACGCCCTGCTTGAAGGTGATGACGACCTCGTCGGCCTCGCGGGGCTCGGCGGGGTTCTGGGTGTACTCGTAGATGTCCTCGATGGGGGCGTTCCAGATGTCCTCCAGGAAGCCGGTCTCCACGGCGCGGCCGAAGACGTTCTGGTCGATGGAGTACGGGGACTTCTTGGAGGTGGCGATGGGGAGGTTGTTGGTCTCCGCGAAGGCGATCGCCTTGTCCCGGGTCATGGCGTAGTCGCGGACCGGGGCGATGCACTTGAGGTCGGGGGCCAGGGAGGAGATGCCCGCCTCGAAGCGGACCTGGTCGTTGCCCTTGCCGGTGCAGCCGTGGGCGACGATGGAGGCGCCGTGCTTGTGGGCCGCGGCCACCAGGTGCTTGACGATCACCGGGCGGGAGAGCGCGGAGACCAGCGGGTAGCGGTCCATGTAGAGGGCGTTGGCCTTGATGGCGGGCAGGCAGTACTCGTCCGCGAACTCCTCGCGGGCGTCGGCCACCTCGGCCTCCACCGCACCGCAGGCCAGCGCCCGCTTGCGGATGACCTCGAGGTCCTCGCCGCCCTGGCCGACGTCGACCGCGACGGCGATGACCTCGGCGCCGGTCTCCTCGGCGATCCAGCCGATGCAGACGGACGTGTCCAGACCGCCCGAGTAGGCGAGTACGACGCGCTCGGTCACGGCTTTCTCCTTCACAGTGCGTGCGGGGCACTCCATGCGGTGCTAGGTATAAGTATGCATGAGTCCGTATGGAATTCAAAGCCGACAGCGCAGCGGCGCCCGGACAGCACTCGGGGCCGCCGCGGACCGCCCCGCGGGGAGCGGGTACGGTCCACAGCGGCCCCGTCGGCCGGCGCCCGGTGGGGGCGGCGGCGGATGCCACTCAGGGGTGGGCCACTCGGGGGTCAGCCGCTCAAGGACTGGCCGCCCAAGGCCAGTCAGGGGTTCTTCGCCTGGGCCAGCTGCATCAGGTGGTCGGCCAGCTCCTGGCCGCCCTGGGCGTCCCGACTGATCAGCAGCACGGTGTCGTCGCCCGCGATGGTGCCGATGATCTCGAACACCTCCGCCTGGTCGATGGCGGACGCCAGGAACTGCGCCGCGCCCGGCGGGGTGCGCAGCACCACCAGATTGCCGGAGGCGGTCGCCGAGACCATCAGCTCGCCGGCCAGCCGGCCCATCCTGGCCTCGGTGGCCGACTCCCCGAGCGGCGCCCTGGGGGTGCGGTCGCCGCCCTCCGCAGGGACGGCGTAGATCAGGGCGCCGTCCTTGTTGCGGATCTTGACCGCGCCCAGTTCGTCCAGGTCGCGGGAGAGCGTGGCCTGGGTGACCACCAGTCCGTCGTCGGCGAGCAGCTTGGCGAGCTGGCTCTGTGAGCGGACGGGCTGGCGGGTCAGCAGGTCCACGATCCGCCGGTGCCGCGCGGTGCGGGTCTGCGGGACCTGCGGTCCCGGCTGCCCTGCCTGGGCGCGGTGGACATCGGTCATGAGGTGCGGCTCTCCTACGGTCGGACGTCTTCGGCGGGCACAGCATCCCGTACGCCGGCCAGGATCTGCGGCAGGGCGGCGAGCAGTGCGTCCACATCCTCGTCGGTCACCACCAGCGGCGGAGCCAGCCGGACGGTGTCGGGGACGCAGGCGTTGACCAGGAACCCGGCCTGCTGGGCGGCCTCCTGGACCTCCCGGGCGAGCGGCCGCTCCAGCACGATGCCCAGCAGCAGCCCGGCTCCGCGGACCCGGGAGACCAGCGGGTCGCCGATCGCCTCGACGCCCTGCCGCAGCTTCTCCCCGAGCCGCTTGACATGGTCCAGCAGCCCCTCGGCGGCGATGGTGTCCAGCACCGCCAGCGCGGCGGCGCAGACCACCGGGTTGCCGCCGAAGGTGGAACCGTGCTGGCCGGGGGCCAGCAGGTCGGCGGCCTCGCCGAAGGCGACGGTGGCGCCGATCGGCAGACCGCCCCCGAGCCCCTTGGCCAGGGTGATGACGTCGGGCTCGATGCCCAGGGCCTGGTGGGCGAACCAGTGGCCGGTACGGCCGACACCGGTCTGGATCTCGTCCAGCACCAGCAGGGTGCCGGTCGCCCGGGTGATCTCGCGGGCGGCCGCCAGATAGCCGTCGGGCGCGGGGATCACCCCGTTCTCCCCCTGGATGGGCTCGATGACGACCAGCGCGGTCTGCTCGGTGACCGCCTCGCGCAGCGCGGTGACACTGCCGTACGGGACATGGGTGACATCGCCGGGCAGCGGACGGAACGGGTCCTGCTTGCCGGGCTGGCCGGTGAGGGCGAGAGCACCCATGGTGCGGCCGTGGAAGCCGCCGGTGGTGGCCACCATGTGGGTCCGCCCGGTACGGCGGCCGATCTTGAAGGCGCACTCCACGGCCTCGGCGCCGGAGTTGGAGAAGTAGACCCGGCCGGGGCGGCCGAGCAGCTCGACCAGCCGCTCGGCGAGCCGTACCGGGGGCTCGGAGATGAAGAGGTTGGAGACATGGCCGATGGTGGCGATCTGCCGGCTCACGGCCTCGACCACGGCGGGATGGGCGGTGCCCAGCGCGTTGACCGCGATCCCGCCGATGAAGTCCCGGTAGACCTTGCCGTCGGCGTCGGTGAAGTGGGCGCCCTCTCCGCTGACCAGCGGCACCCGGGGGGTGCCGTAGTTGTCCATCAGACTGTGCTGCCAGCGGCTGGTGAGTTCGGCGTTGGTGGTCATGCCAGTCCCCCGTGGTCCAGGTGGTCGGTGGTGTCGTCGACGGGGTCGGGCACCACCATGGTGCCGATGCCCTCGTCGGTGAAGATCTCCAGCAGCAGGGAGTGCTGGACACGGCCGTCGAGCACCCGCGCGGTGGCGACGCCGTCACGCACCGCCTGCAGGCACCCCTCCATCTTGGGCACCATGCCGCTCGACAGGGTCGGCAGCAGCTCCTCCAGCTCACTGGCGGTCAGCCGGCTGATCACGTCGTCGCTGGCCGGCCAGTCGGCGTAGAGGCCCTCGACGTCGGTGAGCACCACCAGCATCTCGGCGCCGAGCGCCGAGGCCAGGGCGGAGGCGGCGAGGTCGGCGTTGATGTTGTAGACATGGCCGTCGTCGCTGCGGGCGATGGAGGAGACCACCGGGATGCGGCCGTCGTCCAGCAGCGCCTGGACCGCGCCGGGCTCGATCTTGACGATGTCGCCGACCAGGCCGATGTCCACCTGCTCGCCGTCGACCTCGGCCCAGCGCTTGACCGCGGTCATGGTGTGGGCGTCCTCACCGGTCATGCCGACGGCGAACGGGCCGTGCTCGTTGAGCAGGCCGACCAGCTGCCGCTGCACCTGACCGGCCAGCACCATCCGGACCACGTCCATGGTCTCGGCGGTGGTGACCCGCAGGCCCGCGGTGAAGCTGGACTCCAGGCCGAGCCGGTCCAGGTGGGCGTTGATCTGGGGGCCTCCGCCGTGCACCACCACCGGCTTGATGCCCGCGTAACGCAGGAAGACGACGTCCTGGGCGAAGGCGCGCTTGAGCTCCTCGTCGACCATGGCGTTCCCGCCGAACTTGACGACGACCGTTCTGCCGTGGAACCGCTCCAGCCACGGCAGAGCCTCGATGAGGGTGCGGGCCTTGGGCAGGGCGGTGTGGTTGCGGGCCTGTTTGGCGGCCGGCTCGGTGTTCACGGGTCCCCCGTGGGTCGCTGCTGCTGACGGCTTCTCAAGTGTCATGGGGCTCACGCTTGTCAGGTGCTGTAGGCGCTGTTCTCGTGGACGTAGTCGGCGGTGAGGTCGTTGGTCCAGACGGTGGCGGCGGCGGTTCCCGCGTGCAGGTCGGCGGTGATGACCACCTCGCGGGGCGACATGTCGACAAGGTTGCGGTCGTCGCCGGTCTGGCCGCCCCTGCAGACCCAGACGCCGTTGATGGCGACGTCCAGCCGGTCGGGGTCGAAGGCGGCCGCGGTGGTGCCGATCGCGGAGAGCACCCGGCCCCAGTTGGGGTCCTCGCCGTGCACGGCGCACTTGAGGAGGTTGTTGCGGGCGACCGTGCGGGCCACCTCCACGGCGTCCTCCTCGGTGGCCGCCCCGGTGACATCGATCCTGATGTCCTTGGAGGCCCCCTCGGCGTCGCCGATCAGCTGCCGGGCGAGGTCGGCGCTGACGGCACGCACCGCCTCGGCGAACTCCTCGGGGCCGGGGGTGACACCGGAGGCCCCGGAGGCGAGCAGCAGCACGGTGTCATTGGTGGACATGCAGCCGTCGGAGTCGATCCGGTCGAAGGTGGTGCGGGTGGCGGCGCGCAGCGCGGCGTCCAGCCCCGCGGAGTCGACGGCGGCGTCGGTGGTGAGGACCACCAGCATGGTGGCCAGGCCCGGGGCGAGCATCCCGGCGCCCTTGGCCATGCCGCCGACCGTCCAGCCGCCGGCGGTGACGGACGCGGTCTTGTGGACGGTGTCGGTGGTCTTGATGGCGACCGCCGCGGCCTCGCCGCCGTCGGCGGCCAGCGCCAGGGCCGCCTGGTCGACGCCGGGGAGCAGCTTCTCCATGGGCAGCCGCTCGCCGATCAGTCCGGTGGAGCAGACGGCGACCTCCCCGGCGTTGCAGCCGAGGACCTCGGCGACCCGCTCGGCGGTGGCATGGGTGTCCTGGAAGCCCAGCGGACCGGTGCAGGCGTTGGCGCCACCGGAGTTGAGCACCACCGCGGAGACCAGACCGCCCTTGAGGACCTGCTGCGACCAGAGGACCGGCGCCGCCTTGACCCGGTTGGAGGTGAAGACTCCGGCTGCGGCCAGGGACGGGCCGTCGTTGACCACCAGGGCGAGGTCGGGGGTGCCGGAGGCCTTGATGCCCGCGGTGACACCGGCGGCCCGGAAGCCGCGGGCCGCCGTGACACCGGTGCCCGCGGGGGGAAGGCCGGTCACGGCGCGACTCCGATCAGCGGCAGGCCGAGGGTCTCGGGGAGGCCCAGGGCGAGGTTCATGCTCTGCACCGCGCCGCCGCCGGTCCCCTTGGTGAGGTTGTCGATGGCGCTGACCACCACGATCCGCCCGGCGGTCTCGTCCAGGGCCACCTGCACCAGCGCGGCGTTGGAACCGTAGACGGCGGAGGTGGCCGGCCACTGTCCCTCCGGCAGCAGCCGGGTGAACGGCTCGCCCGCGAACGCGTCGGCGTACGCGGCGCGCACCGCCGCGGCGGTGACTCCAGGCCGGGCCTTGGCGCTGCAGGTGGCGAGGATGCCGCGGGGCATCGGGGCCAGGGTGGGGGTGAAGGAGACGATGACCGGCTCTCCGGCGACGGCGCTGAGGTTCTGCGCCATCTCCGGGGTGTGCCGGTGGACGCCGCCGACGCCGTACGGGCTCATCGAGCCCATCACCTCACTGCCCAGCAGGTGGGGCTTGGGGGCCTTGCCCGCCCCGGAGGTGCCGGACGCCGCGACCACCACCGCCTCGGGCTCGGCGAGCCCGGCGGCGTACGCGGGGAAGAGGGCCAGCGAGACGGCCGTGGGGTAGCAGCCGGGGACGGCGATCCGCCGGGTGCCCTTGAGCACGTCCCGGTGGCCGGGCAGCTCCGGCAGTCCGTACGGCCAGGTGCCGGCGTGCGCGGAGCCGTAGAACCGCTCCCAGTCGGCGGCCTCCCGCAGGCGGAAGTCGGCGCCGCAGTCGACCACCAGCACCTCCTCGCCGAGGGCCTCGGCGACGGCGGCGGACTGGCCGTGCGGCAGGGCCAGGAAGACCACGTCATGTCCGGCCAGCACCTCGGGGGTGGTGGGCTCCAGGATGCGGTCGGCGAGCGGCAGCAGGTGCGGCTGGAGGGATCCGAGGGCGGTTCCGGCGTTGGATCCGCCGGTGAGCGCCCCGATCTCGATCTCGGGGTGGCCGAGGAGCAGGCGCAGCACCTCGCCGCCCGCGTATCCGCTCGCGCCTGCGACGGCTGCCCGGAATGCCATGGTGATCCTTCCTACGACTGAGCATGAATATACGCATCGAAGCAAACTCATGCAAGGTCGTCACCAGCCCGGACGGCACCGCCGCCGCTGCACGACCCACGGACGCCCACCCCCCATCCTCACCGATCGGCACCCTGCGGACGAGGCGATTCGGCAGACACCCGCCTCCCCCGCCGCGCTCCGGCCGGGCCCCGTTCCGGCAGCGGGAGAAGGGTCCCGGGAAGGCTTGCGCGGGCCGGGCGACGCTCCTAACCTCCCCTGTGGCGCACCGGACGGGACCGGCGGTCGCACACTTCCCCAGCCGGATCGATGAGCATCCCCGGCACACCCCCACGACGCACCCGCTGCCGTCCCACACCGCTCCCCCGCGTCGCTGACCCCGGCCGGGCGGCGGGTGCTGCACGATCAGGAGCGCCGGACCACCGCCGCCCGCCGGCAGCCCCGCCATGATGTGATGCCCCCGCCGAGGCCGGACGGCACCACCCGTGAACCAGTGAATGCGAGCAGACCATGGAGAACGCCCCCACCGCGGGACCGGCCGGTCCACTGGCCGGGGTGAGGGTGGTGGAACTGGCGGGCATCGGACCCGCACCCTTCGCCGCCATGCTGCTGGCCGACCTCGGTGCCGACGTGGTGCGGGTCGACCGCCCCGGCCCCGCCACGCTGGGCATCGACCCCGCCCATGACGTCACCAACCGCAACAAGCGGTCGGTACTGCTGGACCTCAAGGCGCCGGACGGCCCCGCCCTCCTGCTGGACCTGGTCGAACGGGCCGACGTGCTGCTGGAGGGCTTCCGCCCCGGCGTCGCCGAGCGGCTGGGGGTGGGCCCCGACGTCTGCCTGGCCCGCAACCCCCGGCTGGTGTACGGGCGGATGACCGGCTGGGGGCAGGACGGCCCCCTGGCCCCGTACGCGGGACACGACATCGGCTACATCGCCACCGCCGGGGCGCTGGGCCTGATCGGACCACCCGACGGCCCGCCGTCCGTCCCCGCCAACCTGCTGGGCGACTACGCGGGCGGCTCGCTCTACCTGGTGGTGGGCGTCCTGGCCGCACTGCACCACGCCCGCACCGCGGGCGCCGGGCAGGTGGTCGACGCGGCCATCGTCGACGGCACCGCGCACCTGGGTTCCATGCTGTGGGGCATGCTCGCCGCCGGGGCCTGGAACGACCGGCGCGGCGCCAACCTGCTGGACGGCGGCTGCCCCTACTACGCGGTCTACGCCGCCTCGGACGGCGGCTGGATGGCGGTCGGGGCGCTGGAACCGCAGTTCTACGCCGAGTTCGCCGCACTGCTGGACCTCGGCGAGGACGCGCCCGACCGCGACGATCCGGCCCGCTGGCCGGAGCTGCGCACCCGGATCGCCGAGCGCTTCGCCACCCGTACCCGCGCCGAGTGGACCGAGGTCTTCGAAGGTACCGACGCCTGTGTGTCGCCGGTGCTCTCCCTGCGGGAGGCCGCCGCCCACCCCCATCTGCGGGCCCGCGGCACCTACACCGAGGCCGGCGGACGCCCCCAGCCGGCACCGGCGCCGCGCTTCTCCGCCACCCCCGCCGCCCTGCGCCGCCCACCGGCGCTCCCCGGCGCGCACACCGCAGAGGTGGCCCGGGACTGGCGGCTGCCCGCCCTGGCGCAGCACGGCACCGTGCGGCCCGACGCCGTACGGGAGTGACCGCCCGGGGCGGCAGGGCCCCGGTGTGCCGGGCGGAGAAACGGGCGCCGCCCGGAGCGGCGGACAGCGACCGGACCGGCGGTGCGCCGCGGTGCGCCGCCGGCGGCCCGGGCGTCCGCACCGCCCGGATCCGCCCGCGCCGGGCCGCGTACCGGTCCGCCCTGCGCCGACCGCCCGTCACCGCGGAGCGCCGCCCGCTCCGCGGTGCGGGAGGCCCCGGTCTCCCCTTGCGGCGAACGCTGGACGCCGTGACCGAAGGCGGGCGGCAGGACCCGCGGGCCGTGCCCGCCGGTGGGGCAACGGCGCCGCCCTGCCCCCGGCGGGGGGGCCGCGCGGCTCAGCCGGCGTCCTGCGGGGCCGGCCACATCCCCCGGGTCGGGGGCATACCGGACCGGCCGCCGGCCCCGGGGCGAACGGCCAGCACCTGGTTGACCCCGATCTCATTGCGTTCGAAGGCGCCGACGCAGGCGGCCATGTAGAGCCGCCAGACCCTGGCCCGGCCCGGGCCCGCCAGCCGCACCGCCTCGTCCCAGCCCGCCTCCAGGTTGGCCACCCAGGCCCGCAGCGTCAGCGCGTAGTGCTCCCGCAGCGCCTCCACGTCGCGCACCTCGAACCCGGCCTCCTCCAGCAGCGAGACCGTGCTCCCGACCGGGGACAGCTCGCCGTCGGGGAAGACATAGCGGTCGATGAACTCGTCCAGCCGGTACTCGCCCTCGTCGGGCAGCGGGCGCCGGGCGATCTGGTGGTTGAGCAGCCGTCCGCCCGGTTTCAGCAGCTCATGGAGCCGGCTCGCGTACACCCGGTACTGCGCGGAGCCCACATGCTCGGCCATGCCGATGGAGGAGACCGCGTCATAGGGGCCGTCCACGACGTCGCGGTAGTCCTGGACCCGGATCTCCACCCGGTCCGCGAGACCCGCGGCCGCGATCCGCTTGCGGGCCAGGTCGGCCTGCGGCTCGGAGAGGGTGACGCCGACCGCGTGCACGCCGTAGTGCTCGGCGGCGTGCAGCACCATCGACCCCCAGCCGCAGCCGACGTCCAGCAGCCGCCCGCCGGGCCGCAGGGCGAGCTTGCGGCAGATCAGGTCCAGTTTGGCGTGCTGCGCCCGCTCCAGCCCGGTGGCCGGACCGTCGGTCCAGTAGGCGCAGGAGTAGACCAGGGACGGGCCCAGCACCAGGCGGTAGAAGTCATTGCCCACGTCGTAGTGGTGGCTGATCGCCGCCCGGTCCCGGGCGCGGCCGTGCCGGGGCCCCCGGCGGCGGGGCGCCTCCTCCGGCGGGGGCGCGGGCGGCAGCGGTGCCCCGGCCAGCGTCAGCACCTCGCCGAGCAGCCGGCGGACCCCGGGGTCGCGCAGTGAGCCGAGGGTACGCAGCGCGGTGCGGCCGGGCCGCTCCGCCGCCGCCCCCTGCTCCCGGCCGCCGGTGAAGCCCTGGAGCCGGTCCAGTGCGGTGTAGAGATCGCCCTCGATGTCGAGTTCGCCGGCCACCCAGGCACGGGCGAGACCGAGCTTGCCGGGCCGCCACAGCAGCCGCTGCAGGGCGCGCCGGTCGCGGAGCACCAGTACGGGCCCGTCCTCGGGGCCCGCCTCGCTGCCGTCCCAGGCGCGCAGTCTCAGCGGCGGGGCGTCTCCGGTGAGCTGGGCCACCACTGCGGCGAGTCTCGGGGCTGCTTCGGGCACGGTGCACCTCCGTCAGGTCCGGCCGGGTACCTCGATTGTCTCCGCCGGGCCCGCCCTGGTCGACAACCCCGGCCCATGGTGTCGCACCGGTGCGCCCGGACGCGGGGAGGAGGAGAGTGGCAGAGGGGGACGTCCGAGGAGGTGGCAGCATGACATCCGCTTCGTCCGCCGGCCAGGACCGCAGGATCCTCGACCGGATCGGCGACATGGTCGCCGCGGAGAAGGAGCTGCGGCAGCAGATCGCGGAGGGCAGCACGGACAGCGGTCTCGCCCGCGCGCAACTGAACGTCCTGGAGGCGGAGCTCGACCAGTGCTGGGACCTGCTGCGCCAGCGCCGGGCCAAGGAGGAGTTCGACGAGGACCCCGGCCAGGCCCGGGTGCGCTCCGCGTCCGAGGTGGAGGACTATCTGTCCTGAGGGCCCCGCCCGCCGCCTCCGGGACCCGTACGGGCCCCCGGCGGCACGGCCGGTCGCATGCCGTGCCACCGGGCGGAGTAACGTCGTCCGCGGCAGCGCGGCCCGGCACACGCCCCCGTGCTGCGCCAACCGGATACGACGAAAGGCAAGTGTGTGAGCGGCATCGGACGCGTCGGCGTGGTCGGCTGCGGCCTCATGGGCTCCGGCATCGCGGAGGTCTTCGCCCGCACGGGCCTTGACGTGCTGGTCTCCGAGGCGACCGGGGAGGCGCTGGAGCTCGGCCGCACCCGGCTGACCAACTCGCTGGACACCGCGGTCAGGCGGGACAAGCTGACCCAGGAGGACCGGGACGCGGCGCTCGCCCGCATCTCCTTCACCACCGACCTCGCGGACTTCGCCGACCGCGACCTGGTCGTGGAGGCCGTCGCGGAGCGCGAGGACATCAAGGTCCAGATCTTCCAGACGCTGGACAAGGTGGTGGAGCGCCGCGACGCCGTCCTGGCCTCCAACACCTCCTCCATCCCGATCGTGAAGCTGGCCGCCGCCACCTCGCGTCCGGAGCAGGTCCTCGGGCTGCACTTCTTCAACCCGGCCCCGGTGCAGAAGCTGGTCGAGGTGATCCCCACGCTCACCACCTCGCCCGAGACCGTCGCCCGCGCCGAGGCCTTCGCCGTGGAGGTGCTGGGCAAGGAGCCGATCCGCGCCCGCGACCGGGCGGGCTTCGTGGTCAACGCCCTGCTGGTGCCGTATCTGCTCTCCGCGGTGCGGATGTTCGAGTCCGGGGTGGCGACCGCCGAGGACATCGACAAGGGCATGGAGGCCGGCTGCGCCCACCCGATGGGCCCGCTGCGGCTGTGCGACCTGATCGGCCTGGACACCATCGTCTCCATCGCGGAGTCGATGTACGGCGAGTACAAGGAGCCGCTGTACGCCGCTCCCCCGCTGCTGCTGCGCATGGTGGACGCCGGCCTGCTGGGCCGCAAGTCCGGCCGCGGCTTCTACGACTACACCGCCGGCCACTGACGGCCGGGGGCACCGCCCCCGTCGCCGGCCGCGTACCCGCGGTCAGGTGGCGGGGGCGGGCTCCCGGTAGTGGTCCTGCACCAGGGCGGCGAAGGCCCCGAGGCGGTTGCGGTGCACCGCGCTGGCGTTGTAGTGGATGTTGCCCCTCACCTGCGGATAGCGGGCGCAGAGGGTCAGATGGCGGCTGAGTTCCGCCGGGTCCTGCCAGGCCGCGCCCTGCGCCGGGTCGCCCGCCCGGTAGACGGCCTCCCCGATGTGCAGCGCCACCCCGGTCCCGTCCACCTGCTGCGCCCACCACTCGACCAGGGTCGCGTAGTCGGCCGCCTTGAAGCCGATCGTCCAGTAGAGCTGCGGTGCGATGTAGTCGACCCAGCCCCGCCGGATCCAGCTGCGGGTGTCGGCGTAGAGGTCGTCGTAGGTCTGCACCCCGGCGCTGGTCGCCGACCCCGCGGCGTCGGTGGACCGGTTCCGCCAGACGCCGAACGGGCTCACCCCGAAGACCGTGCCCGGGCGCACCGTGCGGATGCGCTGGTGCACCTCGCTGACCAGCAGGTCGACATTGCGGCGCCGCCAGTCGGCGAGCCCCAGCCCGTCGCCGTGCGCGGTGAACGCCGCGTCGTCAGCGAACCGCTGGCCCTTGACCGGGTAGGGGTAGAAGTAGTCGTCGAAGTGCAGACCGTCGACCGGGTAGCGGCGGACCGCGTCCAGCACTGCCTCCTCGACATGCGCCCGCGCCTCGGGGATGCCGGGGTTGTAGTAGAGCTTCCCGCCGTACCGGACGACCCAGTCGGGGTGGCGGCGGGAAGCTCTAC
>NZ_LIQR01000158.1 GCF_001418575.1 Peterkaempfera griseoplana
TCCCTGGGGTGTGCGGGGCGGACAGGAGGGGCGGTGGGTGCGGCGGCGGTGGGCGGAGGAGATGATGGAACCGGTAGTGCCAGTGGTCGGGGGAAGGGGACCGGTGTTCGAGAGGTATCGCAGCACACGCAGGCGTGATGTGTCCGGGGAAGCCCCGCGGCACGCGGGCTGCGCGCACACCACCGGTCTGCCGGACCCGGAGCCGCCCAGCTCCGGGGAGAGCTGCCGACGCTGCGAGGAGACCCGGCAGCACCCGGTGCAGCTGCGCAAGTGCCTGCTGTGCGGACATGTGGGCTGCTGCGACTCCTCTCCCTCCCGTCACGCCACCGCGCACTTCGAGGAGACGGGACATGCGGTGATGCGCTCCTACGAGGCGGGCGAGCAGTGGCGCTGGTGCTACGAGGAACGCCGGCTGGTCTAGCGCCCCCGCCGCCGGCTCCCGCAGGGCCGGGGACGGCGTTGGCCGCCGCCGGGGACCCCCCAGTACCCTCGCAGACATGATCCGCCCCGCCACCGCCCTTGACGTCCCCGCCCTGCACTCCATGATCCGTGAACTCGCGGAGTACGAGCACGCCCTGCACGAGGCCCTGGCCACCGAGGAGCAGCTGCACCGGACCCTCTTCGGGGAGCAGCCCGCGGTCTTCGCGCACATCGCCGAGGACGGTGCCGGCGAGCCGGTGGGATTCGCCCTCTGGTTCCGCAACTTCTCCACCTGGCGCGGCACCCACGGCATCTACCTGGAGGACCTCTACGTGCGGCCGCACGCCCGCGGCGCCGGTCACGGGCGGGCGCTGCTGGCCGAGCTGGCACGGATCTGCACCACGAGCGGCTACGCCCGGCTGGAGTGGTCGGTACTCAACTGGAACGAGCCGTCCATCGGCTTCTACAAGTCGCTGGGCGCCGAGCCGCTGGACGGCTGGACCGTCTACCGGATGACCGGCGAACCGCTGGCGGACCTCGCACGGAGCTGATGTCCACAGGCGGCACCGACGTGCACACACTCCGTGCCGGAGGGCTTACCATGAGTGGCCCGGCGACTCCCCCGTTCACGTGGCGACCTGCTGGAGCGGCGACATCGGACCCTCGATCGCGATAGCGTCGCAGGCGGATGCGGGGCGTCCGGCCAGCCCGTAGGGGTATGACCGGTATGTGTCGCCCATGCCCCGGGGAACCGGGGTGCAAGAGTGTGAGGCAAGCAGCCATGGCCGTGGCCCTCCGGGGCCGTAAGCACGGCGTGTCACCCAGGAGGTGAGGGTGTCCCAGAACGACGGCGAGCCCGGAGCGAAGGACTTCGTGGAAGTCCGACTGCCCGCGGCAGGGGCGTACCTCTCGGTTCTGCGGACGGCGACCGCCGGCCTCGCGGCCCGACTGGACTTCACGCTGGACGAGATCGAGGACCTGCGGATCGCGGTCGACGAGGCCTGCGCCATCCTGCTCCAGCAGGCGGTGCCCGGCTCCGTCCTCTCCTGCGAGTTCCGCCTGGTCGGAGACTCACTGCGGGTGACGGTCTCCGCCCCGACGACCGACGGCCGCGCCCCCGAGCGCGACACCTTCGCCTGGACGGTGCTCTCCGCGCTGGCCGGCGAGGTCGAGTCGACGGTGGCCGAGGACCGCACCGTCTCCATCAGCCTGCACAAGAAGCGCGGTGCCGGCCCAGGCCAGCTGTGAGGCAGGCCGTCGGCGCGGCGTTCCCGCCGCGCCGGCGGCCCCGACCTCCTTCGACCGCGTGTCCCGGCCTCGGCGGGACGGCGCAGCGGTACAACCAACTGTTGACCCCGGAGCCGCATCTGCGGCGCCGGTGCTCCCGGAACGGAACGGGGGATCGCCGTGAGTGATCTGGACCGCACAGGCGGTGCGGGGCCCGGTGTCGACCGCGCCCCCACCGTGCCCGCCCAGCCGGGGACGGTGGAATCCCCGGCCGCCGCGCACGGCGCCGCCGGGCCGGCGGGCAACGACCATGACGACGCGTACCCGAAGGACGCCCCCCGCATGAGCCAGCCGCCCGAGTCCGCACCGACGCCCGAGCCGGCCGCCGGCCCGACGCCGGAGGAGACCGAGGCGCCCGCACCCACGCCGCACGCCCCCGACCGTGCCGCCGCCAAGGCGCTCTTCGTGCGGCTGTCGGCCCTGCCCGAGGGCTCCCCCGAGCGGGTGGAGCTGCGCAACCAGCTGGTGCGGATGCACATCCCGCTGGTGGAGCATCTGGCCCGCCGGTTCCGCAACCGCGGTGAGCCGCTGGACGACCTCACCCAGGTCGCCACCATCGGCCTGATCAAGTCGGTGGACCGCTTCGACCACGAGCGCGGGGTGGAGTTCTCCACCTATGCCACGCCGACGATCGTGGGTGAGATCAAGCGGCACTTCCGCGACAAGGGCTGGGCCGTGCGGGTGCCGCGGCGGCTGCAGGAGCTGCGGCTCTCGCTGACCACCGCCACGGGCGAGCTCTCCCAGCGGCACGGCCGCTCCCCCACCGTCCATGAGCTGGCCGAGCATCTGGGCATCTCGGAGGAGGACGTACTGGAGGGCCTGGAGTCCGCCAACGCGTACAGCACCCTCTCCCTGGACGTCCCGGACACCGACGACGAGTCGCCGGCCGTCGCCGACACCCTGGGCGCCGAGGACGACGCACTGGAGGGCGTGGAGTACCGGGAGTCGCTCAAGCCACTGCTGGCTCAGTTGCCGCCGCGTGAGCAGAAGATCCTGGTGCTGCGGTTCTTCCGCAATATGACGCAGTCTCAGATCGCCGCCGAGGTGGGCATCTCCCAGATGCACGTCTCCCGGCTGCTCGCCCGCACGCTCGCCCAGCTGCGAGAGAAGCTGCTGGTCGAGGAGTGACACGCCAAGGGCCGCCCCCGGAGGAGCATCCACCGGGGGCGGCCCTTCGCTGTGCGGGTCAGCGGCGCCGTCCGGGTCAGCGGCGCTCCAGCGCCGCGGTGACCGCGGGGTGCAGCAGCGCGACGATCCCGGCCAGTCCGAGCAGGGCGACCAGCACCGCCAGAACGGCCATCACCCCGCCGCTCTGCCACATGTTCCAGGCGACCGGCAGGCAGATGGAGTCGGTGAGCAGCGCCGGACTGCGGCCCCAGCGGCTGCGGCGCAGCAGACCGCGGCCGGCCAGCAGCGGCAGCACTCCCATCAGCAGGATCACCACCCCGCCGAACTCCGCCAGGCCCCGGTTGTGCGGGGTGCCGGTGAAGCCCGCCACCACGTCGTACACACCCCACGCGGCGAGGGCCGCGCCCTGCACGAAGGCGATCAGCGCCCCTGCCACCAGCGGGGTGGGCCGGGGCTCGGCGGCGGAGGGTGTCTTGGCGGGGGCACTGTCGACGGTCACTCCAGCAGGGTAGCCGCCGTATGGGCGGCATCGGTGGCCGCATACCGGACCGCGCCCCGGTCCATACCAACGGGTAGGTACTCTGAAGGGCATGCGTGCGCTCCTGGTCGTGAATCCGAAGGCGACCACCACCAGTGGGCGGACCAGGGACGTGCTGACCCATGCGCTCGCCAGCGACCTCAAGCTCGAGGTCGCCACCACCGAGTACCGCGGGCACGCAAGGGACCTGGCCCGCCAGGCAGCCGTCGACGGCACCGTGGACCTGGTCGTCTCCCTCGGCGGGGACGGCACCGTCAACGAGGTGGTCAACGGCCTGCTGGCGCACGGCCCCTCCGAGCGGGTGCCGCGGCTGGCCGTGGTCCCGGGCGGCAGCACCAATGTCTTCGCCCGGACCCTGGGGCTGCCCAATGACGCGGTGGAGGCCACCGGTGCGCTGCTGGACGCGCTGGAGCACCGCCGGGAGCGGGTGATCGGGCTGGGCAAGGCCATGACCGACGGGCTTCCCGACCGCTGGTTCACCTTCTGCGCCGGTCTGGGCTTCGACGCCGGCGTGGTGGGCCGGGTGGAGCAGCGCCGGATGGCGGGGCAGCGCTCGACGCACGCGCTCTACGTCCAGGAGGCGCTCCGCCACTATGTGACCGAGCGTGAACGGCGCAAGGCGGGCCCGATAGCCATCCGGATCCCCGGTCAGGACCCGGTGGAGGGGCTGGTGTTCTCCATAGTCTCCAACACCTCGCCGTGGACCTTCCTCGGCAACCGCCCGGTCTACCCCTCCCCCAAGGCGTCGTTCGACACCGACCTGGACCTTTTCGCGCTGACCCGGATGACGGTGGCGAGCACGGCCCGCACGGTGCGGGGGCTGCTGGACGGCTCAGGCGCAGGTCCCCGGGGCAGGCATGTGGTGTCGTACCACGATCTGCGGCACTTCACCTTGGTTTCGCAGGAACCGGTCCCGTTTCAGGTGGACGGGGACCACCTTGGAGAGCGGACTGACGTGAGTTTCACAGGCGTACGACGGGCACTGCGTGTGATTGTGTGACCAGCAGGGCCACCACGCCTTGCAGTCGAACGTACAACCCGCCTTCACTCCATCGAAGTACAGGGTGTGATGGAGGCGACACCAAAGAATCAAAAATTCCTCCTCGAAGGGGGTTGTATCCGACGCTGAGGTTTGCGAACCTCTACTTGGCGATCGGGACGGACCGCAACGGGACACCGCCTGAGTCGCCCGAATCCCTTGCTCCAAGTACAGCCTCACGGGCCGACGTGTCTGTCGACCCCTTTGGCCGTCCCGGGATTCGTGAAAGCGTTCACATTCACAAGCCACCACAGGTGTCGGCAGGCCACAGTCTGCTGACAGGAGGAGTTGGACCACCATGGACTGGCGCCACCGCGCTGTCTGCCGGGAAGAAGACCCCGAGCTGTTCTTCCCGATCGGGAACACCGGTCCGGCGCTGCTGCAGATCGAAGAGGCCAAGGCCGTGTGCCGTCGGTGCCCGGTCATGGAGCAGTGTCTGCAGTGGGCCCTGGAGACCGGCCAGGACGCCGGCGTGTGGGGCGGCCTGAGCGAGGACGAGCGTCGCGCGATGAAGCGCCGCGCCGCCCGCAACCGCGCCCGCACCGCCTGAGAAACCCGCCGCGGCGGGACGTGATCAACCCTTGATCAAGGGCTCGGCCCCCACTCGGGCCGTGCTTTTCCCTCCCACACCGCACCCCCAGGCGTCGTTCGGTCACGACATTTGGTACCGTCGTTGACGAAGGCAGCCGCAGCGCGGTGTGCAGCGGGCCCAGCCCGCAAACCCCCGCGGCCGAGGCCGCGGACCAGGAACCCCTGTTCCGGCCGACTCCCCCCGACGGCCGGAGCAGGACGAGAGGCCCTGTCGACCCACCCCCCCGGTCGGCAGGGCCTCACCCTTGTCCTGGAAGGCTCGGCTCGCCTCCGCGGCGCCTGTTGCAGCCGCGGACGCCCTCCCCCGACTGCCGGCCGGGCGGTGTTCCCGAGCTCCGGCGCTCGCTCCTTCGGCGCTCCCCCTCCTCGCCCGCCTTCGGGGAGGAGGGGCCCATGGCGCTCCTCACTTGCGGCGGGCGCGCGCCCCTTCGGTTCGCTCGCCCTGCCCCTTGCCCGCGGCTCCGGACACCCGATCTGCCGATCTGACCGCGGCTTCGGAACACCCGCCTCCGTCCGCTCCCGGTGCGGGTGCGGGACGGATGATCGGGCTGTCCGGCAGCTGCCGGGGTTCGGGCGGAACCGATATGGCGGACCGTCAGCTGCGCCGCTCACCCCACCGGGATCTCCAGCACCACCTTGGTGCCCCCCTCCGGGAGGGCGACCATGTCGAAGGTCCCGCCCAGCTCACCCGTCGCCAGGGTGCGGACGATCTGCAGTCCCAGATTGCCGCCGCTCTGCGGGTCGAAGCCCTCCGGCATGCCCCGGCCGTCGTCGCAGACCGTGATCAGCAGATACTCCTCCGGCCTGCCCCCGGCGCCGCCCCGCGCCTCCGGCCATCCCGGGCCGGCGGCAGGTGCCCGGCCGCGCAGCGCCGACACCTCCAGACTCCCCGAGTCCTTGGTGCCGAAGGCGTGCTCCAGCGCGTTCTGCAGCAGCTCGGTGAGGACCATCGCCAGCGGCGTCGCCACCTCGGCCGAGAGGATGCCGAACGACCCACTGCGCTTGGTGGCCACCCTGCCGTCCTGGGAGAGCTCCATCACCATCGCCAGCACCCGGTCGGCGATCTCGTCGAACGCCACCTGCTCGTCCAGGGTCTGCGAGAGCGTCTCATGGACGATGGCGATCGACCCGACCCGCCGCACGGCCTCGTCCAGAGCGAGCCTCGCCGGGGCGGAGTCCATCCGCCGCGACTGGAGCCGCAGCAGCGCGGCCACCGTCTGGAGGTTGTTCTTCACCCGGTGGTGGATCTCCCGGATGGTGGCGTCCTTGGTCATCAGCTCCCGCTCACGGCGGCGCAGCTCGGTGACGTCGCGGAGCAGGACGAGGGAGCCGACATGGACGCCCTTGGGCTTCAGCGGGATGGCCCTCAGCTGCACCACGCCACCGTGGGCCTCCACCTCGGTCTGCCGGGGTGCCCAGCCGCTGGCGAGCTTCACCAGCGCCTCGTCCACCGGCCCCCGCGACGGCGGCACCAGTTCGGCGGTGGTACGGCCGAGGTGGCAGCCGACCAGGTCGGCGGTGAGGCCCAGGCGGTGGTACGCGGAGAGCGCGTTGGGGCTGGCGTAGGTGACGATGCCGTCAGCGTCCAGCCGGATCAGGCCGTCGCCGGCCCGGGGGGCGGCGTCCATGTCGACCTGCTCCCCCGGGAAGGGGAAGGAGCCGGCCGCAATCATCTGGGCGAGGTCGGAGGCGCTCTGGAGGTAGGTGAGTTCCAGCCGGCTGGGCGTGCGCACCGTGAGCAGGTTGGTGTTGCGGGCGATCACGCCCAGGACGCGCCCCTCGCGCCGTACCGGTATGGACTCCACCCGCACGGGCACCTCCTCGCGCCACTCGGGATCGCCCTCCCGGACGATGCGTCCCTCGTCGTAGGCCGCGTCCAGCAGCGGCCGGCGGCCGCGGGGCACCAGGTGGCCGACCATGTCGTCCTGGTGGGAGGTGGGCCCGGTGTTGGGGCGCATCTGGGCCACCGAGACATAGCGGGTGCCGTCATGGGTGGGGATCCAGAGCACCAGATCGGCGAAGGAGAGGTCGGAGAGGAGCTGCCACTCCGAGACCAGCAGATGGAGCCACTCCACGTCGGCGGTGGAGAGGGTGGTGTGCTGGCGGACCAGTTCGTTGAGCGAGGGCACGCTGCGAGCGTAACCGCAGGGCGGTGGGGGCGGCTCACCGGAGCCTCCCGGAAGTTGTCCAGACCAATTCCGGCGACCCTCTGGACATCCTCAAGTGGTCTAGTCCACTATGGTGCACAGAAACGGGAGCCTCCGCGCCATCTGCCCTGACCGCGCGCGACTCCTCCGGCCGACCGCGACCGGCACGGGCTCCGCACAGCCCCTGCCCACAGAGCGGCGGCCGGCGACACCGACGGGCTGCGGTGCCGGACGGGCCGAGGGTCCCGTACCGGCGCCGTGGCCCGAAGTGCGTCCACACGCCCGGCATGATGTCTACAGCACGATGTGTACAGCATGATGTGTACAGATCGGGGAGATCCGGCCGTCACCCCTCCCCCGCGGCGCCACTCCTCCTAGGATTGCGGCACTTCACGTACCGAAGAGACCGCAGGGAGTGACATGGTGGGTCAGGACCGCGAGCCGCCGCCGGTCGGAATCGACGTCGCGGTGCCCAGCGTGGCCCGGATGTACGACTACTACCTGGGCGGCAAGGACAACTACGCGGTCGACCGCGAGGCCTCCGAGGAACTCCTCAAGGTGGTGCCGAGCACCAAGGAACTGGCCGTCAACAACCGGCGGTTCCTGCAGCGGGTGGTCCGCCTGCTGGCGTCCGAGTACGGCATCCGGCAGTTCATCGACCATGGATCGGGCCTGCCCACGCAGGACAACGTGCACCAGGTCGCCCAGCGGGTCGACCCGGCCTCGCGGGTGGTCTACATCGACAACGACCCCATCGTGCTGGCCCATGGGCGCGCCCTGCTGGAGGAGAACGACGGCACCGCGGTGATCCAGGCGGACATGCGCCGCACCGACGACATACTCGCCCACCCCGAGGTGAAGCGCCTGATCGACTTCGACCAGCCGGTGGCCGCGCTCTTCGTCTCGGTGATGCACTGCATCCCGGACTCCGACGACCCCGCCGCGCTGGTGCGCAGGGTCGCCGAGCGACTGGTTCCCGGCAGTTACCTGGTCGTCTGCCAGCTGGTCAGCGAGGACAAGGCCACCCGCGACTTCGTCACCCGCTTCATGGACGAGTCCACCCACGGCAACTGGGGCCGGGTGCGCCAGGCCCATGAGGTCGAGCGCTTCTTCGACGGGCTGGAGATCCTGGAGCCGGGTCTGGTGGAGGTCTCCACCTGGCGGCCCGACTCCGACCTCGGGCCCAAGCAGGCCACCCAGGAGTGGATCGAGTTCGGCGGGCTGGCGCGCAAGCCCTGAGCGGAGGCCGGGCGGGGATGCGCGGCCGGCGGGGCGACGCGCTCAGACCGTCTGCTCCACCAGGTCCGCCAGGAAGTCCAGGGTCTGCCGGGGCGACAGCGCCTCCGCGCAGAGGCGGTCCAGCACGGCCAGGTAGTTGTCGACGTCGTCCTGCTTGTCCAGATAGAGCGCGCTGGTCAGCTGCTCCAGATAGACGATGTCCGGCAGGTCCGGCTCCTGGAAGCGCAGGATGGTGATCGGCCCGCCGGCCGCCGCCAGACCGCCGATGGCGAACGTCGCCACCTGGAGGGTGACATTGGGCAGGCGCGCGGCCTCCAGCAGCCGCTCGAACTGGGCCCGCATCATCCTGGCGTCCCCCAGGGGCCGCCGCAGCGAGGCCTCGTCCATCACCGCCCACAGCCGGGGCCCGACCGCGCCGTCCAGGAGCTTCTGCCGCTCCATCCGCAGATCGACCCGGCGCTCGATGTCGCGCGGGGAGGACCTGGGGTGACCGAGCCGGACGACCGCTCGGGCGTACTCCTCGGTCTGCAGCAGCCCCGGGATGAACTGGGGCTCGTAGGTGCGGATGACCGAGGCCGCCTCCTCCAGGCCGATATGGGTCTCGAACCAGCCCGGCAGGACGTCGCCGTACCGGTTCCACCAGCCGGGCGCATTGGCCTGCCGGGCCAGCGCGAGGAAGTCCGACCGCTGCGCGTCGTCGGCCACGCCGTAGAGGGTGAGCAGGTCGGAGACGTCCCGCTCCTTGAAGCCCACCCGCCCGAGCTCCAGCCGGCTGATCTTCGCGTGCGAGCCGCGGATCGCGTCGCCGGCGGCCTCCCGGCTGATGCCGCGCGATTCGCGCAGCCGGCGCAGCTGAGTGCCCAGCACGATCCGCAGCACGGTCGGCCCACCCCGCGGATGCTCGAGGTAGTGCCTTATCGACGGCTCGCTGCCAGGCCGCATGGCGGTCATTCCGACTCCCCTGAGTGACTGCGCGCAGGCACACAGTCTCCCACTGCGGCCTGCCCCAGTACAGCGTCCTAGCCTGCCAGCCCGTCGAAGTCGCCGTCCTTGACTCCGCCGATGAAGGCGGCGATCTCCTCCGGGGTGTAGATCAGCGCCGGCCCCTCCGGGTCCCGCGAGTTGCGGATCGCCGCACCGCCGCCGGGGAGCGCGGCCACCTCCACGCAGTTGCCGTTGGGGTTGCTCCGGCGGCTCTTTCGCCAGGTCACGCCCTGGATCCGGGTGGCCCTGACGCCGTTGGGGATCTGCTCCATACCGGCTGCTCCTTCATCCTCATGTGCGCGTGCACGTGCATTTGCACTTGCAGGTGTTCTTACCGATGTGCTTACGACTGTAATTGCAGATGTGCTTGCAGCGACAGTGCCCCGGCGGGGATAGTGGTGCGAGCAGGCATCGTTCGCGCCCCGATATGCCCGAGAGGGCCCACGGAGATCGTGATGACAGCGGATACGGCGATCAGACCGGCCATCCCCGCGCACAGTCCCACCGGAACCGACCACGCAGCCCCCGGCACCTTCGCCACCTGCGCACTG
>NZ_LIQR01000159.1 GCF_001418575.1 Peterkaempfera griseoplana
CCCATGAACGACCCCACCCCCACCCCCACGGCCGACGCCCATCAGGGCCTGCACAGCGAGCAGGGAGCCCTGCGCGGTGAGCACCCCGGCCGCGCGGCCCAGCCCGTGATCAAGGTGGCCGACCTGGCGTGGCTGGAGTTCACCAAGCCCGACCTCGACCGCGCACAGACCTTCGCCCACGACTTCGGTTTCACCACCGCCGCCCGCACCGAAGACACCCTCTATCTGCGCGGCGCCCTGGCCGGCACTCACTGCCTGGTGATCCGCCGCGGACCCGCCTCCCGGTTCGTCGGCCCCGCCTTCCAGGCCTCGGACGCCGCCGACCTCGATCGCCTGGCACGCGCCACCGGAGGCCGGGTCCGGCCCCTCACCGAGTACGGCGGCGGCCTGGTGGTGGACCTGCTCGACCCCTCCGGGATGCCCGTCCGCGTCGTGCACGGCGTCGCCGAGCAGCCCGCACGTCCGCTGCAGCAGCCCCTGCTGGTGAACACCGGCCGCACCGCCGTCCGGCTCAACGCCACCCAGCGCCCGCCCCGCAAGCCCGCCCGGGTGGAGCGCCTGGGCCACGTGGTGCTGTCCACCCGGGTCTTCCAGCGCTCCCTGGACTGGTACCTGCAGCACCTGGGCCTGATCGTCAGCGACTTCCTCTACCTCGACGGGCAGCGCGACCGCGGCCCCACCATGGCCTTCATCCGCTGCGACCGCGGCGGCCAACCGGCCGACCACCACACCCTGGCGATGCACCTGGGTCCCGACTCCGGCTATGTCCACTCCGCCTACCAGGTCGCCGATCTCGACGCGCTGGCTGCCGGCGGCGAGTACCTGCGCGAGCGCGGCTACCGCCGCTCCTGGGGCATCGGCCGCCATATCCAGGGCAGCCAGATCTTCGACTACTGGCGCGACCCCGACCGCTTCATGGTCGAGCACTTCACCGACGGCGACCTCTTCGACGCCACCGTCGAACCCGGATGGGCCGCCATGTCCGCGTCCGGCCTGGCGCAGTGGGGCCCGCCCGCCACGCGGGACTTCCTCGGCACCCGCCCCACCCCGGGGGCGGTGCGCCAGGCGATCTCCGCGCTGCGTGAGGACAACGAGATCGACCGCGCCCGTCTGCTGGGCCTGATGAAGGCCCTTTCGGCGTGAGCGCCGCGGAACCCGAGCACAGCCCCGTCGTCGTGATCGGCGCGGGGCCCACCGGACTCACCGCCGCCACCCTGCTCGCCCGCCACGGCGTGCGCGTCGTGGTCGTGGAGCGTCATCACTCCCCGTATCCGCTGCCGCGCGCCGTCCACCTGGACGACGAGGTCCACCGCATTCTGCAGGCCGTGGGGGTGCACGAGGCGTTCGGCGCGATCAGCCGGCCCGCCCTGGGCATGCAGCTGCTGGACGGCTCCCACCGGGTGCTGGCCGAGTTCCGGCGCGACAGTCTCTGCGGCCGTCACGGCTTCCCCCAGGCCAACATGTTCGACCAGCCCGACCTGGAGCAGCTGCTCCGGGTCAACCTCGCGCACCACCCGCTGGTGACACTGCGCAGCGGGGCCGAGGTCACCGCGGTCGTGCAGCCCCCACGCGGCGGTGCTCCCGTCGAGGTGTCCTTCCGGGACGTGCGCACCGGTGCCTCGCAGACGCTGGTGGCCGATGCGGTCCTGGGCTGCGACGGCGCCAACAGCGTGGTCCGCGGTGCCATCGGCGCCCGGATGCAGGAGCTCGCCGCCCCCCAGCAGTGGCTGGTCGTCGACGTACGATGCCGCCTGCCTCTGCCCGCATGGGACGGCGTCCACCAGGTCTGCGACCCGGGGCGGGCGGCGACGTACATGCGCGTCGGCGAGGACCGCTATCGCTGGGAGTTCCGCCTGCGCCCCCATGAGCAGCCGGCGGAACTCACCGACCGCGGGCGTCTGCTGGAGCTGATCAACCCGTGGACGGCCCAAGTCCCCGAGGACGAACTGCATGTCGTGCGCACCGCCTCCTACACCTTCCGCGCCGAGGTCGCCGACCGCTGGCGGGAGGGCCGTATGTTCCTGCTGGGGGACGCCGCCCACCTCACGCCGCCCTTCATCGGCCAGGGCATGGGCTCGGGTCTGCGCGACGCCCACAACCTCGCCTGGAAGCTCGCCCGGGTTCTCACCGGCCGCGCCCCCGAGTCGCTGCTCGACAGCTATGAGGCCGAACGCTCCGGCCACGCACGCCGGCTGATCCGCACCGCCGTGCTCATAGGCGCTCTCATGACCGGCGGCGGACCAGGCACCGCACTGGCGCGCAGAGCCGCCTTGCCCGCGCTCTCCCGCCTGCCCGGTGCCGCCGGTCTCGTCCTGTCCGCCACCAGCCCGGCGCTGAAGCCGGGCCCCCTGGTCGGCTCCCGCAGCAGAGCCGGCCACCCGCGCCCCGGCACCCTGTGCCCCCAGCACCTGGTCCCGGGCGCGGACGGCCGCGCCCGTCTGCTGGACGAGCTGATCGGCGAACGCTTCGCACTCCTTGCCACAGCCCCGCTCAGCCCTGCCCTGCACTGGGTCACAGGAGTGCTGGATGCCCGCGTCGTCCACCTGCCGGACCTGCGGTTGCCGCAGCCCATCGACGGCGGCGTCCGTGCCCTGGCCGACTGGATGGGTGACGCCGGCGCTGTACTGCTGCGTCCCGACCGGGTCGTCCTCGCCACCGCGGCCCGGCCTCGTACCGGCAGGGCGTTCGGCGACGACCTCGCGGCCGCCGTCGCTCGGGTGCCGGTGCTGTAGGACACCACCACCTCCTGCAGCGCGACCGCTCACCGCCTGAGCGGCTCAGCCGACGTCGAGGTCTCCTGTCGTCACGCCGTCAGCAGACGGCAGGGTGCAGGTCCGCTCCAAAGGCCTGGACATCAAGGCGGACGGTTCCTGCGGTTCCGTCTCACGTACGGGGTGGCGTACCACCTCCGACAGCGGTGAAGAAGCGCTGCGCCGTGGGCGCCGGTGCTCTCCTCGGCACCTGCGCCCACGGTTCACCCCTGCCCGAGATGTCAGGGGACGAGGATGAGGCGGATCGGGTCGCCGATCTTGTTCTCCAGCCGGTGGACGGCGGCGGCGGCGTCGGCCAGGGGGATGTGGTCGGTGATGGAGGGGGCCAGGTCGAGGCGGCCGCGGGAGGCCAGCTGCACCAGCTCGTCGACGCCCTCGGGGGTGCCGCCGTAGTGGCCGCGCACCTGCTTGCACATGTAGTTGAAGGTCAGGCCCTCGGTGATGGTGATCGGCTTGGGCGTGATGCCCACCAGGATCAGGGAGCCGCCCCGCCCGAGCACGGAGGCGGCCTGCTCGCGGACGGCAGGCACGCCGGCACAGTCGAAGGCGAAGTCCATGCCTCGTCCGTCGGTGGCCGCGCGCACCTGGTCGGCGAAGTCGGGGGCGGCCGGGTCCAGAGCAAGGTCCGCTCCAAAGGCCAAGGTGCGCTCGCGGGCGTTGGGCGGCGGGTCGACGGCGATGATCGACGCGGCGCCGACCAGCTCCTCGTTGGCCACCACGGTCAGCGGGTAGGCCTGCTCGGACACGATCGCGGGCCGTACATCCGCCTCGGTCAGCAGCTGCACCTGGTAGCGCGGCGCGCCGTCGTCGGAGGTGTCGGCGGCGTACTCCTCGGCCAGGGTGGCCCACAGGGTCTCCATCCAGCGGGCGGCCATGTCGTCGAAGTCACCGGCGGCATCGGCGATGCCGCGCTCGATGACGGGGGTGGCGCCGGCGGCCAGCAGGGCCTCCTGGATCCGCTTGGGGAAGGCCTGGTAGGTCGCCACCCCGGCGCTGGAGGACCTCCCCTGGCAGGAGCGGCTTCGCCGGCTTGCCGAGGACTTCCGCGCACTGGCGCATCGCCATCCCAAGCTCATGGCGTATTCCTTCCGGCAACCGGACTTCATCCAGCCGCAGGACCCGTTCTGGCTTGCGCTCACCGCGCTACTGGAGAGTGCAGGGGTGTCCGAGCAGGAGATCCCCGAGGTCTCGGCTGTACTGTGCGCCGTCGTGTCCGGCCTGCTGCTCACCGAGATCAACGGCGCCCTGCAGCGGTGGTCCAGCCTGCCACCGGGCACGCCCTCGACCGGCGAGGACATCCGCGTGGCCGAGGGCGGCGAGGATGCCCGCGGTTTCCGGCTCGCGCTGGACATGGCCATCGCGGGCCTGGAGAAGCGACTCGCAGCCAACTGACCTGGCACTGTCCGAGGGGGGCCTCACGCGTTGGCCGGATCGGCCTGATTTGTGCGCGATCGGGAAGGACTCTGGGAGAGGTAGGCATCAAGGGAGTTGCTGCGATGTCCGGGCCGCTTGCACAGGACACGTCCCATCGGTATCTGCCGATCGCTGAACACGGGCTGATCGGGGACCTGCGCACAGTGGCGCTCGTGGGCACCGACGGCACCATCGACTGGTACTGCTGCCCCGCCTTCGACTCCCCGAGCGTCTTCGCCTCCCTCCTCGACGCCGACAGGGGCGGTTCCTTCCAGCTGACAGCCACCGTGCCGGCCAGCACGAAGCAGTTCTACTTCCCGGACACCAACGTGCTCATCACCCGGTTCTTCACCGAGTACGGGCTGGGGGAGATCCAGGACTTCATGCCCGTGACCGATTCCGATGAGGCCGACCGCCACCGGCTGATCCGGCGGGTGGTGTGCGTACGCGGGTCGATCCCGTTCCGGGCCCGGGTCGCCCCCCGTTTCGGCTACGGCGCTCACCCCCACAGGGCACGGATGCTGAGCCGAGCAGTGGTGTTCACCTCCGAGGCGCTGTCGCTGGCGCTGACCGCAACCGTCCCGCTGGAATGCGACGGGAAGGACGGGTGGACGGAGTTCGAACTGTCCCAGGGGGAGGACGCGGTCTTCGCCCTGGACCGGGCCGACGGCGAGATCCCCTCCCTCCGCTGCACGCGGGCCGAGGCGGAGCAGGCCTTCACCGCCACGGTCGGCTTCTGGCGGCGCTGGCTCTCACAGTCCCGCTACCGCGGCCGGTGGCGGGAGATGGTGCACCGCTCCGCCCTCGCGCTGAAGCTGCTCACCTACGCCCCCACCGGCGCGATCGTGGCAGCGCCCACCACCAGCCTTCCCGAGCAGATCGGCGGCGGTCGCAACTGGGACTACCGGTACACATGGGTGCGCGACGCCGCGTTCGCCGTCTACGGCCTGCTCAGGCTGGGCTTCTCCGAGGAGGCCGAGGCCTTCATGGGCTTCCTCACCCAGCACATCGAACGGCGCGGCACCGGACCGTCCGGGCCGCTTCAGGTGATGTACGGCATCGACGGACGCTCGGAGCTGCCCGAACGGGAGCTGGTCCACCTGGAGGGCTACCGGAGTTCGGCGCCCGTGCGGGTGGGCAACGACGCCGCCACCCAGCTGCAGCTCGATATCTACGGCGCCCTGCTCGATTCCGTCTACTTGTACGACAAGTGGTGCCGCCCCATCTCCAGCGGCCACTGGCGTGCGGTGTGTGCCTTGGTGGACTGGGTCTGCGAGCACTGGGACCAGCCCGACGAGGGCGTGTGGGAGACCCGCGGCGGCCGAAAGAAGTTCGTCTACTCCCGCCTGATGTGCTGGGTGGCCATCGACCGCGCCATGCGGATCGCCGTGTACCGCGGCCTGCCCGCCGAGTTGGTCCGATGGGGGCCGGTTCGGGACGCCATCTACTGCCGGATCATGGACAAGGGCTGGTCGGCCACCCGGCAGGCGTTCGTCCAGTACGAGGACGGAGACGTGCTGGACGCCGCCGTCCTGATGATGCCGCTGGTCAGGTTCATCGCCCCCACCGACCCCATATGGCTGTCCACCCTTGACGTCCTCGGCAGGGAGCTGGTGTCCGACTCCCTGGTCTGGCGCTACGACCCCAAGGCCAGTCCCGACGGTCTGGAAGGGGAGGAAGGCACTTTCTCCATCTGCTCGTTCTGGTACGTCGAGGCCCTCACCCGTGCCGGGCGGCTGGACGAGGCGCGCCTGGCCTTCGAGAAGATGCTCACCTACGCCAACCACGTCGGCCTCTATGCCGAGGAGATCAGCCACACCGGCAAGCAGCAGGGCAACTTCCCGCAGGCCTTCACCCACCTCGCACTCATCAGCGCCGCCTTCAATCTCGACCGCGTCCTGGGCTGACCCGTCAGCCTCGCCGACCCCGTCCCGCCCGAGCCCGCTCCCCGGGGCGATATGGGTGCACATATCCGATTTCTACCCCCGTGTGGGAAAGGAAGAGGGTGAGGCGGCGAAGGAAGTGGTGGGGATGCGGATCGTTGTGGATCTCACCCGCTGCCAGGGCTACGCGCAGTGTGTTTTCCTCGCGCCGGAGGTGTTCCAGCTGCACGGCGAGGAGGGACTGCTGTACACCCCGGCTTTCCCCGATGAGCAGCTGGAGCGGGTGCGCCAGGCCGCGGCGGCCTGCCCGGTCCAGGCCGTCCTCCTCGGCGAGGAGGTGAGCCCCGGTGACCGGTGACCTCGCGGAGGGCCGGATCGTCATCGTCGGCGCGTCGCTGGCCGGNNCGGCTCGCTGACCGTGGTCGGCGCCGAGCCCATCCGCCCTACGACCGGCCCGTGCCCCCTCACACGCGAGCGGCTCACCGCCGATCCGCACCGGCCCGGGGTGGCAGCCAGCCTGTCGACGCGCACCGCACGCCGCACAGCCCCTCCACCCACGGCCGCACCGGCCCCTGCACCGCTCACGTGTCCGCAGGGGTGGGCGTGGCGGGCTGCTGCGGTCAGTGCACCAGGAGGCGGGGCTGCAGCAGGAGGCGGGGGGTGGCGCTGGTGCGCACGGCGGTGACGCGGTAGTGGTCGTGGAGCTCGCCGCCGGCGACCAGGGTGCCGCC
>NZ_LIQR01000016.1 GCF_001418575.1 Peterkaempfera griseoplana
GCGCGGGCGGCGCCGCCCGCGTAGCCGGGCAGCTGGCTTCCGCTGCCCGAGGCGACCACCAGGGAGCCGGTCTCGGTGAGCGCCGCGACGCTGCCGACGATGACGTCAGGGCCGGCGATCAGGCGCCGGATGTCGTCGGCGCAGGTGGCACGGTCCATGGCCAGGACGCGTGGCTTGACGGCGCGGTACCGTCCGCCGGCGTTGATGTCCTCGTCGATGCCGGACAGGCGCAGGGTCTCGCTGGCGGCGGTGAACACATGGGCGCCCTCGGGGATCAGCTCTCCGACGCGGGCACGGGCGGCTGCGGCGTCGTCGAGGACCTCCACGGTGAAACCGTGTGCGGTGAGCGCGGCGGCCGCCCGCTCCAGGCGCTGTGCGGGTGCCGGGTCGGCAAAGGACGCTGCAGGCATGGGAGTGGTCATGAGGTCTCCCGTCCTCCTGTTCACTGGTTGATGAGTCGGTCTCGGCAGTTCGACAACACAGCCGCCCTGGATGTGAGGCGCCGCACCGCCTCACATTCCGGCGCGCTGCCGTGTCGAACCGGTGAGGGCAGTTGCGACGAAGGGAGCCGTTGGCACCATGACCACCCGATCCGGGCCGGCACCCGGCCGACTCGATCCAGGCCTGGACGCCGTCATGGGCGAGCGGCGTCAGCTGGTCAATGTCGCGTACCGGCTGCTGGGCTCCCTGGCCGAGGCCGAGGACGCCGTCCAGGAGACCTACGCCCGCTGGTTCGCCATGCCCCGGCAGCAGCGGGACGCCATCGTCTCCCCCGGCGCCTGGCTGACGACGGTCGCCAGCCGTATCTGCCTCAACCTGCTCGGTTCAGCCCGGGTCCGGCGGGAGCGCTATGTCGGCGAGTGGATCCCCGAGCCGCTGCCCGACCGTACGGAGTGGATCAGCGGGCGCCCGGCCGGTGCCGCCGTCGACCCGGCCGACCGGGTCACCCTCGACGAGTCGGTCAGCATGGCCTTCCTCGTCGTGCTGGAGTCGATGACCCCGGCCGAACGTGTCGCGTTCGTCCTGCACGACGTCTTCCGTTACTCCTTCGCCGAAGTCGCCGAGATCGTCGGCCGCAGCCCCGCTGCCTGCCGCCAGCTCGCCTCCTCGGCCCGCCGCCGCATCCGGGCCGCACGGCCCTCGGCGACCCCGGCGGCCCGACGCGTCGCTGTGGTCCGGGACTTCAGGCAGGCGTGGGAGGCCAAGGACATCGGCGCTCTCATCGGTCTGCTCGACGCCGGCGCCACAGCGGTCGCCGACGGCGGCGGCCTCGCCACGACGTTCCTGCACCCGATCGCGGGCGGCGAGCAGATCGCGCACGCCTGGGTGGAGATCGCCCGCCGGAGGCCCGCGGACATGACGTTCCTGGAGCGTACGGTCAACGGGCAGCCGGGTCTGGTGGCCCGGCAGGGCGGCGTCACCGTGACGGTGTTCGCGTTCGATGTGACGGGTGACCGGATCAGGCACATCTGGGTGGTGCGCAACCCCGAGAAGCTCCGCCGCTGGACGACGGGCTGACGCGGCCGGAAGTGTCCGGCGCCCGGGTGGCGGCCAGGAGGACGGCGGCGGAGTCCTCAGGGCCGGCGTCCGTCCCGTACAGCCCCGGCGGGTCTCCCCTCCTGCGGCGCCCGCCCCGTCTACGGTGCGTTGCGGCGCCCTGGGTCGTCGTGCTCGGCGCACCGGAAACGACCACCGAACGAACGGGACCCCTTGTGAAGCACATCGCCCTGAACGGCCTGGACGTCTCCCGCATCGGTCTGGGAGCCATGGGCATGTCCCACGGCTACACCGGCGCCGGTGCCGACGACGAGGAGTCCGTCCGCACCATCCACCGCGCCCTGGAACTGGGCGTCACCCTCATCGACACCGCCGAGGTCTACGGGCCCTACACCAACGAGGAACTGGTCGGCCGCGCGCTGAGGGGCCGCCGGGACCAGGTCGTGCTCGCCACCAAGTTCGGTCTCATCTCGCACACCGGCCGTCAGGGCCCCACCGACAGCAGCCCGGCCAGTGTGCGCGCCGCCGTCGAAGGATCGCTCAGGCGTCTGGGCACCGACCGGATCGACCTGTACTACCAGCACCGCGTCGACCCCGGCGTCCCGATCGAGGAGACCGTCGGGGCGCTGTCCGAGCTGGTGGCCGAGGGCAAGGTCCGGCACCTGGGCCTGTCGGAGGCCGGGCCGGAGACCATCCGCCGTGCGCACGCCGTCCATCCGATCACCGCGGTGCAGTCCGAGTACTCGCTGTTCACCCGCGACCCCGAGGCCCGTGTCCTGCCGGTGCTGCGGGAGCTGAACATCGGATTCGTGCCGTTCTCCCCGCTGGGCCGCGGTGTGCTGACCGGTGCCATCCGTTCCACCGAGCAGTTCGACGCCGACGACTTCCGCGCCGACAACCCCCGGTTCAGCGGCGAGAACTTCCGGCACAACCTCCGCCTGGCCGACCAGGTCGCCGCCGTCGCCGCCGAGGCGGGCGCCACCCCGGCGCAGGTCGCACTGGCCTGGCTGCTGGCCCAGGGCGACGACATCGCACCGATCCCCGGCACCCGCCATGTGAGCCGCGTCGAGGAGAACGTCGGCGCCGACGCCCTCCGCCTCAGCGACGACCAGCTCACCCGGCTCACCAACCTGCCCCCGGCCGCCGGGGACACCCACAACGAGGCCGGTATGCGCATGATGGAGCGCTGACCCCCGGCGGGACGGCCGCGCCCGAGCGCCGTCCCCGCAGGGGGCGGTCCCCTGTGCGCACCCGCGGGACATCCCCGTCACCGGCCGGGGGACGGGAGGTGACCGGAGCAGGCGGCTCGGCGGCACCCGCGGATCCGCTGCTCCGCGTCGCCGGCGGTCAGGGAGCCGGGCGCGCGGAGCCGGCCGTCCTGGGCGGCGCGGGGCGCCGTGCGGTGAGTACGGGCTGGTGGAACCCGCTGGAGTCCGGCAGGTGCCAGGTGACGTCGGTGAAGCCGGCCGCGGTCACGAAGTCCGTCAGCTGCCCGCGGGTGAGTGCCCAGGAGGTGGTCCGGCGGACGCGGACGTCCCAGCTCCTCCCGTCGGGGACGAGCTGGAAGTGCTCCAGGTCGTAGTGTTCGCCGTCCTGGTGCCAGTGCCACAGCTGGAAGGTGACCACGCGCCCCTCGCGCGTCTGCGAGACCTGGGGAGGTGGCGCCGTGGGCCTGGTCCGGCGCGCCTCGTCGTAGTCCCGCAGGGTGACCATCAGCAGCCCGTCGTCCCGGAGCACGCGCAGCATGCCGGCGAGTGCCGCCTGGACGTCCTCCGCGCGGAGCAGGTGCGGGAGCGCGTTGTCGGCGGACAGGACGACGTCGAAGCAGGACGGCCCGAAGGGCAGTTGACGCATGTCCGCCGTCGTCACCGGCAGTACGGCGCCCCGGGCGGCCGCCTCGGCGGCGGCCCGCGCGGTGGCGACCGGGCTCAGGTCGGCGGCGACGACCCGGTGCCCGCCCAGGGCCAGGCCGATCGCCTGGGTCCCGATTCCGCAGGAGCAGTCCAGCACCCGGTGCGGTCCCGTCCCGAGACCCGCGCGGAGGATCCCGTCCAGCACCTCGGCCTGGTACGCCATGCTCGCGTCCCAGTCGCGGAAGATCAGGTGGTAGTCGTGGGCCAGTTGGTCGTAGAAGTCCCTCACCGACAGCTCGGACACGCACCCCACCGTAGTACGCGGCCCCGGGGCTGGGCACCGCCTCGGCGGAGGGAACGCGGGGGGGCCTCCCGCCGGGTCACCGCACCCCGCTGATCCTCCGCAGCATGTCCAGGAACTGCTCACGCTCGGCGGCCGACAGCGGCGCCAGGAGTTCGTCGTTGGCTCGCCTGGCCGCCCTGGTGCACTCCCTGAGGCGCTGTTCGCCCTCGGGGGTGAGGCTGACGGCGTTCTTGCGGCGGTCGGCGGGGTCGGGGGTGCGCAGCACGAGGCCCGCCGTCTGCAGGTCGTTGAGCACGCCGACCATGTCCTTGGGGTCGAGCGAGATCGTCCTGCCCAGTTCGGCCTGGGCGACCGGGCCGAGGTCCGCGACGGCGGCGAGGACGACGTGGTGCCACATCCTCAGGTCGTGCCGCGCGAGCGCCTCCGCGACCAGGCCGCGCCCACGGGCCGCGGCCCGGCCGAGGAGCCAGCTGGGGAGGGGGCGAATGCGGCTGGGCGCCGGCGGGTTCTCTGCCATGCCCGGCAGCATACGAGAAAACGTTGGCCCTCCCAACGACCTTCCCCTATCGTTGGGATCTCCAATGAATCTCCAGGGTGTCGGGAGGCGGTCTCGCATGCGGCGCATTCGGTACGAGAACATCGGCGGACCGGAGAACCTGTTCCAGGAGGAGGTCCCCGTCCCGGAACCCGGAGCCGGTGAACTGCTCGTCAGAACCGAGGCGATCGGCGTCACCCTCCCCGTCGTGCGCAAGGTCCGCGAGGCCGCGCAGCCGGTCCCGCTCGGCGGCGAGCTGGCCGGCGAAGTGGTGCGGGTCGGCGAGGGCGTGAGCGAATTCGCCCCGGGCGACCGGGTCACCGGCCTCTGCTTCGGGCACGGGTACGCGCAGTACGCGCTGCTGCACACCACCATGGCCACCGCCATCCCGGAGGGCGCCACCGCCAGGGACGCCGTCGCCCTGGTCCGCAGCGGAGTGGTGGCGCTCGGCGCCCTGGAGGCCGCCCGCCCGGAGCGGGGCGAGTCGGTCCTGGTCACCGCGGCCGCGAGCGGGGTCGGCCATCTCGCCCTGCAGCTGGCCAGGTTGCACGGGGCCTCCCGGGTGGTCGCCGCCGTGGGCGACCCCGCCAAGGCGGACTTCGTACGCGCCCTCGGCGCCGACGCCGTGGTGACCTACGACCAGGAGAGCTGGGGCGAGCCGGTCGACATCGGCCTGGACGCGGTCGGCGGCGAACTGCTCACCCCCGCCGTCAGGGCCCTCGCGCCGGGTGGACGGCTGGTCGCGTACAGCTCTGGCGGCGGCACCATCGCGGCGTACGACCTCCTCGTCGGCGGCAGATCGGTGACCGGGTTCCAGGTGGCGCTGGTGGCCAGGACCCAGCCGCAGCGGTATGCGGGGTGGGTCGCGACGTTGTGGCGGCTGTTCGCCGAGGGCGCGCTGCGGCCCGCCGTCCACGCGGAGTTCGCCCTCGCGGACGCGGCACGAGCGCACGCGACGATCGAGGCCCGGGCCAATCTGGGAAAGGTCGTCCTGGTACCCGAGGGCTGATCCGCGGAGCGGTTTCCCGGCCCCCCGGTGTGCACGCCGCCCAACGGGCCCGGACATGGTGAAGACCTCGATGTGATGGAGCCGTCCAGGACCGCACCGCACAGAGGTCTTCGTGGTCCACCGTAACGCCCAACCGGACGTTCGCAGCGGACCACTCCCCGCCGGGCGTGTCGGGGCCGGGCGTACGGTCATGCCGAGCGGGGTGGCTCCCCCGCGCCTGATCGCCGGCGGGGCCGGAGGCTGGCCGAGGCCCGCGGCGCCGGCCGCACCACCGGGCCCGGGCGGGCGCCGGTGTTGCCGGGTCCGGGATCAGACCCGGACCGGCGCCCCGGACCACAACGCCGTCGGAGCGCACATGGGCCACCGTCAGGTCACCGCTGCCGTCGGGGACGCCTCCACGACTCCGGGGCGAGGAGCAGCATTCCGCCGTCCGCAGGGCGTGACCGAGCCGCACGGTCCGGGAATCCTCCGCGGCGGTGCCAAGCCCCAGTTTCGGATGCCCGGTCGGGTAGGGGGGACGCAGCGAGTCCCGGCCCGGCCGGTCAGCCGCGCAGCCCGGCGTTGAGCCGGGCCGCCTGGCGCGTCAGATGGTCGCGTTCCGCGAGGTTGGGCGCCTTGTGGGCCGCCTCGGCGTACAGCCGCGCCGCCGTCACCAGGTCGCCGTCGCGTTCATGGAGGTACGCCGCCACCGCGGTGTGGCGGGGCAGCGAGTCGTCCAGCGCCGCGAGCGCGGCCAGCCCGGCACGCGGTCCGTCGGCCTCACCCACGGCGACGGCGCGATTGAGCCTGACGACCGGACTGTCGGTCAGACGCGTGAGCTCGTCGTACCACTCCACGATCTGCACCCAGTCCGTCTCCTCGGCGGTGGGCGCGTCGGCATGGAGGGCCGCGACGGCCGCCTGGGCCTGGAACTCGCCCAGCCGGTCACGGGCGAGGGCCGCCTGCAGGATCCCGACGCCCTCGGCGATGACGGCGGTGTCCCACCGGCTGCGGTCCTGCTCGGCGAGCGGCACCAGGCTGCCGTCGGGCGCGGTGCGGGCCGCGCGCCGGGCGTGGTGGAGCAGCATCAGGGCGAGCAGCCCCGCCACCTCGGGGTGGTCCACCCGGGCCGCGAGCTGCCGGGTGAGCCGGATGGCCTCGGCGGCGAGGTCCACATCGCCGGAGTAGCCCTCGTTGAACACCAGATAGAGGACCCGCAGCACGGTGGCGACATCGCCGGGCCGGTCGAACCGCACGCCGGAGACGGTGCGCTTGGCCCGGCTGATGCGCTGCGCCATGGTCGCCTCGGGAACCAGGTACGCCTGCGCGATCTGACGCGTCGTCAGTCCTCCGACGGCCCGCAGGGTGAGCGCGACCGCGGACGCGGGCGTCAGCGACGGATGGGCGCACAGGAAGTAGAGCTGGAGGGTGTCGTCCACCGCGGGCGCGGGCCCGGGCGCCGGCTCCTCGTCCGCCCGGTCCTCACGCCGGCGGCGGGCGGTGTCCGCCCGGGTCGCGTCGAGGAACCGGCGCCAGGCCACGGTCACCAGCCAGCCCCTGGGGTCCCTCGGCTGGTCGGCCGGCCAGACGCGGACCGCCTCCACCAGCGCGTCCTGTACGGCGTCCTCGGCCGCCGCGAAGTCGGCTCCGCGGCGGACGAGGACTCCGATGACACCCGGGGTGAGGCTCCGCAGCAGGGCCTCGTCCATCGGGGAGGTCACTCCGTGACGGTGGGCGGCGCGGCCAGGAAGGGGCGCAGCTCCAGCCACTCGTGGATCGGCTTGCCGCCCGCTCCGGGGGCGGCCGACAGTTCCCCGGCCAGTTCGACGGCCCGCTCGTAGCTGTCGACGTCGATCACCATCCAGCCGGCGATGAGGTCCTTGGTCTCGGCGAACGGGCCGTCGGTGACCGGCGGGCGTCCCTCGCCGTCGTACCGCACCCATGCCCCCTCGGGGGCGAGCGCCTGGCCGTCGACGAACTCGCCCGTCCCCTCCAGGCGGGCCGCGAAGTCGTGCATGTACTGCATGTGCGCCGAGATCTCCTCCGGCGTCCACTTGTCCATGGGCACGCAGTTGACCGCCTCCGGAGCGCCGCGGTAGTGCTTGAGCAGCAGGTACTTGGCCATGATCCGTCTCCTCGGTGCTGGTGTGACCCATTGTGGTCACCCTCACCTCCGGGACGGAGCAGCCCACGGGTTCTCGACATCCCCGCCGAAGATTTTTTTTCCGCCGCCTGCGGCGGGTGTGGGCGGCGGCCGGGCCGCCGCCCGCACCGGGCCTGTCCGCGATCACCACGGCACCGGGGTCCCGTCCCAGGAGAAGAACTCCCCGGTCGGCCCGTCGTCCGGCAGGAGCGCCAGCCGTACGGCCCCCTGGGCGGCCTCCGCCGGGTCCCCGCCCGCCGCGGCCGCCCGGGGGTTGAGATCGGTGGCCCGCAGACCGGGGGCGAGCGCGTTGATCTTGAAACCCTCCTCGGCCAGGGTCTGGGCGTACAGCACGGTCAGGGCGTTGAGGGCGGCCTTCGACGAGCGGTACGCCGCCGCCCCGCCGCTGCCGGTGGCGAACTGCGGGTTGGGGCTGGTGCTCCAGGTCAGCGAGCCGGTACCGCTGGACACATTGACGATCCGGGGGTGCGGGGAGCGGCGCAGGGCGGGCAGGAAGGCGTTGGTGACGGCGACGACCCCGAAGACGTTGGTCTCGTAGGTGCGCCGGAACTCGTCCGCGCCGGTTTCGGTCGGCGGGGCGAGCGACGGCGAGATGCCCGCGTTGTTGACCAGGACGTCGAGGCGGTCGACCCGGCGAGCGGCTGCGGCGATGCCGTCCGGGTTCGTCACGTCCAGGACCAGCGGACGCGCGCCCTCGCCGATCTCCTCGACGGCCCGCTGGCCGCGCCCGGCGTCCCGGGACCCCACGTACACCAGGAAGCCCTCCGCGGCGAGCAGACGGGCGATGTCCTTGCCGATGCCCTTGTTGGCACCCGTGACCAGTGCTGTGCGATTGTTCATGCAAGCCACGGTCCCCTGGCTGCGCCCACCCTGCCAGGGACAACCTGTACCAGGCAGGGGGAGGAGAGCCCATGGCACGGCAGGAACTGGCCCGTTACCTGCGGGAGCGCCGCACGGCCCTGCGCCCCGACGAGCTCGGCCTGCCCGTCGGCACCCCGCGCCGCACCCCTGGCCTGCGTCGGGAGGAGGTGGCGGAGCTGGCCCACATGTCCGTCGACTACTACGTCCGGCTGGAGCAGGCCCGCGGCCCCCGTCCGTCGCCGCGCATCCTGGACGCCCTGGCCCAGGCCCTCCGTCTGGCGCCCGCCGAACGCAGCCACCTGTTCCGCCTCGCCGGGACGAGCGCGCCGCCGCCCACCGCGGGCGCGGTCGGGCGCGTCAGCCCTCATGTGTCCCGCATGCTGCAGCGTCTGCCGGAGACCGGCGCGATCGTCACCGACGCGGCCTACGGCGTCATCGCCTGCAACCCGCTGGCCCGTGCCCTGCTGGGCGACGACCTCGGCCTGCGGAGGGCGAACCTGGCCCGGCGCCGGTTCCTCGGCGACGGCGGGATGTACGAGAGCTCCAGCGCCGAGGAGTTCGGGCACATCGTGGTGGCCCGCCTGCGCCGGGCCGCCGACCGCTACCCGCACGACCCGCAGCTCGCCGCCCTGCTGGGCGAACTGCGGACCGGCAGCGAGGAGTTCCGCCGGCTCTGGGAGACCCGGCCGGTCCACGCCCCCGGTCACCGCATCAAGACCCTCGACCATCCGACGGCGGGCAGGCTCCGGCTGAACTGCGACGTCCTCCTGGTCCCCGAGGACGACCAGGAAGTCGTGCTGATCACGGCCGACCCCGGATCCCCCGAGGCCCGGACCCTGCGCCGGCTGGCCTCGACGGCCCCGTACTCCGGTCTGGCTCCGTGACGGGTGCGGCTCCCTGGGGGGAGCGGTGAGCCGGACGGACCACGTGCGGCACCCCGGCGGACAGCGCGCCGGACGAGGTCGCCATCGCGTCCTACCACCCGGCGGATCCGCAGAGCGCCGCCCACGTCGAGGAGCCGTGCGGTGACGTCCGGCCGGCCACCCGCCCCCGGACGGCGCGGGCCGGACGGCCGCTGACCGGGGCAGGTCCGCAAGGCCCCCGCTCGACCCGTCCGGCGGTCCCGTGGCGACCGCGGATGCCGTGCACAGCGGCGGGCGAGGTCCTGATCTGCCGCACCCCCGGCCGTTTCCGCGCCCCGCCCCGGCGGGGTTCCGTCATAGCCTCGACATTGCTGACAGAGTCGACGGTCCTCATCGCGGCGGACCGCCTTCGCCGGGGCGGCAGGTCCGACGGCCCCGTCCCCGACGGTCTTTTTTGAATTTCGAAGAGGAAAGAAGGTCGGCGCTGTGACGTCACCATCAAGCAGCGTTTCCTCGGCCGCACGCCCCCAGGAATTCGGCATCAACGAGTGGCTCGTGGACGAGATACGGGAACGCTATCTGAGCGATCCCGGCTCCGTCGACGTGACCTGGCGGGAGTACTTCCGAGCGTCCGCGGCGACAGACGAGGCCAGGCCTGACGGCGCCGGGGCGGCAGCAGACCGGGAAAGCGCCGACTTCGTGGCCAAGGCGGTCCGGGTCGCGGCCCTGATCCACTCGTACCGGGTCCGCGGGCACCTGGCGGCCGACACCGATCCCCTCCGTACGGCGCCGGCCTCCGGCCACCCCGACCTGGAGCCTTCCGGGCACGGCCTCGACGCTGCGGACGCCGCACGGCAGTTTCCCGTCGACGGCTTCGCCGGCCGCCGGACCATGACACTGCGCGACGTCGTCCAGACGCTTCGCGACTCCTACTGCGGCACCACGGGCATCGAGTACATGCACATCCAGAATCCGGCGGAACGGCTCTGGATACAGCAGCGCGCCGAGGGGCGGCAGCCGCGGCCCGGACGCCCCGAGCAGCTGGGGATTCTGCGCCGGCTGGGCGCGGCAGAGGCATTCGAGACATTCCTGCACACCAAGTACGTGGGGCAGAAGCGGTACTCGCTGGAAGGCGGGGAGTCAGCGATCATCCTGCTGGACGCGCTGCTCGCACCCGCCGCACGCCTGGGCATGCGCGAGGTGGTCATCGGGATGGCGCACCGCGGCAGACTGAACGTCCTCGCCAATATCGTGGGAAAGCCCTACGCCCAGATCTTCGGGGAATTCGAGGACGCGGTGGACATCCGGTCCTCGCAGGGTTCGGGCGACGTCAAGTACCACCTGGGGGCCGCCGGCACCTTCCACACCGCGGACGGTCACACCATCGCGGTCTCCGTGGTCGCCAACCCGTCGCATCTGGAGATCGTGGGCCCGGTGGCGCAGGGGGTCGTGCGGGGGCGGCAGGAACGCGCTGAGGGCGACCGGGAGGCATTCTCCGTGCTGCCCGTCGTGATCCACGGCGATGCCGCCTTCGCGGGGCAGGGCGTGGTCGCCGAGACGCTGAACATGTCACAGCTGCCCGGCTATCGCACCGGCGGCACCGTCCACGTGATCATCAACAACCAGCTGGGGTTCACCACCGCCCCCGCCGGGGGCCGGTCGAGTGTGTACGCGACCGACGTCGCGCGGACCGTGGAGGCGCCGATCCTCCATGTCAACGGGGACGACCCCGAGGCGGTCGTCCGGGCGGCCCGGTGGGCCTTCGACTACCGGCAGGCCTTCCACAAGGACGTCGTGGTCGAGCTGGTCTGCTACCGGCGCCACGGGCACAGCGAGGTCGACGACCCGTCCATCACCCAGCCGGGCATGTACGACCGTATCGCCGCGAGGCCCTCCGTACGGAAGCTGTACGCGCAGTCGCTGCAGGACGCCGGCGTCATCGGCGAGCAGGAGATCGAACAGGCCCGGCAGATCTACCGGGCCGAACTCGAACGGGCCTTCGCCGAGACCAGCGGGACCCGGTCGGCCGACCGGAAGTCGTCTTGGCCGGACACCGGGGCGGACCGCCCGGCCCGCCGTGCCGCCACCGCGGTCGGCGAGGAGGCGCTGCGGCTCGTCCTGGGCACCCAGACCGACCTGCCCCCGGGCTTCACCCCGCATCCGCGCGTGCTCCCGCAGCTGCGGCGACGGGCGGCCATGCTGGACGCGGGCAACGTCGACTGGGCCACTGCGGAAGCCCTCGCGATCGGATCGCTGCTTCTGGACGGAGTGCCGGTGCGACTGGCCGGCCAGGACTCCCGCCGGGGCACCTTCGGCCAGCGGCACGCCGTCCTCACCGACCGCCGCACGGGCCGGGAGCACACGCCACTGAACTCGCTCGGCCCGGGGGCGGCGCGCTTCGCTCCGTACGACTCGCTGCTGTCCGAACTGGCCGCGCTGGCATTCGAGTACGGCTACTCACTGGCCCGGCCGGACGCGCTGGTGCTGTGGGAGGCGCAGTTCGGTGACTTCGCCAACGGCGCCCAGACGGTCATCGACGAGTACATCTCCGCTTCGGAGCAGAAGTGGGGGCAGCGGTCCGGTCTGGCGCTGCTGCTGCCGCACGGCCTGGAAGGACAGGGGCCCGACCACTCCTCCGCCCGCATGGAGCGTTTCCTGCAACTGTGCGCGGACGACAACATGACCGTCGCCAGCCCCTCCGTGCCGGGCAACTACTTCCATCTGCTCAGGGGGCAGGGCCTCGAGGTGCGGCGCAGGCCGCTGGTGGTCTTCACTCCCAAGTCCATGCTGCGGTTGAAGGCGGCGACCTCCGGGCTGGAGGAGTTCACCAGCGGTTCCTTCCGCCCGGTGATCCCCGACCGCACACAGGACCCCGCCCGGATCGAGCGCGTGCTGCTCTGCTCGGGCAAGGTCTTCTACGACCTGGACGCCCAGCGGCAGCAGTCGGGAGACGACCGGACCGCCATCGTCCGGCTGGAGCGGCTGTATCCGTTCCCCGCCGCGGAACTGCAGGCGGAACTGTCCAGGTACCCGCAGGGCGTCGAGGTGCGCTGGGTCCAGGAGGAACCGGCCAACCAGGGCGCCTGGACCTTCGTCGGACCTCGTGTCGACCGCCTGCTCCCCGGCCCTGCGGCCTGTGTGAGCCGGCCTGCCGCCTCCGCTCCGGCCGTCGGGTCCGCCAGCCGTCACGCCGCCGAGCAGCAGGAGGTTCTGCGCCGGGCCTTCGCCTGAGGGCGCCGCCGAGGCCTGAAACCCGAGGCCTGGGCGGCCGGCGACCGGACACAACCGGCCGGTCGGCCGGGTGCCGCCGCCCACGACAGCGCACCGCATGCATGGTTGCCACGGGCGGCCCGGATTCGTCCGGGCCGCCCGCAGGCGTTGCGCCGCTGGCCCGGACCGGGCTTCCGCCGCGCGGCCGCTGAGCGGTGCCGGAGCGGCGGTCGGGGTACGGCCTGGACTCAGCGGGCCGCGGGGTCGTCCGGCGCGCCGATCCCGGCGAGAGCGTTGAGCCAGGCGATCTGCCGTCCCATGCCGCCGGTGCCCTGCAGCGGGTTGAGGGCGTGCGGCCACACCTTTCGCGCGAGGGCGGTGTGCCGGGCGCCGGCCAGCACGACGACCGGATCGAGTTCGAGCACGCCGCGCTGCCGGGCCTGCTGCCGGAGCCGCTCGGCGGTGACGCTGCCGACGCCGTCGAGGGCGGTGTCATAGGGCTCGATGACGTCGTCGAGGGCGACCAGGCCGTGGAAGGAGGAGAGGATCAACAGGTGGTCGGGGCGCAGCCCCTGGGCCGCCCTGCGGCAGGCACGGTGGTACGGACCGGTGTACAGGTCCGCCGCTCGCGCCCGGTGGCCGAGTTTGCGGCTGCCGCAGGTGATGAGGACGAGTTCCGGCGACTGGAGCGCGGAACGGTCGGTGGCGGTCATCGTATGGCCCTCCGTGGGTGCACCGGCCGGCGGGCCCGGCAGGGTGCCTCGTCGGTGTGGTTCCTGGATCCCGGGCCGCCCGTGCGGCCGGTACCGTCCGTGGCCTTCCCCGGCGGCACCGTCGAGCCCATCACCGATTGCGCCGCAGGACAGCCGCCGGGACGGTCGCACGGCCCTCACATCGGGACACCGCTGCGCCCGCCCGTGGCCGGACCGCCATGGGGTCCGGCAGCGGGCGGGGGCGTGCCGGTGTCCCCGGCCGCTCTTGCCGCTCGGGACAGGCGCTGCCCGTCATGTCCCGATCTGAGGGCGCCCTGGCACGTGAGGTGGTGTGGCGGGAGTGGTGTGCCGCCATAGCGTCGTACCGCCAACGGGCCGACGGTCACGGCCGCCGCCCGGGAGCTGCCGGGGTGGGTGCCGGGCGGTCGGCCGATCGCCGAACGGCGGTTTCCCGAGAACAGGAAAGTAGGCGTTCCACGCCGTGACTCCCCACTCCCCCGGCGCCCCGACGGTCCCCTCCAGGGACTCGGGCGCGAGGCATTCCGCCGCTGCCCGTGTCCCGCGGCCCGGAGCGGGCGGAAGGACGCGTCCGCCGCTGGGCCCCAGCTGGTTCGCGGCCGTGATGGGCACCGGTATCGTCGCCGACGCGGCCGTCACCCTGCCGAGGACCTTTCCCGGACTGCGCGACGCCGCCACGGCGGTCTGGCTGGGGGCCGCGCTGCTGCTGGTCCTGCTCACGGTCGGCTATGTCCGGCAGCGGGCGCTGCGGGTGCACGCCGGTGATCCGGCGCTGGTCCAGTTCTTCGGGGCACCGCCGATGGCGCTGCTGACGGTGGGCGCCGGGGCGCTGCTGCTCGGCCGGCGCGTGATCGGGGCGCGGGCGGCGCTGGATGTGGACTGGGTGCTGTGGTCGCTCGGCACCGTGCTGGGACTCGCCACTGCCTGCACGGTGCCGTACCTGATGGTCACTCGGCACCGCTTCGCGCCCGACGCGGCGTTCGGCGGCTGGCTGATGCCGGTGGTACCTCCGATGGTCTCGGCGGCCACCGGCGCGCTGCTCGTTCCGCATGTACCGGCCGGACAGCTGCGGCTGGCGCTGCTGCAGGGCTGCTATGCGATGCTCGGGCTCGGTCTGGTGGCGGTCCTGCTGGTGCTCGCCATGGTCTACAGCCGCCTGGTGCACCATGAGGCGCCCACCGGTGCGGTGGTGCCCACGGTGTGGATCGGCGTGGGCGCACTGGGCCAGGCGGTGACGGCGCTGGGTGCGCTGGCCACGGCCGCACCCGGCACGCTGCCCGCGCCGTACACCCGGGGCGCCGCCGTCGTGGCGCTGCTGGGCGGGCTCGGTGTGTGGGGCTTCGCCATGCTGTGGCTGGTGCTGGCGACGGCGCTCACCGTGCGGGAGGTCCGGTCCGGACTCCCCTTCGCGCCGACCTGGTGGTCGTTCATCTTCCCCCTCGGCGCCTGTGTCACCGGCACCAGCGCCCTGGCTGCCCGTACGGGCTCGCAGCTGTTCGTCTGGATCGCCGTCGCCCTCTACACGCTGCTCGTCGCCGCCTGGGTGGTGGTGGCCTGGCGCTCACTGTGTCACGCCGTCGGGCGCCCGGACCGGCGGGAGGCCCCACGGGAACCCGGCGGCGCGCCGGCGCCTCCTGGGCGGTGAGACGGCGCCGTCCGAAGCGGGCGCCGACGGGGCGGCCGGGGGGCGTGGAACGTCCGGGCCAGGTTCAGTGGCATGACCATGCCTGTCGGGTCTATTCACGAAAAGATCTGCGTGTATTGTATTTCCGGAATCTCGACCCGAGGGGAGAAGGCATGAGCACCGCGGAGACGCGATCGGTCTGGACGTTCCTGACGAACCACGCGCGGGTGCTCGCCTTCATCGCCAAGGAGCCCGGCATCCGGTTGCGGGATCTCGCCGTGGCGTGCCAGGTGACGGAGCGCACCGTGCAGGGCATCGTCGCCGACCTGGAGGCCGAGGGCTATCTGGTCCGCATCCGCGAGGGGCGGCGCAACCGGTACGAGGTCATCTACGGCCGGCCGCTGCGGCACCCGGCCGACGCGGGGCACGACGTGGACGGCCTGCTCGCCCTCTTCCTGGCACGTCCCAGCTCCGACGAGCCGGGGACGGGCGAACCCGGGACGGGCGACCGCGGAACCGACGAACCCCGAACCGACGAACCCCGAACCGACGACCCCGGAACGGACGAAGCCGGAACGGGCGACCGCAGAACCGACGAACCCGGAACGGACGAACGCGAAGCGGCCGTCCTTCCCGAGCCCGTGTAGGGGCTGACGCGCGGCGTACCTGAGGCCTCTGGAGCGAACGGGCCCGCCATGCAGGTATGCCCGCAGCCGGCGACAGACGTCGATTCGACCATTGCCCGAATCTGGGGGAGGAGTACACGATGACGGACACGGTGGAGCGCCCGGTGGGCGGCGGCGGCATCGGTGAGGCCGAACTGCGGCAGCTTCTGGACGGTCTGACCGCTGTGCGTGACGGGGACTTCGGCACCAGGCTGCCGGACGGCAGCAGCGGCCTGCTGGCCGAGATCTCGTCGGTGTTCAACGGCATGGTGGACCAGCTGTCGCTGTTCACGTCCGAGGTGACGCGCGTGGCGCGGGAGGTCGGCACCGAGGGTCAGCTCGGCGGCCAGGCCGAGGTCCCTGGCGTCTCGGGCACCTGGAAGGACCTGACCGAGTCGGTCAACGCGATGGCGGGCAATCTGACCAGCCAGGTCCGCGACATCGCCCAGGTCGCCACCGCCGTCGCCAAGGGCGACCTGTCGCAGAAGATCGATGTGGCGGCCAAGGGCGAGATCCTGCAGCTGAAGGACACCGTCAACACGATGGTGGACCAGCTCTCCGCGTTCGCCGACGAGGTCACCCGCGTCGCCCGCGAGGTCGGCAGTGAGGGGCGGCTGGGCGGACAGGCGGAGGTGCCCGGCGTCGGCGGTGTGTGGCGGGACCTGACCGACTCGGTCAACTTCATGGCGGGCAACCTGACCGACCAGGTGCGCAACATCGCCCAGGTCACCACGGCGGTCGCCAAGGGCGACCTGTCGCAGAAGATCACCGTCAACGCCCGCGGTGAGATCCTGGAGCTGAAGAACACCGTCAACACGATGGTCGACCAGCTCTCCGCGTTCGCCGACGAGGTCACCCGCGTCGCCCGCGAGGTCGGCACCGAGGGACGCCTGGGCGGACAGGCGGACGTCAAGGGTGTCTCCGGGACCTGGCGCGACCTGACCGGCTCCGTCAACTTCATGGCCGGGAACCTCACCGCGCAGGTGCGGTCCATCGCCCAGGTGGCGACCGCGGTGGCCAAGGGCGACCTCTCGCAGAAGATCACCGTCAATGCGCGCGGCGAGATCGCCGAGCTGAAGACCACCATCAACACCATGGTCGACCAGCTCTCCTCCTTCGCCGACGAGGTCACCCGCGTCGCCCGCGAGGTCGGCACCGAGGGACGCCTGGGCGGACAGGCGGACGTCAAGGGTGTCTCCGGCATGTGGAAGGACCTGACGGAGTCGGTCAACGTCATGGCCGACAACCTCACCGCCCAGGTGCGCTCCATCGCCCAGGTCACCACCGCGGTGGCCAGGGGCGACATGACCCAGAAGATCCGCGTCGACGCGCGCGGCGAGATCCTGGAGCTGAAGGAGACCATCAACACGATGGTCGACCAGCTCTCCGCGTTCGCCGACGAGGTCACCCGGGTCGCCCGCGAGGTCGGCACCGAGGGCAACCTCGGTGGTCAGGCCACCGTCCGGGGCGTCTCAGGCACCTGGAAGGACCTGACCGACAACGTCAATGTGATGGCGTCCAACCTGACCGGCCAGGTGCGCTCCATCGCACAGGTCGCGACCGCGGTGGCCAAGGGCGACCTGTCACAGAAGATCACGGTGGAGGCCAAGGGCGAGGTCGCCGCACTGGCGGGCGTCATCAACACCATGGTCGACACCCTCTCCGCGTTCGCCGACGAGGTCACCCGCGTCGCCCGCGAGGTCGGCACCGAGGGCCAGCTGGGCGGTCAGGCCCGGGTGCCCAACGTGGCCGGCACCTGGAAGGACCTCACCGACAACGTCAACTCCATGGCGAACAACCTGACCAACCAGGTCCGCAACATCGCCCAGGTCACCACCGCCGTGGCCAACGGCGACCTGTCCAAGAAGATCGACGTGGACGCCCGCGGCGAGATCCTGGAGCTCAAGACCACCATCAACACCATGGTCGACCAGCTCTCCTCCTTCGCCGCCGAGGTCACCCGGGTCGCGCGGGAGGTGGGCAGCGAGGGGCGGCTGGGCGGTCAGGCCGAGGTCGAGGGCGTCTCCGGCACCTGGAAGCGCCTGACCGAGAACGTCAACGAGCTGGCCGGGAACCTCACCCGGCAGGTCCGCGCCATCGCCGAGGTCACCAGCGCCGTCGCCCAGGGCGACCTCACCCGCTCCATCACCGTCGAGGCACCGGGCGAGGTCGGGGACCTCAAGGACAACATCAACGCCATGGTGGAGTCTCTGCGCGAGACCACCCGCGCCAACCAGGAGCAGGACTGGCTGAAGACCAACCTGGCCCGGATCTCCGGTCTGATGCAGGGCAGCCGCGACCTCGCGGTCGTCGCCGACCAGGTCATGAGCGAACTCGCCCCGCTGGTGAGCGCCCAGTACGGTGCGTTCTTCCTCGCCGAGGACGCCACCGACGGCCCGCGCCTGCGCCTGATCGGCTCCTACGGCCGCCCCGCCGGGCCCGAACGCCCCGAGACCTGCCCGGTCGGACGCTCCCTGGTGGGCCAGGCCGCCGCCGACCGCGCTGTGATCAGCCTGGACGACCTTCCCGCCGACTACGTGACCATATCGTCCGGCCTCGGACAGACCCCCGCCCGCTCCCTGATCGTGCTGCCCATCGTGGTGGAGGAGCAGGTGCTGGGCGTCATCGAACTGGCCTCGCTGCACAGGTTCACCGCGGTGCACCGCGACTTCCTGGGGCAGCTGATGGAGGCCGTCGGGGTCAACGTCAGCACGATCGTCGCCAACGCCCGCACCGACGAACTGCTGCAGGAGTCGCAGCGGCTGGCCGGCGAACTGCGGTCCCGCTCCGAGGAACTGCAGGTGGGTCAGGAGGAGCTGCAGCGCTCCAACGCGGAGCTGGAGGAGAAGGCGGCGCTGCTGGCCGAGCGCAACCGCGACATCGAGGCCAAGAACGCGGAGATCGAGCAGGCCCGCCAGGAACTCGAGACGCGCGCCCAGCAGCTGTCGCTCGCCTCCAAGTACAAGTCGGAGTTCCTGGCGAACATGAGCCACGAACTGCGCACACCGCTCAACTCGCTGCTGATCCTCGCCCAGTTGCTGGCCCAGAACCCGACCCGCAACCTGATGCCCAAGCAGGTCGAGTACGCCACGATCATCCACTCGGCCGGCTCGGACCTGCTGCAGTTGATCAACGACATCCTGGACCTGTCCAAGGTCGAGGCCGGGAAGATGGACATCACCCCCGAGCCGGTGGCGCTGGGCCAGCTCCTCGACTACGTCGAGGCGACCTTCCGTCCGATGACCACGCAGAAGAGCCTCGACTTCCGCATCGTCACCGCCCCCGACGTCCCCCAGGAGATCCTGACGGACGACTCACGGCTGCGGCAGATCCTGCGGAACCTGCTGTCGAACGCGGTCAAGTTCACCGAGGCCGGCAGCGTCGAGGTGCGCATCGAACGGGCCGCCACGGAGGAGGTGCCGGAACAGGTCCGCCACTGGGGCGAGTTCATGGCCTTCCGGGTCACGGACACCGGGATCGGTGTCGCCGAGGAGCAGCTGGAGACGATCTTCGGCGCCTTCCAGCAGGCCGACGGCACCACCAGCCGCAAGTACGGCGGCACCGGGCTGGGCCTGTCCATCAGCCGCGAGATCGCCCAACTCCTGGGCGGTGCCATCAGCGTCCACAGCGCCCCGGGCCGGGGAAGCACCTTCACCCTGCTGCTGCCGGCCGCCAGGCCGGACTTCCGTGCCGTCGCCTCCGCACCCCGGACCGCCGCCCCGGCGACCGCGCCCGGCCTGCCCGCCCCGGCCTCGCCGGCGGCCGTCGAGGCGGACCCCGGTACGCCGCGACGAGCGCTGGTCCTCGAAGCCCGGGTCGGCGGGCTGCTGTCGGTGGTCACCGAGAACGCGGCCGCCAACACCTTCGACCCCGCCGTCGCGGCCTCCCGCGGTCAGCGCGCGGAGGTGGTCACCGTGCTCAGCGCCGAGGAGGCCGCCGCGGCCCTCGCGGCCGGCTCCTTCCACTGCGTGGTGCTGGAGGGCGCCATGCCGGACGGCTCCACCCACCGCTTCCTCGACGCCATGGCCGGGGACCCCGCACTGCAGCACGTACCGATCCTGGTGCACGCCACGCCCCGGCACGCGGCCGACGACCATCTGGCGGCGGGGGCGGCCGCACCGTCGGTCGAGGTCCTGCGCAGCCTGGACGACCTGCGTGAACGGGTCACCCTGCACCTGACGGCGGAGTACCCGGGCGCCGCCCTGCCGCTCGTCCGGCCCGAGGAGCTGCCCGCCCCCGAGGTCCAGGAACCCGGCGCTCTCACCGGCCGCACCGCGCTGGTCGTCGACGACGACGCCCGCAACGTCTATGCGATCAGCGGGATCCTGGAGCTGCACGGCATGACGGTGCTGGACGCCGACAACGGCCGGGCCGGCCTGGAGACCCTCCACGCCCACCCGGAGACCGACGTCGTCCTGATGGACGTGATGATGCCGGAGATGGACGGATACGCCGCCACCCGGGCCATCCGGACCTCCCCGGACCTCGCCCACCTGCCGGTGATCGCCGTCACCGCCAAGGCCATGCCGGGAGACCGTGACAAGAGCCTCGCCGCGGGGGCCGACGACTATGTGACCAAGCCGGTCGACGCCGCGCACCTCGTCGCCGCCATCCAGCGGTGCCTGGCGGAGAGGGGTGCCACCAGTGAGGTCTGAGCTGGAGCCGGCCGCCTCCTCCGGGCAGGTTCCGGCGCAGCCCGGCGCGCTCGCCGCCGAGCCCTCGGGTGCCGCCGGTGGCACCGGGCGGCTGGCCGCCCTGGTGATGCGGCTGCAGAGCGAGGTCGAGGCGGCGCAGTCGGCCGCCGAGGGCCGCGCGGTCATCGAGATGGCCAAGGGCCTGCTCATGGAACGCCTGGACTGCTCCGCCCGGGAGGCGGACCTGCAGCTGCGCCGGCTCGCCGAGCAGGCGGGCCTGACGCCCCTGGAGGTCGCAGCCGACCTGGTCCAGGACTCCACCGTCCGCCCCGGCCCGGGCCCCGGCCCGGACACCGCGGACGCCGGGGGCGCCGCACGGCTGAGAACGGCCGAGAGCGCGGCGCTCGCCGCGCACGACTGCGACGCTGTGGCCCACTCGCTCCTCCAGCACGCTCTCGGGCCGCTCGGGGCCGTGGCCGTGGCGCTCTGGGCCTCGTCCCCCGACGGCTCGATCACCCTGGCCGGCACCGCGGGTGTCACCGAGCAGGAGAGCCACCGCTGGCGCCACGTCCCGCCGCGCGTCACCACCCTCGCCCGGCTCGCCCTCTCCCGCCGGGAGGTCCTGCACGCCCGCCGGCTGGCGGACGTCGGCGCGGTGTCCATCGCCGAGGCCGACCTTGCCGACCACGGCCGGGTCGGCGTCCCGGCGCAGGTGCACGGCCGCACGGTGGGTGTCCTGGAGGTCGTGTGGGGCAGCACCCCGCCCGTCATCTCCGCCTCCATCGCCCACCAGCTGGAGAGCCTCGGAGAGGTCGCGGGCCACGCCCTGGACGTCCACGAGCCGCTGCCGACCGCCACCCTGGAGGCGGTCTACCCCCAGCTGCGTGAGCTCTCGGACCTGGCGGACGGCCTGGACAACGCGGCCGCACTGGTGCTCGCCCCCGCCATCGACCGGCACTCCGCGCTCACCGACTTCCGCATCCACCACCTCAACCCCCGCTTCGCGGATCCCGCGGGGCGGCCCCGCACCGCACTGATCGGCAAGGGGCTGCTGGAGAGCTACCCCCTGGTGGGTGCGCCCGGCGGCCTGTTCGACGCGGTCGAGCACGTCTACGCCACCGGCGAACCCTTCCGCGCGCCGCTGCAGATCTCCGCACTGGTCGACGGAGTGCCCATCCACTCCCGCGCCCAGGCGAGTCTCAGCCGCCACGGCGCCTGCGTCCTGGTCGTCTGGCATGTGGAGGCCGAGGCCAGCCGTCTGGCCGACCTGCTCCAGCACGCCCAGCGCCTCGGCCGTATCGCCGGCTTCGAGGAGGACTTCCGCACCGGGGAGATCACCTGGAACGACCAGCTCTTCGACCTGTACGGCCTCCGGCCGGGCGACAAGCTGGTCCGCCTGGAGGACATCGCCACCTACGTCCACGGCGACGACCACCACGCCGTCCACCGGTTCCTGCGGACCCTGCTGCACCACCGCCGCCCCTCGGCGGCCGCGTTCCGGCTCGAACGCGCCGACCAGGTCACCCGGTACATCCGGATCATCGCCGAGCCGGTCCTCGGCCCGTCGAACACCCTGGAGGGCGTCCGAGGCGCCTACCAGGACATCTCCGCCCAGCACTGGACCGAGGTCGCCCTGGCCGCCACCCGCGAACAACTCGCCCACACCGAGGCGGAGGCCAGGGAACGCAACCGCCTCACCCTGCGTCTGCAGCAGGCCATCATGCCGCCGGCCCACGCCGCCACCGGACTGCCCGGTCTGCAGATCGCGGTGCGCTACCGGCCCGCCGAGCAGGAACACCTGGTCGGCGGCGACTGGTACGACGCCCTCCCGCTGCCCGGCAACCGGGTCCTGCTGTCCGTCGGCGACGTGGCCGGGCACGGCATCGAGGCCGCCACCGGCATGGTCGCCCTCCGCAACGCCCTGCGCGGGCTGGCAGCCACCGGCGCCGGCCCCGGTCAGCTGCTCACCTGGCTCAACAGCGTGAGCCACCAGCTCACCGACGAGATCACCGCCACCGCGGTGTGCGCCATCTTCGACCCCGGCACCCGTGAGCTGCGCTGGGCGCGTGCCGGCCACCTCCCTCCGGTGCTGGTCCGCGACCATGTGCCGACGCCCCTGCCGCTCACCTCCGGGCTGCTGCTCGGCGCCCTCCCGTCCGCCACCTACGAGGAGCACTCCCTCACGCTGGAGCCGCACGACACCCTGCTGATGTTCACCGACGGCCTCATCGAGCGCCGGGACACCGTGCTGGAGACGGCCCTCAGCGAACTGCTGACCCACCTGCCGCAGGAGGCAACGCTGGAACAGCTCGTGGACCGGCTGCTCGTCCGCAGTTCCTCCGACACCGACGACGACACCTGCCTGATCGCCGTCAACATCACCTGACCCTCCGGGGCACCCGCGTGCGTCCCGGCCCGGCAGCCGGCCGGGGCACCACGCTCCGGGGCGCGGCGGATCCCGTCTGCCGCGGCCCGCCTGCGGACGGCGCGGTCCGCCGTACCGGCCCGTGGTGCCCGGGCTACGGCGCGACCGCCCCGGCGGTCGGCTCCGCCGTACCGGCGCCGGCCGTCCGGAAGCGGGCCCGGAAAGCACCCGGTGTGACACCCACCTGGCGGACGAACGCCCTGCGCAGCGACTCGGGTGAGCCGAACCCGCTGCGCCGGGCCACCACCGCCATGGGGTCGTCGCCCGTCTCCAGCAGCACCTGGGCGGCCTCCACCCGCACCTGCTCCACATAGCGGGCCGGGGTGGTTCCCGCCTCCTCGTGGAAGAGCCGGGTCATGTGGCGGACGCTGACCCCCGCCCGGCGGGCCATGGCCGGGAGGGTGTGGTTGGCGCCGGGGTTCTCCACGACGGCGTCCAGGACCTGACGGAGCATCTCCTGGTGGATGTGCGAGGCCCGGGAGCGGACGCTGAACTGGGACTGGCCTCCCGGCCGCTGCAGGAAGATGACCATGTCCTTGGCGACCGACCGGGCGACCTCCGCGCCGTGGTGCTCCTCGACGAGCGCCAGGGAGAGGTCGATACCGGTGCTGACCCCCGCCGAGGTCATCATCCGTCCGTCCCGCACGAAGATGGCGTCCGCGTCGACCTGTACGGAGGGGAAGCGCAGGGCCAGCTGCCGGGCGTGCCGCCAATGCGTGGTGGCGCGGCGGCCGTCCAGCAGGCCGGCCGCGGCCAGCAGGAACGCCCCCGTGCACACCGACGCCGTGCGACGGGCCGTCGCGTCGAGTCGCCGGACGGCGTCCAGCAGCCCCTCGTCCTTGATCAGCGTCTCCCACTCCGGGCCGCCCGGGACCAGCAGGAGGTCGCACGGCCCGCTCAGGTCGTCCACGGACCGGTCGGCCCTGAGCCGGGTCCCCGAGGAGGTGATCACCTCCGCCCCGTCCTCCGACGCGATCTGCACCCGGTAGCGCCCGCCGAACTCGTTCGCCGAGGCGAACACCTCGATGGGGCCGGTCACATCGAGCAGCCGCACCCCCGGGAAGACGAACACCGTCACGGTGAGCGGACCCGTGCCAGGGTGCTTGCGGTTCATCGGATGCCTCCGGGTCGTACGGGTGCGGACACCGGAGCGACGGCCGCAGCACCGCGGGGTCCGCGGGGGTTCGGCAGGCCGTTCACGACCGCCGTCCCACCGCTGTTCGCCGGATGTCCCTCACGTCATCCTGCGCCGGCGATCCCCGCCCGGGCCACGACCGGTTTCCTCCCTGCTGGGAGGCCACGCCTTCCAGTCCTCCGCCCGTGCCGCCCCGACGGACCGGCCGCCGAGCGCGACCGCGGCACACGGACGGCCCCACACGGCGCGGCGCCGCCGCTCCGCCCCGGTCCCGATGTGCACCACAGCCCCGGCAGCGGGCCCTGCCGGGGCCTATGCGACGGGCTCGGTGCGGGTGCCGTAGCGGAGTCCGTCGACGAGCAGCGTGGTCATCCGCTGGGTGTAGCCCTGGTCGTCCGGGGCGACCAGGTCGCTCATCGCCCGCAGCAGGTCGTACGGGGCGACGTCGGAGCGGATGTCGCCGGACGCGGCGGCGGCGGCCAGCAGTTCGGTGACCACGGGGACGAAGCGCTGCTGGAAGTAGGCCGGGAGACTCGCGTAGGCGGGGTCGCCGGAGTGCAGGGCGCTCTTGAGGCCGCGTTTGGCCGCGACGAACTGGGCGAAGCGCTGCAGCCAGCGGGTGAGGGCCTCGACCGGTTCGTACCGCTCGGAGAGGACGGGGGCCGCCTCGGCGCAGGCGTCGACCTCATGGCGGAAGACGGCGGCGATCAGGTCCGAGCGCTGCGGGAAGTGCCGGTAGAGGGTGCCGGTGCCGAGGCCCGCCTTGGCGGTGATCTGCCGCACGGGGGCGTCCACACCGTCGGTGGCGAACACCTCGGCGGCCGCCGCGAGCAGGGTGTCGACGCTGCGCCGGGCGTCGGCGCGCACACGCTGACGCGGCTGCTCCGCGCTCGTCGGGCCGTCGTTCACGGGACACCCACCCTTCATTGCCAAACGGAACACTGTTCCGTATCGTCTAAGTCGAACGCTGTTCCGGCTGTGCGAGCATATCGCGCCGCCGGGACCTCGGCACACCCATGAGGAGCACCGTGGACTACCGCACCCTGGGCCGGACCGGTATCAAGGTCAGCCCCTACTGCCTCGGCGCGATGATGTTCGGCGCCGTCGGCAACCCGGACCACGACGAGTCCGTCCGCATCATCCACCGGGCGCTCGACGCGGGCATCAACTTCGTCGACACCGCCGACGCCTACTCACGCGGCGAGTCCGAGGAGATCGTCGGCAAGGCCCTGAAGGGCCGCCGCGACAACGTCGTCCTCGCCACCAAGGCGCACCTGCCGATGGGCGACGACCCCAACCAGCAGGGGAACTCCCGGCGGTGGCTCACCCGGGCGCTGGAGGACTCACTGCGCAGGCTCGGGACCGACCACGTCGACCTGTTCCAGGTCCACCGGCCCGCACCCGACACCGACGTCGAGGAGACCCTCTCCGCCCTCACCGACCTGGTACGCGCCGGAAAGGTCCGGGCCGTCGGCAGCTCCACCTTCCCCGCCTCCGAGATCGTCGAGGCGCAGTGGGTCGCCGAACGGCGCGGCCTGGTGCGGTTCCGCACCGAGCAGCCGCCGTACTCGATCCTCACCCGCGGCATCGAGCGCGAGGTGCTGCCCGTCTGCGAGCGGTACGGCATGGGGACGCTGGTGTGGAGCCCGCTCGCGGGCGGCCTGCTCACCGGCCGCTACCGCAGGGACCGGCAGGCCGACACCCACCGCTCCGCCTTCGGCTTCCGCCACCTGCGCGACGAGCGCCGGCTCGACGCCGTGGAGCAGCTCCTCCTCCTCGCCGACAAGGCCGGGATCCCGCTGACGCACCTCGCCATGGCCTTCGCCGTCGCCCACCCGGGCGTGACCTCCGCGATCATCGGGCCGCGCACCATGGACCACCTCGACGACCTCCTCGCCGGCGCCCAGGTCTCCCTGACCGACGACATCCTCGACGAGATCGACGCCATCGTGCCGCCGGGCACCGACATCGGGACGCTGGACATGGCCTACGACCCGCCCGCCGTCAGGCACCCCGCGCTGCGCCGCCGCCCCGCCGGCGAACGCTCCGCCGCCTGACCCCGGCGCCCCGGGGGACCGCGGTGCGCCGGGACGCCCGGCCGGGGGTCATCCGGCGCCCCCGCCGGCGCGGCGGACCACCGCGACCCGCGCGGCGCAGGCCGCCGCGACCAGCAGCAGGACGGCGAGCGCGACGGCCACCCGCAGCAGTCCCTCCGCCGACGAAGGCGCCGCGAAGTAGACGCTCCCCAGGCCCGCGACCGCGGTCACCTCGGCGAGCACCGGGCCGGTGGAGTTGAGCGCCGAGACCGCGGACGCGTATCGCGGCTCCACCAGCGAGCTGATCTGCGCGATCAGCGGGCTGTAACCGGCGGCGTGTCCGGCCCCGGCCAGCATCAGCAGCGGCAGGGTGCCCATCGGATGCCACTGGTCACGGTGGAGGACCACCAGCAGGGTGGTCCCGGCCGCGAAGGCGAGGGGACCCGCGACCGGCAGCGCCGACCGCAGCCGCCGCGGACAGCGGTGCCACGACAGGCCGACCAGTCCGAAGCCGAGGGTGTACGGGACGAAGGCCAGCCCGGCCGCGAGCGGCGAGAGGCCCAGCGCGGACTGCAGATGCAGGGTCAGGGTGAGCAGCAGGGCCGCGTAGCAGCCCATCACGATCCAGCAGGCCGCCAGTCCCGGCTTCACCCCGGCCGGCCGCAGCACCGCCGGATCGAGCAGCGGGTGCGGCGTCCTGGTCTCATGGCGGACGAACAGGGCCAGCAGTACGGCGCCGCACCCCAGCGACGGCCACGCCCAGGCGGGCCAGCCCCGGTCGGGCCCGAGGACCAGAGGAACGACGAGCGCCACCATCGCGGCGGTCAGCACGGCGACACCGGCCAGGTCCAGCGGGCCCCGCCCGCCGACGGGGCGCCCACGGGGAAGGACCCGCGGGGCGACCGCCAGCACCGCGGCGCCGATCGGGACGTTGACCAGGAAGACGGGCCGCCAGGAGAGGCCCAGCAGGTCGGCGCCGGCCACCGTCCCCCCGACGACCTGCCCCAGAGCCACCCCCAGGGCCAGCACCACGCTGTACCACCCGATGGCCCGACGCCGCGCCGCGCCGTCCCAGCGCAGCTGGATCAGCGCGAAGACCTGCGGTGTGAGCAGCGCCGCCCCGACGGCCTGGGCGACCCGGGTGACCACCAGCGCGGCAGCGCCGGGGGCCAGCCCGCACAGCAGTGAGGCGACGGTGAACCAGGCCAGCCCGGCCAGGAAGACGCGCCGGTGCCCCAGCAGGTCGCCGAGGCGGGCGCAGGTGACCAGCAGCACTCCGGTGGTCAGCAGGTAGCCGGAGACGACCAGTTGGACGGCGGCGCCGCCGGCGTGCAGGTCCGCGCGGATGGTCTGCGCCGCCACCGACACGATCGAGCCGTCCATGGAGGCCATGACCTGGCCGGTGAGCAGCACCGCCAGCACCGGGCCGAGGCGGGTGGCCGTGACCGGCCGGGCAGTGTGGGTGAGCATGCCCGAAGGATCGGTCCGGCGCCCGGCCGCGGTCTTGAAGAAATATGCGGATCGCCGAGCCCGTGGTGCCTACAGTCGGAAGCGTGCGCACCGCGAGGAAGGTCGTCGAGAGTTCCGGGGTCGAGATCCGGGCGGTGGAGTGCTCGGACGAGCAGTCCGGCTGGTCCCCGCCCGAACCGGTGTCCGCCGCGCGGATCGTCCTGGTCCGCCGGGGGAGGTTCCGGCTCGACTGCGACGGCCGGCGGGTGACCGTCGAGCCCGCCGGCGGCTATCTGCACCGGCCCGGCGAGGTGGTGCGCTTCGCCCACCCCGCGGGGGGCGACCTGTGCACCTCGGTCACCGTCGCCGGCGGAGTGCTGACCGACGGGCTGGAGGCCGCCCGCTCTCCCTCCGTCCGGGTGGACGCGCGTCTTGAACTGGCCCATCGGATGCTGCTGCGCACCGGAGCCGATCCGGACTTCGGCGCCGTGGAGGCCGTTCTGGAGCTGCTGCGGCTGGCGCTGCGCAGCGAGCCCGACGACCTGCCCGCGCCCGGCCGGGCCGAACTCGCCCATCGGGCACAGGAGCTGATCCTCGACCAGGAGTCTTCCGGGACCGGACTGGTGGAGCTCGCCCGGCTGCTGGAGTCCTCACCGTCCCACCTGAGCCGGACCTTCCGTCACCATGTGGGCATGTCGTTGAGCCGCTACCGCAACCGGGTGCGGATCAGCCGGGCGCTGCTCCGCATCGACCAGGGCGAGACCGACCTCGCCGCGCTGGCGGCCGCTCTGGGCTTCAGCGACCAGGCGCACTTCACCAGGGTCATGCACCGGGAACTGGGCCGTACTCCCGGCCGGGTCCGCGCCCTCCTGGGCCCCGCACCGGCGGGTGACGGCAGCGGCCGCGACTGATCGCGCGGCAAACGTGGTGAGCCTCACCGCCCTCGGGCTCACATCATGACGCTGGAACGGCAGCCGTGGACAGGAGACCGAGCCCGACATCGGCGCACTGGTCGTCCTGTTCGAACGTCCCTCCGGCGACGGCGATCGCACCCACGACGACACCGTCACGCCGGATCAGCCGTGCGGCCAAGCCGGCCACGATGGGCGCTCCCGCCACATCGATGATCTGCGCGAACACCGCCGGGTACGCCTGCTGCAGACCCATCAGGTCACCGCCGTCGCGGTGAAACAGCGCGACACCGGATGCCTTCGCCGGGGCGATACGGGCCGACATCGGAGACGCACCGTCCATGCGATCGAGAACCTGCAGGTGCCCGCCACCGTCGACGATGGCGATCGTGACCGTCGCGCCGAGTCCGGCGGCGTGTTCGCGCACGCGGTCGCTGGCGGCCCGAGCCTCATCCAACGTGAGTAACATCGCTTCCACCTTCAATCTCTTGGATCGACCAACCTTGGACGGACCCAGGGTACGCCGGATTCATGGGACGGACCAAGGGATCGGCTAGGCTTCGCGCATGCAGATGGACGAGGCGCCAACCCGTTTGCGCTGCAAACCGAGCTGGCTGATCAACAAGGTCTCCACGCGGGCGCATCGACTCATCGGAGAAACGATGGCCGCTGCCGGCGGACACGCCTATCACTTCGCCATCCTCGCGGCGCTGGACGAGTTCGGACCGGACAGCCAGGCGCAGATCGGCCAGCGGTGCGGAATCGACCAGAGCGACATGCACGCGATGCTCAACACCCTGGTGGAACAGGGTCACGTCGCGCGCACCCCGGACCCCGCCGACCGGCGCCGCAACCTGATCACCCTGACCACCGCCGGGCGGCGCCGCCTCCAGGAACTGGACAGGACGCTCACCGAGGTCCAACACGACATCCTGGACGCCCTGTCGGCCACCGAGCGCGAGACGCTCACCGCGCTGCTCACCCGCATCCTCGACCAGATCCCCGCGCCGGACCGACCCGCCGCCCCATCGGACCTCACACCGACCACACGCGAGCGATGACACGGCCGGCCCCGACCGGGAACTGAGCCGCCACCGCGTGCAACGCCGGTGGGCCCCACCCCTCCCGTGCGGTCGGCCGCCGCCGGGACGGGTCAGTCGACGGCGGCGCTCTCCAGGGCGGTCAGTCGCTCGGCCGCCTCGGCGGTCGCCGGGGACTCCAGCCGCCGGTACACGGCGACGGCCTGCCGGATCTCGGCCAGGGCCGTCGCACGGTCGCCGAGGGCGAGGGCGCAGCAAGCGGCGCCGTCCAGGGCCCTGGCCTCGTCCAGCGGATTGCGGGCGCGCCGTGCGAGCAGCAGGGCCTGCCGGTAGAGCGGGAGCGCCGCCCGGGGGCCCTCGGTCGTGACGGTCAGGGTGCCCAGTTCGAGGAGTGTGCCGGTCTCCCCGGGGCGGCTGCCGAGGTCGCGGTAGATCGCCAGCGCCTGCCCGTACAGATCAGCGGCGGCCCGGTGGTCGCCGAGCGCCTGGCGGGCACGGCCCAGACCGCGCAGCGAGTCGGCCTCTCCGTGGCGGCTGCCGACCTCCCGGCAGGCGTCCAGCGACCGCTGGTGGAGGTCGGCCGCGCCGCGGTGGTCGCCGAGGGCGTGGCGCACCCGGCCCAGGCCGCGCAGGGCGTTGGCGAGCCCCTGGGCGCTGCCCAGCTCCTGATAGATCGTCAGGGCCTGTCCGTAGAGCTCCCCCGCGCTGCCGCGGTCCCCTCTCTCGTCCAGTACGAAGGCCAGGTCGTGCAGCGCCGCGGCCTCGCCGCGGCGGTCGCCCAGGGTGCGGTAGAGGGCGACGACCTGCCGGGTCAGGTCGGCGGCTGCGGAGGAGTCGCCGGAGGAGTGCCGGGTCCGCCCGAGGTCGCAGAGCGTACGGGCCTCGCCGAGGTGGTCGCCGAGGTCCCGGAAGATCTCCAGGGCGCGCTCGTGCAGATGCCCCGCCTCCTGGGTCTCCCCGGTCAGCAACCGGATCCGGCCGAGTTCATGGAGGTCGTTGGCCTGGCCGTGGCGGTCGCCCAGTTCCTGGTGGATCAGCAGCGCCTGCTCGTACAGGTGCGCCGCGGCCCGGTAGTCGCCGGTCGCATGCCGCACCCGGCCCAGGTCGCACAGGGCGTCCGCCTCGCCGAGGCGGTCACCGCTGCGCGCCGCGGTGGTCGCCGCCGACTGGTGCAGGGAGGCGGCCTGCGCCCAGCGGCCGTCCAGCAGCAGGAAGGCCGCCAGGTCCATGGAGAGGGCCACGGTGAGCGAGGGGTGGGCCGCCGCCGCGGGATGCGCGAGGAAGGCGAGGACGTTCTGGTGCTCGGTCCGCATCCACGCCAGGGCACCCCCACGGTCGGTCAGCGCGGGCACCGCCACGGGCTCCCCTGAGGTCGCGGACCGGCCGGGGCGGGTACGGCGGGCCAGGTGCTGGTTGGCCCGCGCGGCGGTGTACCGGTAGTAGTCGGCGAGCCTCCGCAGCGGCTCGTCATGCTCCGCCCCACCATCCTGACGGCCGGTCATGGTTCGTGCGTAGAGCCCGATGAGGTCGTGGAACCGGTAGCGGCCGGGGTCGCGCTGGACGAGCAGATTGTGGTCGAGCAGCGTCTCCAGGAGCCGTTCCGCCGTGAGGTGGTCGGTGCCGAGCAGGTTCCCGGCCGTGTAGGCGTCGAAGTCCTGGCCGGGGAAGCGGCCCAGCCGGCGGAAGAGGTCCTGCTCCTGCCCGGACAGGGCCGCGAAGGAGGTGCCGAAGGCGGCGGCCAGGCTGCGGTCCTCGTCCATGAGGTGACCCAGCCGCCGGTGCTCGTCACGCAGCTGCTCGACGAGGCTCTCCACCCGCAGACTGCGGCTGTGCCGCAGCCTGGCCGCGGCGATCCGGATCGCCAGCGGCAGGTGGCCGCACAGGCCCACCAGCTCGGCGGCGGCCGGGTCACCGGCGGCGATGCGGCCGGCCCCGGCGCCCTCCCGGAGCAGGGCGACGGCGTCCGGTACGGGCAGCACGTCCACAGTGAGGATGTGGGCGTCGTCCAGGCTGGTGAGGCGCTTGCGGCTGGTGATCAGCACCAGGCATCCGGGTGTTCCCAGCAGCAGGGGCCGCACCTGGGCGGCGCTCGCGGCGTTGTCGAGGACGATCAGGGTGCGGGTGTCGGCCAGTCGTTCCCGGTACAGGGCGGCGCGGGTGCTCAGGTCTCCGGGTATCTGCTGGGGCGGGACGCCCAGGGAGCGCAGGAGCCAGTCCAGTGCCTCGTCCGCGGTGAGCGGGGCGGTGCCGGCCGTGTGGCCGTGCAGGTCCACGAAGAGCTGTCCGTCGGGGAAGTGCGCGCGGGCCCGGTGCGCGGCCCGGACGGCCAGTGCGGACTTGCCGACGCCGCCCATCCCGTTGATCGCCGAGACCACCACCATGCCTGCTGCACTTCCCGCGGGTGCTGCCCGGGCCAGCGCCAGGAGCTGGTCGAGCTCCCGGGCCCGTCCGGTGAACAGCCTCGTGTCGTAGGGGAGTTGGCAGGGCATCCCCGTCCCCCGCGGCCGGTCCTCGGCTGCGGGCACCGCGGCGGTACGCGCCGGGGCCTGGGCGGTGCGGGCAGCGGCGATCAGCTGTCCACGGCGGTGGGTGTCGAGGTGCAGGGCGTCCGCGAGCCGGGCGACCGAGGACAGCCGCGGCAGGCGCCGTCCCGCCTCCAGCACGCTGATCGAGTGCGCGGACACCCCGGAACGGTCGGCGAGTTCGTCCTGTGTCCAGCCGGCCAGCAACCGGCAGTCGCGAAGGAGTTCACCGAAGGCGCTGCCAGCCACGTTCTCCCCTGGGACGCAGTCAGCCGCCGAGGCGGCACAGACCGGGAGGACCGGGTTGCGTCCCGGCGTCTCCCGCTCAACCGCCGTGCAAACTACCACCTGGCGACGCCGCGTCAACCTCCGGCTCGGCGACCGGGGACCTGTCGGTTTTCTGCGGATTTCCGTTGGTGTACGACCCCCTGGACGTGCCTCCTTCTCCGGAACCCGGCGTGCCCCGGTCCACGGGTGGCCGGAGGTGTGATCGCGGCACCGAGCCGCCGGGGCCGCCCTCCGGACCTGTTCCCCCCGTCGTCCCCAACGGCCCGTCCTGCCAGGCCCGGTCCGACGGTTCGCGCCCGGGCGCGCTGGACGCCCGGCGGGAGTGACCGAAGGGCCCGGGACCCGGGGCTCCGCGGCCGGTGAGGGGGAACGCCGCAGGGGCGCCCTGGGTGGGCGCCCCTGCGGTCTCCGGTCCGACCCCCGTCCGTACCGGAGGTGTCAGTAGAGCGAGGTGCAGGCCTGCTGGCCCACGTTGTAGTAGTCGCTGTGCACGCAGACCTTGTCCTGGTACCCCGGGCCGTCGTAGTAGGGGTTGGGCGTGTAGGGGGTCCACCAGCCGGTGGAGGCACCCTGGTTGCCGTTGATGTACTGGGTCATCTGCACCCAGCAGCCGGGGTTGTCCACCGCCAGCTGGGCGGTCTGGTACTCGTGCGAGCTGTTGCCGTAGCCCTCCAGGATGACCTGCTCGACGGTGCAGTTGCCGATGGTCGCCGTCGTGCGGATCCAGGAGGAGGTGGTGGCGGACGCCGGGCCGGCGGCCGCCAGTGGCACGACGACCAGCCCGAGTGCTCCGGCCGCCACGGCCAGCTTCCTCATCACAGCAGTCCCCTTTGTCTCTCAGGGGCGATGGGTTCCCCCTCTGGTCCCCGGCTCCCGCCCCTGCTCTGCACCACATCCTCTGGGCACGCGGCCGGCGACTCCATGACGTTGGGATGACGTTCCCCTGGCGTTCCGGACGGCAAGCGGGGACGGCCCGGACGGCGACCCGGGACGGCCCGGCGGCCGGAGGCTCCGCCGTGCTCGGGGCCGGGACCGGGTCCCCTCTCCCGCCCTGCGGCGGCTGCGCTGCGGCGCCGCGCGCCTCAGGCGCCGACGGCCTGGCGACCAGGTCCGGTGAGGGCCGCGGCGCGTGCGGCGACCAGCCGGCGCAGTACGCGCTCCGCTGCCGCGTCGGCCGGGGTGACGGCGACCAGGCACTGTTCCGAACCCTGGAGGGTGGCCAGCGCGTCGTAGCAGACCGTCAGGTCGCCGCCGGTCGGATGCCGCAGCCGTTTGGTGCCGTGGGCGCGCTGCCGGATGGTGTGGTCATCCCACCAGGACGCGAAGTCGGCGTCGGCGTCGCGCAGTTCGGCGACCAGGCGGCGCAGCGGGGCGTCGTCGCGGTGGCGGGCCAGGTTGGCGCGCAGGTTGCCGACGGTCTCCCGCGCCACCCGCTCCCAGTCCAGCTGCATCTCGCGGATGTCCGGCAGCAGGAAGAGCATGCGGGCGGTGTTGGCGGCGTCGCCCGTGCCGAAGTCCTCCCCGAAGAGCGCCCGGGCCGCGGCGTTGTGGGCCAGGACGTCGAAGCGGAAGTCGACCACGTACGCGGGCAGCAGCGGCATTCCGTCCAGCAGGACGCGCAGTGACGGCTCGACGGGGGCGGGGACGTGCGGGGCGACCGGGGCCTCGCCCCTGGAGATCACATGCAGATGGCGCCGTTCGGACGGTGACAGACGCAGCGCCTGCGCCAGGGCGTCGAGCACGGCGGTGCCGGGGGTGCCGACCCGGCCCTGTTCGAGCCGGATGTACCAGTCGACGCTGACGGCCGCCAGCTGCGCCACCTCCTGCCGCCGCAGCCCGGGGGTGCGGCGGCGGTCCGTCCGGGGCAGGCCGACGTCCTCCGGCCGCAGGCGTGCCCGCATCGCTCGCAGGAACTGCGCCAGTTCGGTCTGCTGATGTGCCTGTCGCCCCGTCACACGCTCCATGATCGGGACCGCCGGCCGCCTGGTCCACTCCGCATCCTGGTATCCCGCACACCAGCATCCGGCGGGCCTCCCTGTCCGCCGCGCGACCCGTGATCGTGGAGTGCACCACAGGATCGACGATCAGCGGGAGGGCATCATGAAGCGACACCTGAAGGCCGGTACGGCTCTGCTGGCGACCGCCGCGGTCGCGACCACCGTCGGCACCTCGGCGGCGTCCGCCCTGGGCCGCAGCCCGGCCTCCGGCCCGGCGCAGGACGGCGGCTACGGCTACACCCGGGTACGAGCGGGCGTCCCGGACTCCGCCGCGCGTTTCACGGTGACCAGCCCGGACGTACGCGACGGGGGCACCTTCCCCGCCGGTGCCTGGGCGGACGCCTTCGGCTGCACGGGCGCCAACCGCCAGGTCCGGCTGTCCTGGAGCGGCGCACCCCGGGACACCCGCAGCTACGCCGTCACCATGTTCGACCCGGACGCGCCGACGGGGTCGGGGTTCTGGCACTGGCTGGTCTGGGACATCCCGGCCACGACCCCCTCGCTGGGCGACACCCTGCCGGACGGTGCGGTGGCGGGTACGGACGACGCCGGCCGTACCGGCTACCTGGGGCCGTGCCCGCCCGCGGGGGACGTCCCGCACCGGTACGAGATCACCGTGTACGCGCTGGATGTGCCGAGTCTGCAGCTGGCGGCGTCGACTCCGGCGGCGGTCACGGCGTTCACCATGTCGGGCCATGTCGTCGGCCGGGCCCGGCTGACCGCGACCGCCCGGCGGTGAGGCCGCGGGACGGGCGGCGCGGGGCCGGTGGGCTTGTCCGGCGGTCCGCGCCGGTGGGGCGCGCGGCGTCCGGTGCGTGCCCCCCTCGCCGAAGGCGGGCGAGGGGGGCGCATCGCACGGCGGAGGACCGGCCTCGGACCAGGCGTAACCGGCCGACTCCGACGGCGCGGCGAGGTGCCGTGCCGTGCCCGGGGGTAACTCCCGGCCGTCGGGCCGGGGCGGGCACGGTTCGGACGCGCCCTGGGCCCGCCCCGCGGCGGGGCGTCCGCCGGCAGGTGGGGCGCGACGACCTCGTGCGGTGGTCGGGACGGCGTCAGAAAACGCGCGTCTCCGGGCTGGGGACGAACCGGTCGGCCCGGACGAACTGGTTGTAGGCGACGACGTCGGTGAAGAAGAGCGGGATGGGGATGGTGAGCCCCACCGGCAGCGGCGGGGGCATGTCGGGGGTGAAGGTCACCGGGAGCAGCCCCAGCAGCTTTCCGCTCAGCACCCTGGTCAGCAGCAGCACCCGGCCGTCGGCTGCCACGGAGTGCCCCGGAGGGCCGTAGGCCTCCAGCCTGCGCTGGCAGGGGTACCAGGGGCCCGGTGCGCCGCGGTCGACGGAACCGATGCCGGGAATGCCCATGCCGAGCAGCGGCAGCGGGAGTCCGGGGATGCCGTGGAACGCCGGATACGGCGGCCGCCACCCCTGGCGCAGTCCGCAGTCGGGCGGCAGCAGCGGCGCGGTCTGCCGGGGGTTCAGGGCGTCCAGGCGGCCCGCCGTGAAGACCAGGACGCGCTGTCTGCCGAACCGGGTGGGCACCGCCGCGACGCCGTGGAAGGTCAGGCCGGTGAGGACCAGCAGAGGCGTGAGGAGCCGGAAGGGCTGGGCGGCTGCCCGGACGCGGGACCGCTCGGCATCCCTGGACAGGCCGAGCGGCACCGACGTCAGGCACCAGGGCGAGGGGGTGGCCCGCCCTCCGAGGTCCAGGCCCGGGGGGAGCACCGACAGCAGGCGGCCCGGCCCACTGGCCGCGGGGAGCGGGGGAAGGGCCAGTTGCACATGGG
>NZ_LIQR01000160.1 GCF_001418575.1 Peterkaempfera griseoplana
CTCCGGAGCCGGCGAGCCGGGGCAGGCTGCGGCTGCCCAGCGCCAGACGGCAGCCGGACGGAGGCGCGCCGGGACGGGCCGGGACCGCGCCCCGGCGGCGGCTCACCGCGGTGGGCACCGGGGTGGTCGCGCTGGCGGCGACCCTGCTGGCGGCGCTGGCGGACAATCTGCTGCTGGGCGGGGTGGGTGTGCTCTTCGGCGTGGTGTACGTCGCCGTCTGCTTCCAGCTGGCGGTGCGGGTGCGGCCCGCGGATCTGCCGGCCGCCCCGATCGCCGGGCCGATCGCCTTCGCGCTGGCGCTGCTGGTGTTCGGGCCGACGTCCGGCAAGGGCATCGAGGGTCATGTGATGGGCCTGGCCGGGGGGCTGGCCACCCGCGCGGGGTGGCTCTTCGCCGGGACGGGCCTGGCCGCCGCCATCGTGGTCGCCCGCCATCTGGCCAGGCGGCGCTCCCGTACCCGCTGACCCCGCCTCCGCCCGTCCGGCGTCACGCGGGCCCGGAGTCCTCGCGGGACCACCGGGCCCGCGGGCCGTCTCAGCCGAGCTTGGCGGCGGCCATGGCCGCGCCGACGATGCCCGCGTTGTTCAGCAGCTGCGCCGGGACGATCTCGGCGCGGCGCTGTTTCAGCAGCGGCAGGAACTTCTCGTGCTTGCGGCTCACCCCGCCGCCGATGATCACCAGTTGTGGGGAGAACAGCATCTCCACATGGGCCAGGTACTCGTCGACCCGCTCGGCCCACTTGGCCCAGCTGAGGTCGTGCCGGTCGCGGGCCGCGGAGGAGGCGTGCCGCTCGGCGTCCTTGCCGTTCAGCTCCAGATGGCCCAGCTCGGTGTTGGGGACGAGGACACCGTCCACGAAGAGGGCGCTGCCGATCCCGGTGCCGAAGGTGAGGGTGATCACCACCCCGCCCCGGTCGCGTCCGGCGCCGAAGGACATCTCGGCGACACCGGCCGCGTCGGCGTCGTTGAGCAGCGCCACCGGAAGACCCAGGGCCTGCTCGAAGTGGTCGCGGGCGTCCAGCCCGATCCAGCCGGGGTCCACATTGGCGGCGGTGCGGGTGTGGCCGTCCACCACCACCCCGGGGAAGGTGATGCCCACCGGGCCGCGGCGGCCGAAGTGCTCGACCACCTCGCAGACGGCCCCCACCACCGCCGCGGGCACCGCGGGCTGCGGTGTGAGGACCTTGTGACGCTCCTGGGCGAGGTCGCCCCGCACCAGGTCGACGGGTGCGCCCTTGATCCCCGAGCCGCCGATGTCCACACCGAAGGACTCCACTAGCAACCCTCTCTCCGGTCACGGGCGGGAATGCGCCGCCCCGCTGCCGGTCTGATACCCGGGGCGGGGCGAGCCATCCGGCCGGGGTCAGTCCTGGCCACCGACCTTGCCCGCGGCCTCGGCGCGCAGGTCGCGGCGGAGCTCCTTGGGGAGCGAGAACTGCAGGTGCTCGTCCACGGAGCGGACGGTCTGCACATCGTCGTAGCCACGCGCCGCCAGCCACTCCAGCACGCCCTGCACCAGCACCTCGGGCACCGAGGCGCCGCTGGTGACGCCGACCGTGGTGACGCCCTCCAGCCAGGCCTCGTCGATCTCGTCGGCGAAGTCCACCAGGTGGGCGGTCCGGGCGCCGTACTCCAGGCCGACCTCGACCAGGCGCACCGAGTTGGAGGAGTTGCGGGAGCCGACCACGATCAGCAGGTCGGTCTCGGGGGCGATCTGCTTCACCACCACCTGGCGGTTCTGGGTGGCGTAGCAGATGTCGTCGCTGGGCGGGCTGACCAGGGCGGGGAAGCGCTGCTGCAGGCGGCCCACGGTGGCCATGGTCTCGTCGACCGAGAGGGTGGTCTGGGAGAGCCAGACGACCTTGCTCTCGTCCCGGACCTGCACCGCGTCGACGTCCTCCGGGCCGTCCACCAGGTGGATGCGCTCGGGGGCCTCGCCCATGGTGCCGATGACCTCCTCGTGGCCCTCGTGGCCGATGAGCAGGATGTCGAAGTCCTCCTCGGCGAACCGCACGGCCTCCTTGTGGACCTTGGTCACCAGCGGGCAGGTCGCGTCGATGGTGGCGAGCCTCCCCTGCCGGGCCTCGTCGTGGACGGAGGGGGCGACGCCGTGTGCGGAGAAGACCACGATGGAGCCCTCGGGCACCTCCTCCGTCTCGTCGACGAAGATCGCGCCCTTCTTCTCCAGGGTCTGCACGACGTACTTGTTGTGGACGATCTGCTTGCGGACGTAGATCGGGGACCCGTACTGCTCCAGGGCCTTCTCCACGGCGATCACGGCGCGGTCGACACCGGCGCAGTAGCCACGGGGGGCGGCGAGCAGGACGCGACGCTGTGCAGTTGCAGACATGGGTCCATGGTAGAGGGCGCCCCCGGACGGCAGGGGCGGCAGTGTCGGGCCCCGCCGCTAGGCTCGTCGCCATGGCCCTCGACACCTCTGCTGACGCGCCGGTTCCGGTAGCCAAGGTCTCCGCCCTGATCGGCGGCTGGATCGACCGGCTGGGCGCGGTGTGGGTGGAGGGGCAGATCACGCAGCTCAGCAGGCGGCCGGGCGCGGGGGTGGTCTTCATGACGCTGCGCGACCCGTCGGAGGACGTCTCCATCACGGTCACCTGCTTCCGCAGCGTCTTCGACCCGGTCGCCGACGTGGTGGCCGAGGGCGCGCGGGTGGTGGTCCATGCGAAGCCGGAGTGGTACGCGGCCCGCGGGACCCTGTCGCTGCGCGCCGCCGAGATCCGCCCGGTGGGCCTGGGCGAGCTGCTGGCGCGCCTGGAGCAGCTGAAGCGGCGGCTCGCCGGGGAGGGGCTCTTCGCCGCCGACCGCAAGCGTCCGCTGCCCTTTCTGCCGCAGTGCGTCGGCCTGGTCACCGGGCGGGCGTCCGCAGCCGAGCGCGACGTGCTCCAGAACGCGCGGCACCGCTGGCCGGCCGTCCGCTTCGAGGTGCGCAACGTGGCGGTGCAGGGGACCAGCGCGGTGGCCCAGGTGGTCGCCGCCGTGCGGGAGCTGGACGAGCACCCCGAGGTCGACGTGATCATCGTGGCCCGTGGCGGCGGCAGCGTGGAGGATCTGCTGCCGTTCTCGGACGAGCTGCTGGTCCGTACGGTGGCGGCGGCCCGTACGCCGGTGGTGAGCGCCATCGGACACGAGCCGGACCAGCCGCTGCTGGACTTCGTGGCCGACCTTCGCGCCTCCACGCCCACCGACGCCGCCAAGCGGGTGGTGCCGGACGTCGGTGAGGAGCTGGCCCGCATCTCCCAGTTGCGGGACCGGGCGCGGCATGCGGTGCGCGGCCGGGTGGAGCGGGAGCAGGCGGGCCTGGCGGCGACGCTCAGCCGGCCGGTGCTGGCGGCGCCACTGCGGATGGTGGACGACCGCGCGGCGGAGGTGGCGGCTCTGCTGGGGCGCGCCCGGCGCTGCCTGGGCCACCAGCTGGACCGGGCCGCCTCCGATCTGGAGCACACGATGGCCCGGGTGCTGGCCCTCTCCCCCGCCGCCACCCTGCAGCGGGGCTATGCGGTGCTGCAGCGGCCGGACGGTTCGGTGGTGCGCAGTGCCGCGGAGGTGGCGGCGGGCGACGCGCTGCACGCCCGGGTCGCGGAGGGCGGCTTCGCGGTGGCGGTCACCGAGGCGGACTGAGCCCGCTGCGGACGGGCGCCGGCGGCCACCGCGTCCCGGTGCGCAGGCGCGCGAGTGCCCCAGGAGCCGACCCCCGGGCGCGCGGGTCCGGGCCTGATGGTGCGTCGGTGTGCACCGGAGGGCGGCACACCACCGCCCGTCCCGGGCGACAAGCGGTTCTCCTCGCCCGCTCTGTCGGCCCTTCCCCCTACGCTGGCAGGCATGGCGAACGAGGAGGTCCCCGGCCGGCAGGCCACGGTGGACGATGCGCTGGGGTACGAGCAGGCACGTGACGCGCTGCTCGAGGTGGTGCGGCGGCTGGAGGCCGGCGGCACCTCGCTCGAGGAGTCGCTGGCGCTGTGGGAGCGGGGCGAGCAGCTGGGCAAGGTGTGCCGCCGCTGGCTGGACGGCGCCCGGGAGCGGCTGGACGCCGCGCTGGCCGCGGAGGAGGGGGCGGGCACGCCGGAGGCGTGAGGCAGGTCACTCCGCCGCAGGGAATCCGTTGAACGTTCATCTATGTTCCTTGCGAGGAAGCGGCCGTCCGGCCGCTCCTCTTCCGAACACCGAGGTGGACCCCCCATGACGACCGCCGCCCAGGACGTGCTCGCGCTCGACGCCGCCGCCCAGGACCTGCTCTTCCGCGAGGCGAGGACGGCCAACACCTTCACCGACGAGCCGGTCACCGACGAGCAGGTGCAGGCCATCTACGACCTGGTGAAGTACGCCCCGACCGCCTTCAACCAGCAGCCGCTGCGGATTGTGCTGGTGCGCTCGGCGGAGGCGCGCGAGCGGCTGGTGTCGCACATGGCGGACGGCAACAAGGAGAAGACCGGCAAGGCCCCGCTGGTCGCCGTACTGGCCGCCGACCACGAGTTCCACGAGGAGATCCCCAGGCTGCTGCCGCACTTCCCGCAGGCCAAGGACCTCTTCTTCAGCGAGCGCCCGGTCCGCGAGCAGACCGGCAGCTTCAACGCCGCACTGCAGGTCGGCTACTTCATCCTGGGCGTCCGCGCGGCCGGCCTGGCCGCGGGCCCGATGACCGGCTACGACGCAGCGGGCATCAACAAGGAGTTCTTCCCGGACGGCGACCACGCCGTCCTGGCCGTGGTGAACATCGGCAAGCCCGGCCCGGACGCCTGGTACCCGCGCAGCCCGCGTCTGGAGTACGACGAGGTCGTCACCACCGTCTGATCCGTCCGGCGCCCTGTCCGGCGCCCAGGGGCGCGGGGAACCGCGTGACCGGCCCTCCACGGAGGCGCCGGTCGCGGGCTTCCCGCGCCCCTCGCTGTTCGCGCGGCCCCTCCGGCCGGGCGGGGACGGCGGCCCCGTACGGCTCAGCGTCCGTACGGGGCCGCCGTCCTCACTGCTTCAGCGCCTGCGCCAGCCGGGCCAGTTCGCTGTAGCTGGCGGTGCCGGTGACGGCCGTGGCGGCTCCGTCGGCGTTGCGCACCAGGGCCCGGTAGTGGTCGCCGCGGTAGCGGCTCCAGTCCGCGCCGTCGACGGAGGCGGAGCCGTCCGGCTCACCGCCCTGGACCTGGGCCCGCACCAGCCCGTCGACCGAGTCGTCGCTCTGCTCGATCGCCGCGTAGCTGCCCGAGGGGGTGATGAACCCCAGGTGCCAGGTGGCGTGTCCGTCGTCGTCGGCGCTGTACCGCACCGAGGTGGCCCGCCACTGCGCGGGCAGTCCCTGCGGCGCCAGCACCGGGTAGGGCGCGGCGCGGCGTGCGGTGGCCAGGTCGGTGGCGTAGCCGACCGTCTTCACGGGCTCGCCGCCGGAGTGCGGGATGAAGAAGTACACCACCGCTGCCAGTGCGCCGACCGCCAGCAGCGACAGGATCATGTCCCGTACGGTCTGCCGGCCCCTCTTGCTGCTCGTCTCGCTCGCCACCCACCCATGGTGACCCATGGCGGGCCGGGTTCCCGCATCCGGGGTGGCCGCGGGCTGCGCCACAGACACTCCCCGCGCTGCGCGGATACGATCACATCACCCTCATTTCGGCCGTCGCGTACAGAGAGGTATCGCCGATGACCGCTCAGAACCATCACAATCTCCCCGCCCCCCTGGAGGTGGCCCCGGAGGCCCCCGACCGCAACCTGGCCCTGGAGCTGGTCCGCGTCACCGAGGCCGCCGCCATGGCCGCCGGCCGCTGGGTCGGCCGGGGTGACAAGAACGGCGCCGACGGCGCCGCCGTCAAGGCCATGCGCACGCTGGTGCACACCGTGTCGATGAACGGCGTGGTCGTCATCGGCGAAGGGGAGAAGGACGAGGCCCCGATGCTCTTCAACGGAGAGCGGGTGGGTGACGGGACCGGCGCGGAGTGCGACGTGGCGGTGGACCCGGTCGACGGCACCACGCTCACCGCCAAGGGCATGGGCAACGCCGTCTCGGTGCTCGCGGTCGCCGACCGCGGCACCATGTTCGACCCCAGCGCGGTCTTCTACATGGACAAGCTGGTGACCGGCCCGGAGGCCGCGGAGTTCGTGGACATCACCGCACCCCCGGCGGTCAACATCCGGCGGGTCGCCAAGGCCAAGGGCACCGCGGTGGAGAACATCACCGTGGTGATCCTGGACCGCCCGCGCCATGACGCGCTGGCCAAGGAGGTCCGCGAGGCGGGCGCACGGATCAAGTTCATCTCGGACGGCGACGTCGCGGGCGCCATCATGGCGGCCCGGGAGAGCGCCGGCGTCGACCTGCTGCTGGGCATCGGCGGCACCCCGGAGGGCATCATCGCGGCCTGCGCCATGAAGTGCATGGGCGGCGTGATCCAGGGGCGGCTGTGGCCCAAGGACGACCAGGAGCGGCAGAAGGCTCTGGACGCGGGGCACGACCTGGACCGCGTACTGACCACCGACGACCTGGTCGGCGGCGAGAACGTGTTCTTCGTCGCCACCGGCATCACCGACGGGGAGCTGCTGCCCGGCGTGCGCTACCGCTCCGAGACGGCCACCACCAGCTCCCTGGTGATGCGGTCCAAGAGCGGCACCATCCGGGAGATCAACTCCACCCACCGGCTGTCCAAGCTCCGCGCCTACAGCGCGATCGACTTCGACCGCGCCAACTGAGCCACGCCAACTGAGCCACACCGACCGACCCACGCCTGCCGGCCCCCAGCCGGACGGCGGCGAGCAGGGCCCCAACGCAGCGGCGGGGCCCCGGAGGTGAACACCTCCGGGGCCCCGCCGTCGCATGTGCCGGTCCCGTCCCGCCGTCACCGGTCACCCGGCGGCCGCGATGTGCCCGCGCGGAACGCGCTGCACATCCGCGCGCAGCTCCATCTCACGGCGGCGCCGGCGCGCCAGCACCACCCGGCGCTCGGCCGCGGTGAGTCCGCCCCACACGCCGTAGGGCTCGGGCTGGGCGAGGGCGTGCTCCCGGCACTCCAGCAGCACCGGGCAGCGGGCGCAGACCCGCTTGGCCGCCTCCTCGCGGGCCAGCCGGGCCGCGGTGGGTTCCTTGGACGGGGCGAAGAACAGACCCGCCTCGTCGCGTCGGCAGGCGGCCCCCGAGTGCCAGGGGGAGTCGTCGCCCGCACCGTGCTGTCCGTTCTGCTGTCCGTGCTGACTCGGGCTGAACTGCCCCGGAACGCTCTGGTCGGTGGCGCTCTTGGTGGACTCGATCGGGTGCAGCACGGCGTACTCCTGACGACGGCTCGACGGGGGCTCGTGTCGGTGTGCGTCCGGGCCTTCACGCTCCGCAGTTTCCCCTGGCCGACTTCCGGCCCCTGCGGAACCCCGCGGTCGCACAACAGACGATGTGGAGAGGGAACTACCCGGCCCCCCGCCGATTCATGCACACCGCACGCAGTTGCCGCCCAAGTCGTTGCACGGAATGTCAAGTAGGCGGACACGGCGTGACGAGGCGTGTGCATGTGGCACATGCGCCGTAACGCGCCGCCCTACGCCCCACCCCGGCGAGGGCGCGCAGCGGCCCGCCGTTTCCGCAGGCCAACAGGGGCGCGGGGCGTGCGGGACCGGCCTTCGCGCCCCGAGGCGCCCCTGCGGAACCGCCCCGGGAGCGCGCGGGGTCGTCCGTACTGCGCCCCCGCGCCCGGCCACGCCGGGCCTTCGCGGCGCCGGAGAGGCACCCCGGCCTCCGCGGGAGCGGGCAGCGTCCCACCGGGCGCCGTGCCTCGCCGTGCCTCTTCCGGGGACGCGGGGGGAACGCCCGGGCCCCGGCTGGCCGTTCGCGCCGGACAGGCGCCCGGTCCGTGCGACCGCGAGGCGGCGGCGCGCCCCGTACCGGGCTGCACCCGGGTGCCTCGCCCCCGCAGCGAGCGTGCGTGCCCGGGGCACCTCCAGCCGTCAGGCCGGGGACGGCCGGACAGGACCTAGCGGTCCAGCTGCCTGCGGACCCACTCCTTGAGCTGCTTGCCCCGCTTGGGCCGGGCCTCCACACCGCCGAAGACCGCGGCGCCGCGGATCCGCACCACGGGGGCGTAGGGGTCCTCTGCGGTCTGCTCGCGGACGTCGAAGCCGCCGAAGATGCCCGCGCCGCTGCCGTGCAGGGAGACGTTCTCCGGCACCTTGATGGTCACCCCGCCGAAGACCGAGGTGACGTCGATCAGCACCTCCGGCGACTCGAAGACCGCGTCCGTCAGGTCGAGCTCCACCCCACCGAAGACCGCGACCGCCTTCAGGTGGGCGCCCACCCGCCAGCGGCCCTTGCGGACGGCGCCGCCGAAGACCGCCACCGCATGGGGCGAGTAGCTGCGGGCCGGCGGCAGCGGCGGCCCGGCAGGGGCGGCGGCCGGCCGGGGAACGGGGGGCGCCGGGTGCGCCGGCAGGTCCCGGGTCAGCGGCTCCAGCTCGCCGAGCGTCTTGGCGGCGTACGCGGCCTCGATCCGCTCGGCGTGCTCGTCCACATCGAGCCGTCCGTCGGCGAAGGCGTCCCGCAGGACGTCCGCGACCCGCTCCCGGTCGGCGTCGGAGGCACGCAGTTCGGACTCCGCCACGGCCGGCTTGGTCATCGGCACGGGCGACTGGGCGCGCTTGGCGCCGGGGTCCGGGGCAGAGGAGTTGTCCACGGGCCAAGGGTAGTCAGCGGCGCGGGCGCCGAACAGCCGCCCGGGCACCGGGGCGTGACCCCGGTCACGCAGGCCCGCCCCAGCCGGGGCACAACCGCCGCGGGCATCTAACCTGGAAGGCGCTTCGTCGATGTCGCCGGACAGACCCGCAGTCAGTGAGGACCACCCGCCGATGGCCGCCATGCCAGAGTTCGCCTACTCCGACCTTCTCCCCCAGGGCGCGGACACCACCCCGTACCGCCTGATCACCACCGAGGGCGTCTCCACCTTCGAGGCGGGCGGCCGCCGCTTCCTCCAGGTCGAGCCCGAGGCCCTGCGCCGGCTCACCGCCGAGGCGATGCACGACATCTCGCACTATCTGCGCCCGGCCCACCTGGCCCAGCTGCGCCGCATCCTGGACGACCCGCAGGCCAGCCCCAACGACCGCTTCGTGGCGCTGGACCTGCTGAAGAACGCCAACATCGCGGCCGGCGGCGTCCTCCCCATGTGCCAGGACACCGGCACCGCCATCGTCATGGGCAAGCGCGGCCAGCAGGTGCTGACCGCCGGCCGCGACGAGGAGTCGATCTCGCGCGGGGTGTTCGACGCGTACACCAAGCTCAATCTGCGCTACTCCCAGATGGCGCCGCTGACCATGTGGGACGAGAAGAACACCGGCTCCAACCTGCCGGCGCAGATCGAGCTCTACGCCACCGACGGCGAGGCCTACAAGTTCCTCTTCATGGCGAAGGGCGGCGGCAGCGCCAACAAGTCGTTCCTGTACCAGGAGACCAAGGCCGTCCTCAACGAGAAGCGGATGCTGGCCTTCCTGGAGGAGAAGATCCGCTCGCTGGGCACGGCCGCCTGCCCGCCGTACCACCTGGCGATCGTGGTCGGCGGCACCAGCGCCGAGTTCGCGCTGAAGACCGCCAAGTACGCCTCCGCGCACTACCTGGACAACCTGCCGACCGAGGGCTCCCCCACCGGACACGGCTTCCGCGACCTGGAGCTGGAGAAGAAGGTCCAGGAGCTGACCCAGCAGATCGGCATCGGCGCGCAGTTCGGCGGGAAGTACTTCTGCCACGACGTGCGGGTGGTCCGGCTGCCGCGGCACGGCGCGTCCTGCCCGGTGGCGATCGCCGTCTCCTGTTCGGCCGACCGCCAGGCACTGGGCAAGATCACCGCCGAGGGCGTCTTCCTGGAGCAGCTGGAGACCGACCCGGCCAAGTACCTGCCGGAGACCACCGAGTCGCACCTGGACGACGAGGTCGTCCGGGTGGACCTCAACCGGCCGATGGACGAGATCCGCGCCGAGTTGTCCAAGTACCCGGTGAAGACCCGGCTGTCGCTCTCCGGAACCCTGGTGGTGGCCCGCGACATCGCCCACGCCAAGATCAAGGAGCGGCTGGACGCCGGCGAGGGGATGCCGCAGTACCTGCGGGACCACCCGGTCTACTACGCGGGCCCGGCCAAGACGCCCGAGGGCTACGCCTCCGGCTCCTTCGGACCCACCACCGCGGGCCGCATGGACTCCTATGTGGAGGAGTTCCAGGCGGCGGGCGGCTCCCTGGTGATGCTGGCCAAGGGCAACCGGTCCCGGCAGGTCACCGACGCCTGCGCCAAGCACGGCGGCTTCTACCTGGGTTCGATCGGCGGCCCCGCCGCCCGGCTCGCCCAGGACTGCATCCGCAAGGTCGAGGTGCTGGAGTACGCGGAACTCGGCATGGAGGCGGTCTGGCGGATCGAGGTGGAGGACTTCCCGGCGTTCATCGTGGTGGACGACAAGGGCAATGACTTCTTCAGCCCGCAGGAGCCCTCCCAGCCGACCTTCACCAGCATCCCGGTCCGTACGCCCGGCCAGGCGTAGCAGCCGCACCACCACGCGCCCCCGCCTGCCCGACGGCCGGCGGGGGCGCTGCGCGACCGGGGGCCGCGGCGGCCGGGCAGGCCGTCGGGTACGTCCGCCGGCCGCCACCTTCGGGCGGTGCGGGGCGGCATATCGGACGGCCGGACCGGAGGCCGCCCGAGGCTGCGTCGCCACTTCGGGGCCTGGCCGTGCGCCTGTCGCCGGAATCGCCCGGAATTGCGCCGGGACATTGCATCCACGGGGTGCTCGATCGAGACATTCGCCCCGTTCTGGCTGCTGTATTCGAAGCCATCTGAAATGTGGTCAATTCTCTTTCCACCACTGCACGACCGGCAATCACACCGGGCATGCCTGGTGTAGCGTCTACGCCCGAAGCAGCGCCTTCACACGGGACGAGAGATTGCCGTGCAATACCTCCCCCGCGTCCGGCGCATGTATTCACCGGGGCGCCCGGCAGGCCAGTGGCTGCGGGCCCGGTGGTGCGATGCCCCCTTGGACGTGCAGACGCAAGGAGTCCAGGACATGACCACTGCTGCGGTCACGGCCCGCCGACCGCGGACCGTCCCCGTGCTGTCGATCCTGTCGGCGGTGCTCGTCCTGGTGCTGGCACTCTCCGTGCTGCTCGCACCGGCCGCGGCCGCCGCGCCACCGGCGATACCCGGGTCGCCGCTGGACGCGTACGACAAGCACACGCCCTATGACACGGGTGTGCACAGCATCGCCCGGCTCGCCGCGATCATCGCGTACGCACTGATGGTGGCCACCGTGGTGTTCGGAGCGGTGCTGCGGCTGAGATTCATGCAGCGCGCCGTCAACCGTCAGACGATCTACGGCGCACATATGACGCTGGCCCTCTCCGCGCTGATCTTCGGCGCCGTGCACGGCGTCACCTTCCTCTACCAGCCGGTGTGGAACATCGGGCTGCGGGAACTCACCCTTCCGTTCACCGGCGGTGTCCAGCGGATACCCGTCGGATTCGGCATCCTCGGCCTTGAACTCGCCGTCGCGGTCGGCTGCTCGGTGTGGCTGCAGCGCAGACTCGGCTACCACCGCTGGCTGCGTTTCCATCAACTCGCCTATGCGGCCTTCGCACTGATCTGGCTGCACGTCTACACCGTGCATCCGGAACCGCGTCACCTCAATCCGGTCGCCATCGGTGTCGCCGGCGGGGCAGGCGCGTGCCTGCTGGCGTTCCTGATCCGGATCTTCCCCTCCCGGTCCAGACTGCGGCAGCGGTCCGGTGCCCTCCAGTCCGGAGCCGTCCGTTGACGACCGGCGGGGACACCTGGCCCTGGCCCGGCCCGCAGGGAGGCGGGCAACCGGTGACGCAGGCACCGGGTGCGCACCCACCCGCCGGCCATGGCGCACCGCCCACGGTGCCGTACCCGCGTACGGGGGGCCACCAGGGTCCCCCACTGCCCGCCCGGGCCCAGCCGCCGGCCGCCCACCCGCAGGCGTCGGGGCCGCAGCAGGGCATGCCGGTTCCGCACTACGCCCCGGTGCCGTACCACCCGCCGGTCCCGGCCCGGACCGCTCCGGCCGGGCACCTGCCCGAGGTGCTGCCCGAGGTCCTGACGGCCGAGTCGTTCGGGCCGGCGCGGCCGGCGCTGGTGCCGGAGGCCGACCCGGTCCGCATCAGCGTGGACAACAACCGCTGCCACATCTACGGCATCTGCCAGCAGGAGGCCCCCGAGGTCTTCCGCATCTCCGGGGGCGGGTCGCTGCACTACACCCGCAATGTGCCCGGCGAGTTCGCCGCCGCCGCCCGCCAGGCGGTCCGCTGCTGCCCCATGCAGGCCATCACCATCCGCGGCGGGACCGCGGGGACCGTCCGGCGCGCCGTCCCGCCGCCGCGCAGCGGGGCGGCGTCCCGGGGGAGCCTGCGGCGGATCGTGGTCGCCGGCGGCGGACTCGCGGGGCTCAGCGCCGCCACCAGGCTGCGGGAGCGCGGCTTCGAGGGGGAGCTGGTGATCGTCGGCGAGGAGCCCCGGCTCCCGTACAGCCGCCCGCCGTTGTCCAAGCAGTTCCTGGCCGGTGAACTCGCCGCCGGTGAACTCGCGTTCCGCGCGGACGACTCCCTGGACGCCCACTGGCTGCTGGACACCCCCATGATCGGCCTGGATCCCGGCCGGCGGGCCGTGGAGCTGCGCGGCGGCGAACTGCTCCCCTTCGACGGCCTGGTGATCGCCACCGGAGTGGACGCCAGGCGCCTGCCCGAGGCGCCGGTCTTCAGCGACCGGGTGCGCACCATCCGCACCCTGGAGGACGCCGTCGCCGTGCAGCGGGCCATGCATGCGGCCCGCGCCCACCATGTCGTCGTCCTCGGCGGCGGCTTCGTCGGCTGCGAACTCGCCTGCACCGCCCGTGAGCACGGCATGGACGTCACCCTGGTGGTGCACAGCGCGCCGCTGCTGCGCCGGGTGCTGGGTTCCGAGATCGGCACGGTGGTCGGCGGCATCCAGCAGCGGGCCGGCGTCGACGTCCGGCTCTCCACCCGGATCACCGACTGGGTGGACACGGGCAGCGGCCTGCGGCTGCGGCTGGACGACGGCGACGTCCTGGAGGCCGACTTCGTGGTGCTCGGCCTGGGCAGCGTGCCGCGCACCGAATGGCTGCGCGGCAGCGGCCTTGAGGTGTCCGACGGGGTGCTCTGCGACCCGACGTGCCATGCGGTGGACCTCACGGGCCGGCCGGTCCCGGGGGTCGTGGCGGCGGGCGATGTGGCCCGGTGGCCCAACCCGCGCTTCGACGGGACCCCGCGCCGGGTCGAGCATCTGATCCACGCCGTGGAGATGGGCCAGCACGCCGCGGACTCCCTGCTGCGCGGCCCCGGGCAGGCGGGCCGGTTCACCCCGGTGCCGCGCTTCTGGTCGGAGCAGCACGGCACCCGCATCCAGGCGGTGGGGATCCCCTCCCTCGGCGAACGGGTGGAGGTGGTCGAGGGCTCACTGCGCTCGGAGCGCTTTGTGGCCCTGTACACCAGGGACACCGTGCACGGCCCGCAGACCGTGGCCGCGGTGGCCTTCGACATGCCGCTGGAGCTCCTGGCCTACCGGGACCTCATCGGCCAGGCCCGCCCGCGCACCCGGGCCGCGAGCAGAAGGAGACGTCGTTGAGCCGCCGTGTCAACCGCAGACGGCAGTCGGCGAGGCCGCCCTACGGCGGCCTGCTGCCGTGGCTGCTGAGCCTGCCCGCCAGGCTGCGTGTGCGGGGACTGCTGATCCTCGCGGTGATGCTGGTCGCCATGGGCGCGTACGGACGGGCGATGGTCACCGCCCCGCCGATGCCTCCGGGCAAGGCACCCGCGGTCGAGCAGACCGCGGGTACGCCTGCGGCGAGGACCGCCGCGGCCCACTGAACGCCGGCCGCCGCGGGGCTCGCGGCGGCCGGCGGTCGCGGACCCGGCCGGTCAGCGGCCCGGCTTGGCGCGCGGACGCGGCGGCGGGGTGGGTCCGTGCCTGGCCCGCCGGGTCGCGGTCATCTGCCGGATCAGCTGGTGGAAGGAGATCACCGCGGTGATGGGCGGCAGGCCCGCCACGATGACGTCGGAGAGCGTCGCCGACGCGGAGGCCACGCAGAGGATGGCCGCCATCCCGGAGAAGATCCCCAGCACCACCCAGGAGTGGGCGATCCGGCGGCGGTCCAGGGCGGCCCGCAGGATGGAGAGCGAGGCCACGAACCACGGCCCGTAGATGATGACCGGCCACAACTCGGCCAGGCCGCCGCTGACGTGGGCGGCCGCCAGCTGCTGCAGCGGCGCGTAGGAGAAGATCCAGCCCAGCAGGGAGACCGCGGTCACGGTGCAGGTGGTCAGCACCCCGAAGAGCGAGCTGGTGATCTGCGGCCAGCTGGCAAGCTGCGGCCGCGGGCGCCGCCGCCGGTGCGGCACCGGGCGGCGGGTGCGCGGGAGGTCGAAGCCGACGCCGCGGGTGACGTCCTCCTCCGGGGTCCGCTGCGGCGGCAGGTAGCCGCCGGACGGGTCGCGCCCCGCGTCCAGCAGGTCGGCGATCGGGGTGAAGGAGGGGGGCACGTCCAGCAGCGGCTCCCCGAGGTACCAGCCGTCCTGCTGGTACGTGGTGCCCTGCGGGTCGACGGCGAAGTCCTCGTGGCCGCCCATCCCCCCGTACGGGAGGTAGGTCTCCCTGGTGTCATACATGGCGTGTCCGCTCCCCTCCTGCGGTCGTCCTCACCCGTGGGGCCGCATCGTGCGGGCACCGATCCGCCGGGTGAAGTCGGACTCGATCTGCCGGATCAGTCGGGCGAAGTCGGCGACCAGCCAGGAGCTGTACTCCAGGCGTACCTGTTCGCCGCCGCGTTCCAGGCAGGCGACCGCTCGCCCGTCCTGGTCGTCCTGCGGCGGCGGCACGAAGAGCCACTCGCCCAGGCGGGCGCAGCCCTCCTCGGGCTGCGGCATGCCGAGCGGCGGCGCGGGGATGAGATGTGGAGAGGTCACTCCTCCCCAACGACGCCCCGGCGCGGTCGGCATGTGCGGCATTCGGGGGTCCTTAGATATGCCGATCGACCCGTATGGCCTAACCCTCGGCGCATATGCCCTGCTCGGCCGGGGCCGGGGAACAGAAGAGGCGTCAACGGGCGCTGGCCCAGGAGAGACCGGGAGAGGGAGGTTCGGGGATGGCAGGCGGCGAGGACGGGTACCGGATCGAGCACGACTCGATGGGCGAGGTGAGGGTCCCCGCGGAGGCCCGCTGGCGGGCGCAGACCCAGCGCGCGGTGGAGAACTTCCCGGTCTCCGGGCAGCGTCTGGAGCGGGCGCACATCCAGGCGCTGGCCCGGATCAAGGCCGCGGCGGCGAAGGTCAACGCGGAGCTGGGCGTCCTGGAGAAGGACACCGCGGAGGCCATCCAGGAGGCCGCGGCGGAGGTGGCGGAGGGCCGCTGGGACGACCACTTCCCCGTCGACGTCTTCCAGACGGGCTCGGGCACCTCCTCCAACATGAACGCCAACGAGGTGATCGCCACCCTGGCCGGCGAGCGGCTGGGCCGACCGGTCCACCCCAACGACGAGGTCAACGCGAGCCAGTCCTCCAACGACGTCTTCCCCTCCTCGATCCATGTCGCCGCGACGGCCGCCGTCACCGGGGACCTGGTTCCCGCGCTGGAGCGGCTGGCGGCGGCGCTGGAGCGCAAGGCCACGGAGTTCGCCCAGGTGGTGAAGGCCGGGCGGACCCATCTGATGGACGCCACCCCGGTCACCCTCGGCCAGGAGTTCGGCGGCTATGCGGCGCAGGTCCGCTACGGGGTGGAGCGGCTGCTCTCCTCACTGCCCCGGGTCGCCGAACTGCCCCTCGGCGGCACGGCGGTGGGCACCGGCATCAACACCCCTCCGGGGTTCGCCGCGGCGGTGATCGCCGAGGTGGCGCAGACGACGGGCCTGCCGCTGACCGAGGCCCGGAACCACTTCGAGGCGCAGGGCGCCCGTGACGCCCTGGTGGAGCTGAGCGGCCAGCTGCGTACGGTGGCGGTCGGCTTCACCAAGATCGCCAACGATCTGCGCTGGATGGGCTCCGGCCCCCGCACCGGCCTGGCCGAGATCACCCTGCCGGACCTGCAGCCGGGCTCGTCCATCATGCCGGGCAAGGTGAACCCGGTGATCCCCGAGGCCACCGCGATGGTCGCGGCCCAGGTGATCGGCAACGACGCCACCGTGGCCTTCGCCGGGGCGTCCGGCTCCTTCGAACTCAATGTGATGATGCCGGTGATCGCCCGCAATCTGCTGGAGTCGGTGCGGCTGCTGGCCAACATCGCCCGGCTGCTGGCCGACCGCACCGTCGACGGCATCACCGCCGACGAGGCCCGGCTGCGGGAGTACGCCGAGTCCTCGCCCTCGGTGGTCACCCCGCTCAACCGCTATCTCGGCTACGAGGAGGCGGCCAGGGTCGCCAAGCAGTCGCTGGCCGAGCGCAAGACCATCCGGCAGGTGGTGCTGGAGCGCGGCCATGTCGAGCAGGGCCGCCTCACCGAGCAGCAGCTGGACGAGGCCCTGGATGTGCTGCGGATGACCCACCCCTGAGGTCCGGGGCACCCCGCGGGATGTGATTCGCTAGGGAGCAGCCCCGGGAGCAGCGTCACCGTGACGAGCCACGCCCCGGCACCCCCGCCCGCACCACACCCCGGAGCGTTCCGCCATGCCTCTGGCGCTTGTCGCCCTGGCCATCACCGCCTTCGGGATCGGCACCACCGAGTTCGCCGCGATGGGTCTGCTGCCGCAGATCGCGGGCGACCTCGGGGTGTCGATCCCCCGGGCCGGCTGGCTGATCTCCGCCTATGCGATCGGGGTGGTCGTCGGTGCGCCGCTGCTGACCGCGGCCGCCGCCCGGCTGCCCCGCAAGGCCGTGCTGATCGGCCTCGCCTCGCTCTTCACAGTGGGCAATCTGCTCTGCGCCGTGGCGCCGGGGTTCTGGTTCCTGGCCGCGGCACGGCTGGTGACCGGGCTGCCGCACGGCGCGTTCTTCGGCGCGGGCGCCGTGGCGGCCGCGGATCTGGCCGCGCCCCACCTGCGGGCGCGCGCCCTGTCGGTGATGTTCGGCGGACTGACCGTCTCCAACATCGTCGGCGTACCCGCGGCCACCCTGCTGGGCCAGCACCTGGGCTGGCGGGCCACCATGCTGGTGGTCGTCGCCATCGGGGCGCTGGGCACCGCCGCCATCGCCCGGCTGATGCCGGCCCTGCCCAGCCACGAGCACGCCGGGCTGCGCCGGGAGCTGTCCACGTTCCGCAGCGGGCAGCTGTGGCTGGCGCTGGCCACCGTGGTCTTCGGCTGCGGCGGCTTCTTCGCCTGCTACAGCTATATCGCTCCGCTGATGACCGAGGTCGCGGGCTTCGCCCCGGGCTCGATGACGCTGGTGCTGTCGCTCTTCGGCGTCGGTATGACCATCGGCAACGTGGTGGGCGGCTGGGCCGCCGACCGGGCGCTGCGCCCGAGCGTCTGTGCGGCCTTCCTGCTGCTGGCGCTCACCCTGGCCGCGTTCGCCGTGACCGCGCACGCGGAGTGGTCGGCGGCGCTCACCGTGATGCTGGTGGGGGTCTTCGGCTTCGCCATCGTGCCCACCGTCCAGACCCTGGTGATGGAGAAGGCCAGACACGCCCCGACACTGGCGTCGGCCACCGTCCAGGGCGCTTTCAACGTGGCCAACGCCCAGGGTGCCTGGCTGGGCGGCGCCGCCCTCTCCGCGGGGCTCGGCTGGACCTCCCCCACCCTGGTCGGGGCGGGCCTGGCCGGTCTGGGCGCGGTGCTCGCGGTGGTGTCCTGGGCGGTGGACCGGCGGCCCGGCGGGGGTTCACGGCTGGTGGCCGGGGCGACGCCGCAGACCGCCGATCGGGCCCCCGCCGACTGCTGAACCGGGGCACTCCCGCCGCATCGGGCCCGGCGGGCGCCTCAGTGCGCCTCCACGATCCTCACCGGCAGCGGCCTCAGCGCCTCCCGCAGGGAGGCCGCGAAGCGCTCGTACTCGGCGGCGCGGGCCGTCCCGCCGCGCGCTGCCAGGCCGACGCGGCGGCCGGGGGCGGGGG
>NZ_LIQR01000161.1 GCF_001418575.1 Peterkaempfera griseoplana
AGGTCGGCCAGGTCGGCCACGTCGCTGCGGACGCCGGTGGCGCGCGGGCCGATCTGCGCGATGGCGGCGTCCAGCACCTCCTGGCGGCGGCCGGTGATGAACACGTGCGCGCCCTCCGCGGCGAAGCGCTGGGCGGTGGCCAGGCCGATGCCGCTGGTGCCGCCTGTGATGATGGCTGTCTTGCCGTCAAGCTGTCCCATGGTGTGGTTCTCCAAGTCGCGATAGGTGTGAACGCTCCAGAGAAGTAACAATTTCTGTTACATCATCCGGCGCGAAGACCCCGCTCTGCCGACCCGCATGCGAGCGATCCCGGGAGAGGGGTGCGTATGTCAGGGTTCGATGGAGGTGACGGCGCTGCCATTGCCGGCCAGGCGCACGCCCGTTGCATGCCTGCTGCAGGGATCGGAGGGCATCCCGCGGTCGGGGAACCCCGGCCGCGGACCGTCGATGTAATCACTATTGTTACACCGCCGGGGCGCCTCCTGTCGAGTGCCCGTGCCGCCAGGCGTACCGGCGTGACCGCCGACACGTGCCTCCGGGGAGCCGGGCGACCCTGCCGACACGACAAGCACGACAGGCTCGGCGGTCCCTCGCTCCCCGCAGGGGCGGGTGCGATCGGCCCTTCCTGCCGCTTGAGTGAACCGGTCCGCGGCATGACGCGGTGGCCTGGGTGTGGTGTCGCGAGCGAGTCCAGGGGTTCCGGGTTCGCCCAAGGCATCGCCCCGAAGCGTCGCGGACGGTACGCCGATGTGGTCACAGCCCGAAGGGGGAGGGCTGGGGCGATGGTCTTTCCGCAGGTCGGGCAGCGGCCCGCGGTCATGTAACATTGTCTGTTACAATGCATCCCGTATGCGGATGGATGGGCGGAGATCGGCGGTCGGATCGCCTCGCCGGACAGGGAGGAGAACGAAGTGAGTGCCAACAGCAGAATGACGATCGCCATCCATGTGCTGACCTGGATGTCTCTCGACCGGCAGAACAACGAGGTCGCGACCTCCGAGCGCATTGCGGGGAGCGTCAACACCAACGCCGTGGTGATCCGCCGGTGTTTGGGCGATCTCCGGAAGTCCGGACTGGTGCAGTCCAAGAGGGGGGCGGGAGCGGGCTGGGTTCTGGCGCGGGAGCCCGAGGACATCACGCTGCTGGAGGTGTACCTGGCCGTGGAAGGCGGGGGTCCGTTCGGCATGCACCACACGCCGCCGAACGCCGACTGCCCGGTCGGCTTCGGAATCCGGCCGGCCCTGCAGGTGGTGTACAGCGAACTCGAGGAGGAGATCCGGAAGGGGCTGGCCCGCAC
>NZ_LIQR01000162.1 GCF_001418575.1 Peterkaempfera griseoplana
GGCGGCTGCGAGGTCGGCGGGGTGGTGCCGCCCGGGCCGGTGAGGGTGATGTCGTCGGCGTTGAAGGCGCCCTGGCCGTACCAGCCGTGGACGTAGATCGTGACGCTGGTGGTGGAGGCACCGGTCTTGAAGCTGGTGCTCAGCTGGCTCCAGGACGACGAGGTGGTCCAGGTGGAGACGTCGGTGGTGCCGTTGCCGGTGGTCCCGAGGTAGACGTACGGGCCCTGCACCCAGGCGCTCAGCGTGTAGCTGGAGTTGGGCTGCACCGACACCTGCTGCGCGCACTGGCCCGTGTCGGAGGCGCTGGGCGTCGACAGCAGCGAGTAGGAGCCGGAGTGGGCGGGGGAGGTGACGACGCTCGCGGTGCCGGAGCAGGTCCAGTTGGCCTTGGTGCCGGTCTCGAAGCCGCCGTTGACGGTCAGGTTGCCGTCCGCGGCGCTGGCTCCGCCGGGCAGCAGGGCGAGTCCGGCTGCGGCAGCGCCGAGGGCGGTGGCGCCGGCGGCCAGAGCGCTGATGGTGCGCTTGTGCCGTCTGTGTGCAGCACGTGCCATGGGTCTGTGACTCCCTTGCGCGGAGGGCGGACCGCCGCGTCGGGGGAACACGGCGGTCCGGTGAGGGGGGGAAGGGTGAAGCGTGCGGCACGGCGCGGCCCGTCCCTGCTCCCAGGGCACGCAGTGCTGTGTGCCCCACACGGTGGACTAGACCAATGACGGTCGTCAAGACGGCGAACGGCGGCTTACGGGTCTCTTAAGGAAGGCATCAGGGCGGCATCGGGTACGCCGAGAGCCCCCGCCCTGGCTCGGACGGGGGCTCTCAGGCTGCGGGACCGCGCGGCGGCGGATGTCCCTGAGGGAGGAGGAGGTCAGCCCTCGGAGGACCTGGCCCAGAGGTTGAGTCCGGAGTCGGTGGCGTACTCGTCGATCTCCGACAGCTCCTCGGCGGTGAGCCGCGGGCCCTGGACCGCGGCCACATTGGCCTCCAGCTGCGCCACGGACGAGGCGCCGATCAGCGCCGAGGTCATCCGGTCGTCACGCAGCAGCCAGGTCAGCGCCAGCTGGGCCAGCGTCTGGCCGCGGCGCTGGGCGATGCCGTTGAGCGCACGCAGCTTGCCCACGGTGTGCTCGCTGATCGACTGCGGGTCCAGCGACTTGCCCTGGGTGGCGCGCGAGCCCTCCGGGATGCCGCCCAGGTACTTGTCGGTGAGCAGGCCCTGCGCCAGCGGCGCGAAGCCGATGCAGCCGGTGCCGGTCTCCTCCAGCACGTCCAGCAGTCCGTCCTCCTCCAGCCAGCGGTTGAGCATCGAGTACGAGGGCTGGTGGATCAGCAGCGGGACGCCGAGGCCGGCGAGGATGTCGGCGGCCTCCCTGGTGCGCTGGGCGTTGTAGGAGGAGATGCCCACGTACAGCGCCTTGCCCTGCTGCACGGCGGATGCCAGGGCGCCCATGGTCTCCTCGAGCGGGGTCTGCGGGTCGAAGCGGTGGGAGTAGAAGATGTCGACGTACTCCAGGCCCATCCGGGTGAGCGACTGGTCCAGGCTGGAGAGCAGGTACTTGCGGGAGCCCCACTCGCCGTAGGGGCCGGGCCACATGTCGTAGCCCGCCTTGGTGGAGATCACCAGCTCGTCGCGGTACGGGCGGAAGTCGGCGGCGAGGTGGCGGCCGAAGTTGGCCTCGGCGGAGCCGTAGGGGGGTCCGTAGTTGTTGGCCAGGTCGAAGTGGGTGACGCCCAGGTCGAAGGCGCGGCGCAGGATCGCCCGCTGGGTCTCCATCGGCTTGTCGTCGCCGAAGTTGTGCCACAGGCCGAGCGAGATCTCGGGCAGCTTCAGCCCGCTGCGACCGGTGCGGCGGTACCGCATGGAGCCGTCGTAGCGGTCGTCCGCGGCCCGGTGGGGGGCAGGGATCATCGTACGGATGCCTTTCGAGTTTGTTGTCCGCGGCGACACTACGCTGCGCATTCTGCGCGTTCACCAGCGAGTTTCGTTCACGTACGGCCGACCGGAGTACCCTGCAGTCGGGCAAGTGCACGGAGGGGCTGAGCACCATGGGTCTGCGCGACCTGGTCTATCGCACGCCGGGTCTGCGGAACCTGGTCTACGGGGTGTACGGGCGCCGGGTCGAGGCGCATCTCGACCCCGCACGGGTGCCTCGCCATGTCGGAGTGATGCTGGACGGCAACCGCCGCTGGGCGCGCGCCGCCGGGATCAGCACCGCCGACGGCCACCGGCACGGCGCCGACAAGATCCAGGAGTTCCTGGGCTGGTGCGACGAGACCGGCGTCGGCGTGGTCACGCTCTGGCTGCTCTCCACCGACAACCTGAGCCGGCCCGCCGAGGAACTGGTGCCGCTGCTGGGCATCATCGAGGACGCGGTGCAGGGGCTGGCCGACGCCCGCAGCTGGCGGGTCCACCCGGTGGGTGCGCTGGACCTGCTGCCCGAGAGCACCTCCGCCGTGCTGAAGGCCGCCGAGCAGGACACCATGGACGTGGACGGCATCCTGGTGAACGTCGCCGTGGGCTACGGCGGGCGGCACGAGATCGCCGACGCGGTGCGATCCCTGCTCCAGGAGCACGCCGGCCGGGGCACCAGCCTGGAGGAGCTGGCGGAGACCGTCGACACCGAGGACATCGCGGCCCATCTCTACACCCGCGGCCAGCCCGACCCCGACCTGGTGATCCGCACCTCGGGGGAGCAGCGGCTCTCCGGGTTCCTGCTCTGGCAGAGCGCCCACAGCGAGTTCTACTTCTGCGAGGCCTACTGGCCGGCGTTCCGCAAGGTGGACTTCCTGCGGGCGCTGCGGGACTACGCGGCCCGGCACCGCCGTTTCGGCGGCTGACGGACCCGGTCCGGGGGCGGTCGACCCGGCTGCTCCCCGTACTCGCGTTCGGGCGTGGCGACCTGGGTTGGTCGTAATCTGCCGGAAATGACCGGATGCTTGCGGCACTGACCGCGGCATGTGCCGAAAGAGTGCGATACCCCCCTCCCACAAGGGCAAACGCCAGCTGAAGATGATCCGTCAGTTGGTCGTCGGCGGCATGCAAGCGGCGAGGCGAGGGAATACTCGCACCAGACCGGGACCTCGGCCACCGGGGCCGCGGGGACCGGTGAGCCGCGGGTGACGTCGGGTCACCCGCCCGGGAGGCCTTGTGGTCAGTTCCAAGAGCCGCCGGATGCACGACCGGCGCACGTACGTTCTCGACACCAGCGTGCTCCTGGCCGACCCGATGGCCATGACCCGTTTCGAGGAGCACGAGGTCGTGCTCCCGGTGGTCGTGGTCACCGAGCTGGAGGCCAAGCGGCACCACCCGGAGTTGGGCTACTTCGCCCGCCAGGCGCTCAGGCTCCTGGACGACTTCCGGATCCGGCACGGGAGGCTGGACGAGCCCATCCCGGTCGGCGAGATCGGCGGCACCATCAGGGTCGAGCTCAACCACTCGGACCCGTCCGTGCTCCCCGCCGGCTACCGGCTCGGCGACAGCGACACCCGCATCCTCGCGGTCGCCCGCAACCTCCAGGCCGAGGGGTACGACGTCACCGTCGTCTCCAAGGACCTGCCGATGCGCATCAAGGCGAGTTCGGTCGGCCTGCTCGCGGAGGAGTACCGCGCCGAGCTGGCCATCACCTCCGGCTGGACGGGGATGTCCGAACTCGCGGTCTCCGGCGAGGAGGTGGACGCACTCTTCGGCCAGGAGACGGTGGACATCGAGCAGGCCCGCGACCTGCCCGTGCACACCGGACTGGTGCTGACCTCGGAGCGCGGGCGCGCCCTGGGCAGGGTCACCGGCGACGGCAGGGTCAGGCTGGTGCGGGGCGACCGTGAGGCGTTCGGCCTGCGCGGCCGCAGCGCCGAGCAGCGGATCGCACTCGACCTGCTGCTGGACCCGGAGGTGGGCATCGTGTCGATGGGCGGACGGGCCGGCACCGGCAAGTCCGCGCTGGCGCTCTGTGCGGGGCTGGAAGCCGTACTGGAGCGCGGACAGCACCGCAAGGTGATGGTGTTCCGGCCGCTGTACGCGGTCGGCGGCCAGGAGCTGGGCTATCTGCCGGGCAGCGAGGCCGAGAAGATGAGCCCGTGGGCGCAGGCCGTCTTCGACACCCTCTCGGCGGTGACCACCGCGGATGTGATCGAGGAGGTGGTCTCCCGCGGGATGCTGGAGGTGCTGCCGCTGACCCACATCCGGGGCCGCTCGCTGCACGATGCCTTCGTGATCGTCGACGAGGCGCAGTCGCTGGAGCGCAATGTGCTGCTCACGGTGCTGTCCCGGATCGGCCAGGGCTCCCGGGTGGTGCTCACCCATGACGTCGCCCAGCGGGACAACCTGAGGGTGGGCCGCTACGACGGGGTGGTGGCGGTGGTGGAGAAGCTCAAGGGGCACCCACTCTTCGCCCACATCACCCTCACCCGCTCGGAGCGTTCGCCGATCGCCGCGCTGGTCACCGAGATGCTGGAGGATGTTCAGCCATAAAAGCGTGTGAAACGGACTCAGGCGGTTAATTCCGCACAAAAGGGGTCGAGCCTCAGGGCTCGACCCCTTTTCGCCGTCCGCCCCCAACTGCGGTGCGGGGCAGGGCAACAGTGTCCGGAGCCTAATCCCGCCCTGCGCCCGGTGCCCAGCGAACGGCAAAGTTCCTGGTCGGCAGCGCCTGTGAATTTCGACACGCAACAGAGAATTGCGTGGACAGGTCTCCGTCGGGCATGGTGTGGGTTCTGTCAGGCCCCGCGTACGGCGTGACAAGCCGCCTCCCCGGCGGCGACGCCACCTTCACGGTGACGTTGTGTGCGAACAACTGAAGACCGGTGAAGCCGTACGCCGCCCGTGATCCACCACCCCCGTCCCACCGGGGAACCGGGCCCGCGCCTCCCGTGACCAGCACCGGTGGAGGCCAGCGACAGGGGTAGGTCGCGTCCGCACGGTCACGCGCGGATGATGCTGGAAGGAAACCATGTGACTCGGATCTCGGTCCGGGGAGTTGCTGTGGCCTCCGCCACCGCCGTCACCGCAGTCGGTGCCGTCGTGGGCGTGGCCTCGGGCAACGAGGGCAAGACCACGCAGACGGTCGATGTCGCCGGCGCAACCCTGCTCGCTGACATCCCCTCGGGCGCCCAGGCGCAGACCATCAGCGACAACATCGGCAGGCAGGCGGACGCGCAGGCCAGCGCCGCCGACGCCGCAGCCAAGAAGGCTGCGGAGGAGGCCGCCCGCAAGAAGGCCGCCCAGGTCGCCCAGGCCAAGGCGGACGCGGACCGTGCCGCCAAGGAGGCCGAGGCCAAGCGCAAGGCCGAGGCTGCCAGCCGGGCCAAGGCCCGCTCGCTGCTCGCCGCGCCCATCGATGTGTCCCCGGGATCGGTCCAGGCGCTGGCCCGTTCCATCATCGGCAACGACACGCAGTTCCAGTGCTTCTCGCAGATCGTCACCCGGGAGAGCGGCTGGCGCTACACGGCCACCAACGCCTCCTCGGGCGCCTACGGTCTGGTGCAGGCGCTGCCGGGCTCCAAGATGGCCTCCGCCGGCGCCGACTGGCGGACCAACCCGGCGACCCAGATCAAGTGGGGCCTCAACTACATGAACTCCCGGTACGGCAGCCCCTGCGGTGCCTGGTCGTTCTGGCAGGCGCACAACTGGTACTGAGTGCGGCTGCCCCACGGGCGCCGCATCACGCACCACGGCCCACGCACCACAGCGGGGACCAGGGGCGGCCCGTGCCGGGCGGCCCCGAGTACGCCCCCGACCCCTCGCGGGTCGGGGGCGTATCCGTGTCCGGGGAGGTCCGGCCCGGGCGTGGGCGGCCCGCACAGGGAGCCGTCTTCCCGTGCGGCGGCACCAAAAAGACCTGAAATCGCCCCTTTTGACCGAACGCCACGGCGGCCCATTGCCCAGCCGGACCCCTACCGCGGGGATCGTCCGCCGCGCCAGCGGGTACGGTCGAGCACACAACCGGCACCGGAGCCGGGACGCACCGCGGGTCGCGGGTCGCGCAGGACGAGGGGGAGAGGGACGGTGTCGCGAGTGTCGCGGATCGGCAGATGGGGTGTGGTCGCCTGGGGGAAGTCTGCCGCCGCGCGCACGGCGGCGCGGCTGGATGAGCGCCGCCGGGAGGCCGACGAACTGCTCCGGCGGGAGGCGCAGCACGCGGAACCGCCGCCGGAGACCGCCGGCCCCGAGGTCCGGACCCTGCCGTCGCCCGTCACCGCGTACCACCGCGAGTCCCATCTGGGCCGGCCCGCGACACCGGCCGAGGCGGTGCCGTGGGCGCTGCGGGTGGCCGCCGAGTCCACCTGGCGGCTGCTGCTGCTGGGCGCGGCCCTCTATGTCGTCTTCCGGGTGGTCACCACGCTGCGGATCGTGGCGCTGGCCTTCATGGCCGCGCTGCTGATCGCCGCCCTGCTGCAGCCCACGGTGGCCTGGCTGCGCAGACACGGGCTGCCGCGTGCGCTGGCCGCGGCGCTGACCTTCCTCAGCGGACTGGTCGGGATAGGGCTGGTCGGCTGGTTCGTGGTGTGGCAGGTGACCACCAACCTGGAGTCGGTCACCAGCCGGGTCCAGGAGGGCGTGGACCAGCTGCGGGACTGGCTGGTGAAGGGGCCGCTGCATCTGACCGACAAGCAGATCAGCGACTTCGCCAAGCAGATCTCCAAGGCCATCGGCACCAACTCCGACGCCATAACCTCGGCCGGCTTCACCGGCGTCACCATCGCCGTCGAGGTGCTGACGGGCGTGGTCCTGGCAGCCTTCTGCACCTTCTTCCTGCTCTACGACGGCGAGCGGATCTGGCAGTGGACGCTGCGGGGGCTGCCCCGCCACTCCCGGTACGCGATGGCGGGGGCCGGGCCGCGCGCCTGGGCGACGCTCACCAGCTATGTGCGGGGCACGGTGCTGGTGGCCTTCATCGACTCGGTCTGCATCGGCATCGGCATCGAGCTGCTGAACGTCCCGCTGGCCGTACCCCTTGCGGTGATCATCTTCCTGGGGGCGTTCGTCCCGCTGGTCGGAGCGCTGGTGACCGGAACGGTCGCGGTGCTGATCGCGCTGGTCACCCAGGGGCCCTTCACCGCGGCGATGGTGCTGGTGGTGCTGGTGGCCGTGCAGCAGATAGAGGGCCATCTGCTGCAGCCGCTGATCCTGGGCCGGGCGGTGCGGGTGCATCCGCTGGCGGTGGTGCTGGCGGTGGCGTCGGGCTCGATCGTCGCCGGCATCGGCGGAGCGGTGGTGTCGGTGCCGCTGGTTGCGGTGACCAACACGGTGGTCGGCTATCTGCGCCGGCGCACCGCCGCGGGCCACGAGGTCTTCTCCGCGCTGGAGGCCGCGCAGGACGAACAGCTGACCCGGGGCCAGGCCGAGCCGGCCGCGGCCGGGGGCGCCGCCGCGGCGGGCGCCACGGACGCGGGCCAGGGCACCGCGCCCGACGAGGCGCCGGAGAACGGAAATCCCCCGTCCGGACAGTCCGGTACGGGGGATTCCTGAGGCCGGCGGCGTCCGGGGACCTGGGACGGCCGGCTGCGGGAGTCGAGTGCAGCCGGCCCGGCCGGGTTCGCCGCCGTACCGCCGCCCCGGGTTTCCCCGCCCGGGACGGCGGCGGAGGTCACTCCGAGGCCAGGGCGCCCTCGGCGTCCAGGGTGGCGGCGACCGCGGCGACGACCGCTGCGATCTTGGCCGCCTCCTGCACCGTCTGCCGCTCCACACCGGCCTTGCGCAGCACCTGCTCATGCGAGTCCAGGCACATGCCGCAGCCGTTGATCGCCGAGACGGCGAACGACCAGAGCTCGAAGTCGATCTTCTCCACGCCGGGGTTGCCGATGACGTTCATCCGCAGACCGGCTCGCATGGTGCTGTACTCCTTGTCGGAGAGCAGGTGCAGCGTCCGGTAGTAGACGTTGTTCATCGCCATGATCGCGGCGGCGGACTTGGCGGCGGTGTACGCCTGCTCCGAGAGGTGCTCCCGCGCCTCCGGCTCCAGCTCGGTGAGCACCCGCGCGCTGCGCGAGGCGATCGCGCAGGCCAGCACGGTGCCCCAGAGCTGCTGCTCGGGGAGGGTGGAGTTGCCGATGACCGAGCCCAGGTTGAGCTTGAGGTCCTTGGCGTAGTCGGGAAGGGCCGCCTTCAGGGTGTCGAGGGCCACGGTGTCACTCGCCCGCGAGCAGCGCGACCGGGTCGAGGGTGCTCTCGCCCTTGTTCCAGTTGCAGGGGCACAGCTCGTCGGTCTGCAGGGCGTCGAGCACCCGCAGGACCTCCTTGGGGTTGCGGCCCACGGAGCCGGCGGTCACCATCACGAACTGGATCTCGTTGTCGGGGTCCACGACGAAGACGGCGCGCTGGGCGTAGCCGTCCGCGCCCTCCACGCCGCAGTCCCTCATCAGCTCGTGCTTGGGGTCGGCGAGCATGGGGAAGGGCAGGTCGCGCAGGTCGGCGTGGTCCTTGCGCCAGGCGTGGTGGACGAACTCGGAGTCGCCGGACACACCGAGGATCTGGGCGTCGCGGTCCGCGAACTCCTCGTTGAGCTTGCCGAACGCGGCGATCTCGGTCGGGCAGACGAAGGTGAAGTCCTTCGGCCAGAAGAAGACGACCCGCCACTTGCCCTCGTAGGTCTTGTGGTCGATCTGGGCGAACGCCTTCTCGGGGTCGAGGTCGACGCAGGCGGTCAGGTCGTACGAAGGGAACTTGTCACCGATGGTGAGCACGTTCGCTGCTCCTTGAGCTCGTTGAGGGATTACGTCCGGGTTGCGTATGGTTCCGCACCGTACGGACGCGATCCACACTCGCACGCGGATGTTTGATCCGTGAAATAGCTAGAATCGAAGCATCTGATCGGAGGTGGCTATCAGTACCCGAAAGCCCGGCGATACCGGGGCCCGCGCCGGCAGGGCCGCGCAGGCTGTGGCGAAGCCCACAGCCTCCCGTGCCGTCCGCACCCCCTCGGTCGCCCAGCTCAGAGCGTTCGCGGCGGTCGCCGACCACCGGCACTTCCGGGACGCGGCGACAGCCATCGGCACCAGCCAGCCCGCCCTCTCCGGGGCGGTCGCCGCGCTGGAGGAAGCGCTGGACGCACAGCTGGTGGAGCGCACCACCCGCAAGGTCATCATCACCCCGCTGGGTGAGCGCGTCGCCGAGCACGCACGCCGGGTCCTGGCGTCGCTGCACTCGCTCACCGAGGAGGTCGAGGCCGCGCGGCGCCCCTTCACCGGGCCGCTGCACCTCGGCGTGATCCCCACCGTCGCCCCGTATCTGCTGCCCGCCGTGCTGAGGATGGTCCGCGACGGCTATCCGGACCTGGAACTGCACGTCCACGAGGAGCGCACCTCCTCACTGCTGGAGGGCCTCGCAGCCGGCCGGCTCGACCTGCTGCTGATGGCGCTGCCGGCCGGCGGCTCCCTGCCGCTGCTGGAGATCCCGCTCTTCGACGAGGACTTCGTCCTGGTCACCCCGGCCGGCCATGCGCTCGCCGGACGCGCCGGAGTCCCTCGCGACGTCCTGCTGGACCTCGATGTGCTGCTGCTGGAGGAGGGCCACTGCCTGCGCGACCAGGCGTTGGACATCTGCCGCGACGTCGGCGCCGACCCCGCCGCCACCACCCGCGCCGCAGG
>NZ_LIQR01000163.1 GCF_001418575.1 Peterkaempfera griseoplana
GGCTGAGCCGCCGGGCCCGGCCGCGAGGCCGTCCTGGACGCCCTCGGCGTCCGCCGGCTGCTCGGCCTCCTCGGCGGCGGCCGCCGTCAGTGCGACCGCGAAGCGCTCCAGCAGCCGCCGTCCGGCCGCGGCGACCGTGGGGGCGTCCAACTCGGCCAGTCGCCCCTTGGCGACCACCTCACCGGTGACCACCAGCAGGGCCGTGTGGGAGGACTCCTCCCGGACCGCGATCCGCAGCACCGCGGACGCCTCGCCCGTACCGCGTGACTCCTGGCCGTCCGCCACCACCGACACCGACACCGCACCGCCGTCCGCGGCGTGCTCGGGGGTGACGGTGAACTCGCCGCGATAGGTGATGGTGGCACCGCCCGCCCGCAGCCGCAGCCGTGCCGCGGCCGGCCCGCCGGCCTGCGCGGGACGGTCCACGGTCAGCCCCGGCACGCACCGGGCCGGCAGCCCTGGCTCACACAGCGCCTGCCGGACGAGCCGGGCCGGCAGCGGGACGAGGACCTGATGCTCCATGTGTGGAGCCTACCCACCGGCCCCGGGGCGGGAAGAGCGTTGCGGCGGACACGCGGCGCGCCCGGCCGAAATGGCGACCCCGCCCGCGCCCCGGCCCGGCGGGCTCACTCCAGCGGGTGAAGCAGCGTGGCGGCCTCCGGAGCCCGGTGGCCGCGGTGCAGGTCCCGGCCGGTCGCCGGTGGGCGCGGCAGCGCACTGCCGCGAGCGGGAGCCGCCAGCAGAAACCCCTGTTCCACCGGGTCACCGCAGCGCGCCGATCCGGCCGGGACCGCGAAGGGGACGGTGTGCAGGGCGGCGGAGCGCAGAGTGGCCTCCACGCCCCAGAACCGCTGCCACCCGGCCTCGTCCAGCGGCCCCGCGTACACCGCGAGCCGGCCGCCGGGGGCCAGCAGCCGCGCGGCCAGGCCGTAGAACTCCTCGGTCCACAGCTCGGCGCCGCGCTCCCCCGCGGTCTCCGGCCGGTCCGCGAGGATCACGTCGAACGGCCGCCCGGCGGCCGCTCCGCGCAGCCAGGCCAGCGGGTCGGCGGTCTCCACCCGGACCCGGGGATCGTCCAGTGAGCGCCGGTTGAGCGCGACGAACGCCGGGTCGTGCCTGGCCAGCCGGACCAGGGCGGGATCCGGGTCCACCGCCAGCACACGGCGTACGCCGGGATGGTCCAGCACCTGGCGCGCCGTGAGGCCGTCACCGCCGCCCAGCACCAGCACCCGGCTGTGCCTCCCCGCCATGGCGGGCTGCACCAGGGCCCTGCGGATCGGCTGCTGGTCCGCACCGCACACCGCCAGCCGACCGTCGAGATAGAGCCGCAGGCCGGCGCCGGTCGGCGCACCGGTGAGCACGATCTCCTGATGGGGACTCTGCTCGGCGAAGCGGACCCGGTCGCCGTAGAGGGCGTGGCGGGCCGCCCTCTCCACGCTGGAGGTACCGGCGGCGGCGGCGCCGAGGGCGGCCAGCACCAGTCCGCAACCCGCCCACAGCAGCAGCCGGGTACGGGGGGCGGGCTCGTCCCGGAAGAGCCACAGCACCACCACTCCGCCGGCCACCGCGTTGACGGCGCCCGCCACCAGCGCGCCGGCGGCCTGCCCGAAGGCGGGGAGCAGCAGGAAGGGGAAGGCCAGCCCGCCGACCAGGGCACCCACGTAGTCGGCGGCGAACAGGTCGGCGACCGCCCGGCCGGCGTCCTGGCGGCGGATGCGCTGGATCAGCGTCATCAGCAGCGGGATCTCCGCGCCGATGAGCATCCCGATCAGGGCGGCCAGTGCGACCGTCACCGCCCGGCAGTGTCCGAGCCAGACCCAGCAGGCGTAGAGGCCCAGCCCGGAGAGCCCCCCGACCAGGGCGAGCACGGCCTCCACCACGGCGAAGGCGGTGGCGGGACGGTGGGTGAGGTGCTTGGCGAGCAGTGAGCCCATGCCCATGGCGAAGACCATCACCGACAGCACGACGGAGGTCTGGGTGACCGGGTCGCCCAGCAGACGGCCGCCGAGTGCGACCAGCTCCAGTTCGTAGACCAGACCGCAGGCCGCGCAGACGAAGGTCGCCAGCAGCACCAGCAGCCGGGCGGCGCCCGGCGCTATGCCCGCCGGCTGCCGGCGGGGGTCGGGCGGGGCGCCGGTCACGGGGCGGAGCGTGGCCGTTCCAGTCGACTGCTCGATCACAAAGAAACGCTAGGCGACACCTGCCGGAATTCTCGTCACCCGATTGAGCGATAGATCGCCGGAATTCCCTGACACCTCGCCCTGGTGAGCGATTAACGGAGCTGAACGACACTTTCCGGAGTCAGCGCCGACCGCGTGCAGACCAGCGTCCCCTCCTGTGGATAGGCGTGCCAGGTGCGCCACTGGAGCCGTTGCCCGTCGCCGTTCGCCACCAGTGCCGTGAAGGCGCTGGGATCGCCGGGGAAGATTCCGGCGAGGCCGCTGGGGTGGCCCTCCATCAGGGCCAGCAGTTCCTGGGCGCGGGCCGCGAAGGCGTGGCGCGGCAGCGTCTCGATCCGGGCCGCGAACTCGTACTCCCACCCCCGCAGCCGCTCCGCGACCCTGGCCGGCAGCGGTGCCCGCCGGCCCGGCAGGCAGGCGACCGTCTCGGAGCAGATCCCCTGCTCGTCCGCCAGCAGGACCTGGTGCGAGGCGCCCAGCAGCCGCAGTTGCAGCGCGGCCGGACCGAAGTCCAGGTCGAGCACGGCGAGCGCGGGCAGCGGAGCGCTGCCCAGGCACCATGCCAGTTCGCCGGCCCGGGTGTCGGTGTAGGAGGTCTGCAGTGTGGTGAGCATTTCTCGGCTCCGCGTGCTCGCCGACATGGCCGGCCGTGGCGGGGAAGGAGACGTCGATGACTCAGAGAGGAAAGCATGAATTCCGGGCGTCCGCCGGTGATTTACCCATCTGAGCTACGAACGGCCATTCGTCACGAACAGCCGTTTCGGCTGCGACCCCCCGGTTCCCTCTTCCGATCAGCTCGAACCACAGCTGGAACCGCAGCTCGAACCGCAACTGGAGCCGCAGCTGTGGCTGTGCCCGCTCGAACCGCAGCTCGAGTGGTGGCCGCCCCCGGAGTGGTGGCCGCCGCCTCCGCTGCCCCCGTCACCCGCCGCCCACCAGCTGCCGCCGTCGCTGCCCGACGAGCCCGACCAGCGGCCCCGGCGCCTGCCGGCCCTGCCCGCGCCTCCCCTGGTCGCGCGCCGTACGGCGCCTGCCAGGCCGATCAGGGCCCCGATGATGATGATCCAGACGAGTACCACGGCTTCCCCCCTGTGCTGTGCTGTCGCCGTTCCTGCTCGCGGTGTCCCCCCGCGCGCGCCCGGCCAAAGCAGACTTGAGCAAGCTCAGAGCTTGTCCGCCGCCGCCCCCGGAGGAAGGCCGAAGGGCCCGGCCCCGGTGAACGGGGAGCCGGGCCCTTCGGCGCAGCGCTGCGGAGGGTGTCAGCCCTCGTCGGAGTCGGCGCCGGGCTGGCCGTCCTCGCCGTCGACCTCCTTCTGCAGGCCGAGACGCTCGACCATCCACTGCTCGAAGCCGACGGCGGCGTTGGTCCAGTTGGCGGTGGTGGCCACGAAGTACTCCAGGTTGACCCCCATGCCGACGATCATCTGCGACTCACCGATGAGGCGGACCACGCCGTCCTCATGGGTGTGGGTGTAGACCTTGGGCCACAGGGTGTCCCGGTTCCACTCGTCGATCAGATCGAGGATCTCGCCCTTCTGCTCGATCGGGTACGCCCGGTCGTAGAAGGCGCGGACGGCGAAGAGCTCGTTCTCCTCGCCCCGGAACATGTAGTAGACCCGGAAGCCCTCCCACGGCGCGGTGAGGTCCCCCTCCTCGTCCACGACGTGCTTGAGCTGCATCTGGTCCAGCAGCTGCTTGACCAGATCCTGGTCCGGCACCACCACCGGCGGCGTCTGGTTCGGCTGGCCGCCGCCCGGCTGCTGCGGGGGCATGCCGAAGGACGGGATGGAGGACGGGTCGATACTCACAGCTGGTCCCTTCGATACGGTTCGGCTGCCATCCTCCCCCATAGCTCCACCGCGGCGCAGCGTCCGCCGGATGCTTGTCCGCAGGGAGGGACGGAGGCCCTCGGATCCGGTGCGAAGGTCCTTCGAGGACGGCCGGCAACGGTACGGCTCACTACGCTGCCGCCACCTCCACTCAGCCTGCCCGCTCGACCACCGCTGACACACCTGGGACGACCCCCGTCCGACCGTTTTCCCCTGTCCGACCGCTTTCCCCCGTCAGACCGTCTTGGACAGGGACGGCCCTGTCTCGGCGGTGCCCACCGTCAGCCGGTCGCCCGTCTCGTCCCGGTCGACCAGCACGGTGTCACCGTCCTGCACCTGCCCGGAGAGGATCTCCTTGGCCAGCTGGTCGCCGATGGCCGACTGCACGAGGCGGCGCAGCGGCCGGGCGCCGTACGCCGGGTCGTAACCCGTGAGCGCCAGCCAGTCGCGGGCCGCGGGGGTGACGTCCAGGGTGAGGCGGCGGTCCTTGAGGCGGTCGGCGAGCCGGGCGACCTGCAGGTCGACGATCCGGGTCAGCTCCTCGGTGCCCAGGGCGTCGAAGACCACGATGTCGTCCAGCCGGTTGAGGAACTCGGGCTTGAAGGCCGCCCGCACGCTCTCCAGCACCAGGTCCTTCTTGCGCTCCTCCGGCGTCGCGGGATCCACCAGGAACTGCGACCCCAGGTTGGAGGTGAGGATCAGGATGGTGTTGCGGAAGTCCACCGTCCTGCCCTGCCCGTCGGTCAGCCGGCCGTCGTCCAGCACCTGCAGCAGCACGTCGAAGACCTCGGGATGGGCCTTCTCCACCTCGTCCAGCAGCACCACGCTGTACGGGCGGCGGCGCACCGCCTCCGTCAGCTGGCCGCCCTCCTCGTAGCCGACGTAACCGGGAGGGGCGCCGACCAGCCGGGAGACCGAGTGCTTCTCGCCGTACTCGCTCATGTCGATGCGGACCATCGCCCGCTCGTCGTCGAAGAGGAAGTCGGCCAGCGCCTTGGCCAGCTCGGTCTTGCCGACACCGGTGGGGCCGAGGAAGAGGAAGGAGCCGGTGGGCCGGTCCGGGTCGGCGATGCCGGAGCGCGAGCGCCGCACCGCGTCGGAGACCGACTGCACGGCCGTCCGCTGGCCGATCAGCCGGCGGCCGAGTTCCTCCTCCATCCGCAGCAGCTTGGCGGTCTCGCCCTCCATCAGCCGGCCGGCGGGGATGCCCGTCCAGGAGGCGACCACATCGGCGACGTCGTCCGGCCCCACCTCCTCCTTGACCATGGAGGAGGTGGCGGTGTCCTCGTCCTCCGCCCGTGCCTGGGCCTCGGCGAGCTCCTGCTCGGCCGCCGGGACCTCCGCGTACATCAGCCGGGAGGCCGTCTCGAAGTCGCCGTCGCGCTGAGCGCGCTCCAGCTGCCCCTGGAGGCCGTCCAGCCGCTCCTTGAGCTCACCGACCCGGTTGAGGCTCTTCTTCTCCTGCTCCCAGCGGGCGGTCAGCCCGGACAGCTGCTCCTGCCGGTCGGCGAGGTCGCGGCGCAGCTTCTCCAGCCGGGCCACGGACGCCGGATCCGACTCCTTCTCCAGGGCCATCTCCTCCATCCGCAGCCGGTCGACGGAGCGCTGCAGCTCGTCGATCTCCACCGGGGAGGAGTCGATTTCCATCCGCAGCCGCGACGCGGACTCGTCGACCAGGTCGATCGCCTTGTCGGGCAGGAAGCGCGAGGTGATGTAGCGGTTGGAGAGGGTGGCGGCGGCGACCAGTGCGGCGTCCGCGATCTGCACCTTGTGGTGCGCCTCGTAGCGGCCCTTGAGGCCGCGCAGGATGGCGATGGTGTCCTCGACGGAGGGCTCGCCCACGAAGACCTGCTGGAAGCGGCGCTCCAGCGCCGGGTCCTTCTCGATCCGCTCGCGGTACTCGTCCAGCGTGGTGGCGCCCACCATGCGCAGCTCACCGCGGGCCAGCATCGGCTTCAGCATGTTGCCGGCGTCCATCGCGGAGTCGCCGCCGGCGCCCGCGCCGACGACGGTGTGCAGCTCGTCGATGAAGGTGATCACCTGGCCGTCGCTGGCCTTGATGTCGTTCAGCACGGCCTTGAGCCGCTCCTCGAACTCACCGCGGTACTTGGCGCCGGCGACCATGGCGCCCAGGTCCAGGGCGACCAGGCGCTTGCCGCGCAGCGACTCCGGCACGTCACCGGCCACGATGCGCTGGGCCAGCCCCTCCACCACGGCCGTCTTGCCGACGCCGGGCTCACCGATCAGCACCGGGTTGTTCTTGGTGCGGCGGGAGAGCACCTGGACGACCCGGCGGATCTCCTGGTCACGGCCGATCACCGGGTCCAGGCGGCCGGACCGGGCGGCCTCGGTGAGGTCGGCGCCGTACTTCTCCAGCGCCTTGTAGCTGCCCTCCGGGTCGGGGCTGGTCACCCTGGCGCTGCCGCGGACCTCCTTGAAGGCGTCCAGCAGCGCCCTGGGGGTCGCCCCCTCGGAGGTGAGCACATCGGCGATCTGGCCGCCCTCGGCGGCGATGCCGACCAGCAGGTGCTCGGTGGAGACATAGGCGTCGTCAAGATCGGCCGCCCGCTTGCCGGCGTCGGTGATGACCGCCATGGTCTGCCGGGCCAGCTGCGGGGCGGAGACGGTGGAGCCCTGGGCGCTGGGCAGCGCCTCGGCCAGGCGCTGGGCGGCTGCCCGCACCCGCTGCACATCGGCGCCGACGGCCTCCAGCAGCGGCCTGGCGGTGCCCTCGGGCTGCTCCAGCAGGGCGAGCAGCACGTGCACCGGCGCGACATCGGGGTTTCCCGCATTCGCCGCCTGCCGGATGGCTGCCGACAGCGCCTCCTGGGTCTTGGTGGTGAACTTGCTCGCGTCCACTGTCTGCGCTTCCTCCGGATCGCGGGTGGCAGTCGGCGGTCACCGACCTGCCTTGTGCAACGTAAGACAAGTTGAGTCTAATCCGCTCAAGGTTGAATTGGCGAGCCGGCCACTCACATTGCGTCACCTTGCTGCAGATGCATGAACATGAGCGGAGGGACGCCTTGCCCGCGGCCCGCACGCTGGGAAAGAGTCGATCTGTTCTTGGGAGCGCTCCCAGAGACCAGCTGCCGTTCTTGCACGCCACAGGGGGTCTGCCGTGCTCACTCAGCAGAAGGAACGACCACGCGAAGCATCCGGCCGCCCGGTGCCCGGGCCGCCCCCGCCCCCGGACCGGGCGGCGCAGGCGGTCACCCGGCTCAGCAGCCGCGAGCTGGAGATCTTCACCCTGCTTCCGACCGGCGACTCCAACCGCGAGATCGCCAGGACCCTGGGCATCGCGGAACGCACCGTACGGTTCCATGTCGCCGCGATCCTGAAGAAGCTGGCGATGCGGTCACGAGTGGAGGCCGCCGTGGCCGCGTACGCCCACGGCACCCGGGAGCCCTCGCCGAACTGACCTGACCCGGCCCCGCAGCCGGTGCAGCAGATGGAGGTGCGCTGTCAGCCCTCGCCGACCGCGGCCCGGTGCAGACCGAAGAGGTCGTCCTCCGGGGCGGTCCAGAAGCCCTCGCTGTTGGAGAGGGCCATGCCCGCCCAGTCGAGTGCGGTCTCCACGGTGTGCCCCAGGGCGTCAGGCGACCAGGAATCGTCGAAGACCAGCGGGAGTACGGGGGCGACCTGCTCGATGGTGGCGATCAGCGGGTTGTAGGTGACGGCCTCCTCGACCAGGAGCACCACGGGCTTGCGCAGCGCCGAGGCCCAGCCGAGCTCGAGGCTGACGCCGGCCGACAGGGGGGCGCCCACATAGGCGAAGACCAGGTCGGCGGACTGCATGGCCCGGTAGTCCGAGGGGACTCTCGGTTCGGGCACCCTGCCGGCCACCGTCCAGGCATCGCTGTGGTGGGCGCTGAACACCGCGGCGCCGGAGCGCAGCAGTGCGGAACGCAGTGCGGTGAGCCGAGTGCGGCTGGCCAGCGTGACCACGCTGTCGGCTGGGCCGGTGAGCCGCATCAGCGGTGCGGCGAGGAACACTCGGGCACGTCGGGGGGTGTGCATACGGTGCGCGCCGGGACGTGCGAAGACATCACTCATTGTCGACTCCGGGGGAACGGCCGACCGGGGGAATGCCTGCCCCTGGTGACGGTGCGGTGAGCGGGACGATCGGCGGCCGGGCCCGGCGCCTTGAGGGGGTAGCACCGATCGTCCATCCCGCGCGCACCGCGCGTCCACTGGCACCCCGTGTCATCTCGATGCCTGGCAGCGAGATGACGCACCACCCCCGCCGTACGACGGGGGTCCGCCCCCGCTTCACGCAGGGGTTGGACGCCCGACGGCGGCTCATGGTTCCGCCGCAGCCCCCGCCAGGTGGTTGTCGATGTTCCGACAGCCTTCCAGTCCCCTCATCTCATTGCAAACGCAGGAAGATGATCGCGTGCACGCCTTGTGGCGCGCGGGTACGCGCGAGAGCGTGGAGCCACGCCGGGGACGGGGCAGTGCGGTCCCAGGGGAGTCCCCGGCGGTGGCAGCGTTCCGCCGACCGCCGGCGGTGGCGCCCGCTGGGGGGCGGCGCGGCACCGGGTGGCCTCACCCTGACTGCCACGGGTGCGGCCGGCGCCTCAGCGAGCGCCGGCCGCGCCCCGCCGACCACCCGGCTACCGGCCACCGGCCCAGTGAGGACAGGGGAGCACCGGCGCAGTCATGACGCGGGAGACGGGCACACCCGAACGGACCGACTTCGGAGTTCTGCTGAGGGAACTGCGCCAGCAGGCGGGTCTGGCTCTCCAGGAGCTCGCCGAGGCCACCGGCATCGGCACCCGGACTCTCGCCGCGCTGGAGGACGGACATGACGCACCCAGACCCTCCACCGTCGAGCTGATGGCGGCGGCTCTCCGGCTGCCCGCCCCGATCAGCGAGACCCTCTGGCAGGTCGCCCACCGCCGCTGGCTGCAGAGCCCGGGCCATCGGGGCCGCCCGGCCTGAGCACCCGCCCTCCGGGGGCCGACAGGCCCTCAAAGAGCCCTCCGCGCAGCCTGGCTGAGCCCAGATCGACTCCAGGGCGGGGACACGCACACAACGGCCGGAACGTGCCCCTCGGCCGCCGTCGCGCCGTCGCGCCGTCGGCATGCTGCCCCGTCCGGCCCTCGCCCGGGCAGAGCAGCACACCGGGTCGGCAGCGCGGATCGGGGCGGCTGCGTCCGGGGTCCCCACCGCCGCGGCGAAGGCCTTCGTTCACGGGGCCTCAGGACATCCCCGCTGCAAAGCCGCAGGCCGCCGCCCACTGACCTGCAGTGGGCGGCGGCCTGCGGCACCTGTCTCTACTGCCCCGAGCGCTTGGTCTTGGGACGCCAGACCACCAGGGCGCTGGACTGCTGCACCTGCTGGTACGGCACCAGGTCGCGGCGGTAGGAGGCATGGACCGCAGCCTCCCGCTGCTGTATGGCGGCGGCAGCGCCCTCGACCGCGTCAAGGAGCTCGGCGACCCGGTTCTGGAGGGCGGTGACCTGGTTCTCCAGCTCGATGATGCGCTTGATGCCGGCGAGGTTGATGCCCTCCTCCTGGGAGAGGCGCTGCACCTCGCGCAGCTGCTCGATGTCGCGGGCCGAGTAGCGGCGGCCGCGGCCCACCGCGCGGTCCGGGGAGACCAGACCGAGGCGGTCGTACTGCCGGAGGGTCTGCGGGTGCAGCCCGGACAGCTGGGCGGCGACCGAGATGACGTAGACGGGGGTGTCCTCGGTCAGGTGGTAGGGGTTGCGGGGCAGCCCGCCTGCACCGTCCGTCGTACGGGACGGGCGCGGCCCGCCCGGCAGGCCGTCGCCCACACCGGGTCCGATGCCTCCGGTGCCTCTGGGGTCCATCAGGTCACGCTCCCTCCGCCGCCTTGAAGAGCGCGGCTCGCGGGTCGTCCGAGGCGGTGGCCTCACGGTACTGCTCCAGGGCCGCAAGCGCCTCGTCGGCCAACTCGTGCGGCACCACGACCTCCACGGTGACCAGGAGGTCACCACGGGTGCCGTCCTTGCGGGTGGCGCCCTTGCCACGGACCCGCAGGGTCCTCCCGTTGGCGGTGCCCGGGGGCAGCTTGAGCTTCACCGACGGGCCGCCGAGGGTCGGTACCTCGATGGTGCCGCCCAGCGCCGCTTCGGGGAAGGTGACCGGCACGGTCACGGTCAGATTGTCGCCCTTGCGCCCGAACACCGGGTGGGGGTGGACATTGACGGTGATGTAGAGGTCGCCGGGCTGGCCGCCGCGCTCGCCCTGGGCGCCCTTGCCCTTGAGCCGGATCCGCTGCCCGTCCTGCACCCCGGCCGGGATGCGGACCTGCATGGTGCGGGCGGAGGTGGCCCTGCCGCTGCCGTGGCAGACGTCGCAGGGGTCGTCGACGATCAGCCCGCGGCCCTTGCAGTCACGGCACGGGTCGGAGAGCGCGAAGGCGCCCTGCCCGCGGCTGACATGGCCGGAACCGACGCAGGTGGGGCAGACCCTGGGGGTGGTGCCGGCCCTGGCCCCGGTGCCGGAGCACGCCTTGCACGGCGCCTGGCTGGTCATCCGGATCGGCACGGTGACGCCGTCGACGGCCTCGTCGAAGTCCAGGGTGACGTCGGACTCCACATCGGCACCGCGGCGCGGCGCCTGCCGGCCGCCCCCGCGGTTGAAGAGCCCGCCGAAGACATCGCCGATACCGCCGCCGAAACCGCCGCCGGAGCCGCCCTGCTGGCCGTTGAAGAGGTCGCCGAGGTCGAAGCCGAAGCCCGCCCCGCCCTGGCCGGCGCCCCGGAAGCCGCCGGCGAAGAGGCTGCGGGCCTCGTCGTACTCCTTGCGCCGTCCCGGGTCGGACAGCACGTCATTGGCCTCGGAGATCTCCTTGAAGCGCTCCTCCGCCTTGGCGTCGCCCTTGTTGGCGTCGGGGTGGAATTCCCGCGCCAGCTTCCGGTACGCCTTCTTGATCTCTGCCGTGGAGGCGTCCTTGGGCACGCCGAGGACCTTGTAGTAGTCCTTCTCCACGTAGTCCTTGGTGCTCAACGGAGACTCCTCCTTCCGGCGGTGCACTCGGTCACTGCGACGGCGCCGCGGAACCGCGTACCGGGGATCCCGGCACACGGCTCCGCAGCGCCCGCACGGTCAGCTCTCCTCGGCACCGTCGCCCTTGGCGTCCTCCGCGTCGGGAGCGGCCGTGGACTGGGTACCCGGCTGCGGCTCCGCCACCGCCACCATGGCCGGGCGGATGATGCGCTCACCGATGCGGTAACCCGGCTGCAGGATCTGCACACAGGTCGTCTCGGTGACGTCCGACGAGTAGCTGTGCATCAGGGCCTCGTGCACGGTCGGGTCGAAGAGCTCGCCCTCCTTGCCGAACTGCTGCAGCCCCAGCTTGGCGACCACGGTCTCCAGCGACTCGGCGACCTGCTTGAAGCCACCCACCAGTTCACCGTGCTCACGGGCCCGGCCGATGTCGTCCAGGACCGGGATCAGGCTCTCCAGGACATTGGAGACGGCGATCTCACGCACCGTCAGCCTGTCCCGCTCCACCCGCTTGCGGTAGTTCTGGTACTCGGCCTGCAGCCGCTGCAGATCGGCGGTGCGCTCGGCCAGCTGGCGCCGGACGGCGGCCGCGCCGTCGTCCGCGCCACTGCCCTTGGCACCCGCGTCGGCGCCGGCGTCGCCCTCCGCGGTGGCCTCCGACGCCGCCTTGTCAGCGGCGCCGGCGGCCTGGGCACCCTCGGAGGCGTCGCCGGGCTCCGATGCGAAGCCCTGCGGGTCCTCCGTGGTCACGCGGCACCACCCTCACGCTTCTCGTCGTCGACGATCTCCGCGTCCACCACGTCGTCCTCGGCGCGGGCCTCGCCCGCCCCGGGGCCGGCCGCGGCACCCGCCGCACCGGCGGCGTCGGCACCGGCGCTGGCGTACAGGGCCTGGCCGAGCTTCTGCGCGGTGGTGGAGACCTTCTCGGTGGCCTCGCGGATCTCGGCGACGTCCTCGCCCTTGAGCTTCTCCTTGAGGTCGGCGACCGCGGCCTCGACCTCGGACTTCACATCGCCCGGCACCTTGTCCTCGTTGTCCTTGAGGAACTTCTCGGTGGTGTAGACGAGCTGCTCGGCCTGGTTGCGGGTCTCGGCGGCCTCGCGGCGCTTGTGGTCCTCGTCCGCGTACTGCTCGGCCTCACGCATCATGCGCTCGATGTCGTCCTTCGGCAGCGCGGAGCCACCGGTGACGGTCATCCGCTGCTCCTTGCCGGTGCCGAGGTCCTTGGCTCCGACGTGCATGATGCCGTTGGCGTCGATGTCGAAGGTGACCTCGATCTGCGGGACGCCGCGGGGCGCCGGCGGCAGACCGGTCAGCTCGAACATCCCGAGCTTCTTGTTGTAGGCCGCGATCTCGCGCTCGCCCTGGTAGACCTGGATCTGCACCGACGGCTGGTTGTCCTCGGCCGTGGTGAAGATCTCGGAGCGCTTGGTCGGGATCGTGGTGTTGCGCTCGATCAGCTTGGTCATGATGCCGCCCTTGGTCTCGATACCGAGGGACAGCGGGGTGACGTCCAGCAGCAGGACGTCCTTGACCTCACCCTTGAGCACACCGGCCTGCAGGGCGGCGCCGATGGCGACGACCTCGTCCGGGTTGACTCCCTTGTTGGGCTCCTTGCCGCCGGTCAGCTCGCGGACGAGCTCGGCGACGGCGGGCATACGGGTCGAGCCGCCGACCATGACCACGTGGTCGATCTCGGACAGCTGGATGCCGGCGTCCTTGATGACGTTGTGGAACGGGGTCTTGCAGCGCTCCAGCAGGTCTGCGGTCAGCTGCTGGAACTGGGCCCGGGTGAGCTTCTCGTCCATGTGCAGCGGGCCCTCGGCGGAGGCCGTGATGTAGGGCAGGTTGATCGAGGTCTCGCTGGAGGAGGAGAGCTCGATCTTGGCCTTCTCGGCCGCCTCACGCAGGCGCTGCAGCGCCATCTTGTCCTTGGACAGGTCGACGCCGTGGCCGGAGTGGAAGGTCTTCACCAGGTGGTCGACGACGCGCTGGTCCCAGTCGTCACCACCGAGGTGGTTGTCACCGTTGGTGGCCTTGACCTCGACCACGCCGTCGCCGATCTCCAGCAGCGACACGTCGAAGGTGCCACCACCGAGGTCGAAGACCAGGATGGTCTGGTCGTCCTTCTCCAGGCCGTAGGCGAGAGCGGCGGCGGTGGGCTCGTTGACGATGCGCAGGACGTTGAGGCCCGCGATCTCACCGGCCTCCTTGGTGGCCTGCCGCTCGGAGTCGTTGAAGTACGCCGGGACGGTGATGACGGCGTCGGTGACCTTCTCACCCAGGTAGGCCTCGGCGTCCCGCTTGAGCTTCTGCAGGATGAAGGCGCTGATCTGCTGGGGGTTGAAGTCCTTGCCGTCGATGTTCACCTTCCAGCCGGTGCCCATGTGGCGCTTCACCGACCGGATGGTGCGGTCCACGTTGGTGACCGCCTGACGCTTGGCGACCTCGCCGACAAGCACCTCGCCGTTCTTGGCGAAGGCGACGACGGACGGCGTGGTCCGGGCGCCCTCGGCGTTGGTGATGACGGTGGGCTCACCGCCTTCGAGGACGCTGACGACGGAGTTCGTCGTACCGAGGTCGATGCCGACCGCGCGAGCCATCGTTGAATACCTCCACCAGAAGTTGAGCTGAACAGGCTCAAGCGTGCCTCACCGGCGCAGCGCTGTCAACAGAGGTGAGTCAGGCCCGCTCAAGTTTCCTGCCGATGGCCCAGCGGGTGGCGGGATTCGCCCGGCAGGGTGAGTGTTGCCTTACGTGACAGCGGCCATAGCCGGGGGATCTTCTGAACGGACCACACCGCCCAGTAGTGTCCGACCCGCCCCGCCCTCTTAAGTTACCGATGGGTACACTCCGAGGGAGGGGAGAAGTCCAGCCCCCACCAACCACCCCACCGCCGGAGGAGACGGAGCAGCCGATGCAGCTCGCAGCGATCGTCATCTCGCTGGTCACCAGCGTGATCGGCATCGCGCTCGCCGCCCGCGCGGCCGCGTACATCTACAAGGTCGTCACGGTCGGACAGCCCGACGACACCCGTACCGGCAACCCGGCGCAGCGCACCAAGACCGTGGCCAAGGAGTTCCTCGGTCACACCCGGATGAACAGGTGGGGGGTCGTCGGCGTCGCCCACTGGTTCGTCGCCGTGGGCTTCTTCTCCCTGGTGCTCACCCTGGTGAACGCCTTCGGGCAGCTCTTCGACGCGGAGTGGCTGCTGCCGGTCATCGGGGACTGGGCCCCCTTCGAGGTCTTCGTCGAGCTGATCGGCACGCTCACCACGCTGGGCATTCTGGTGCTGATGGTGATCCGGCTGATGAGCCTGCCCTCGCGGGCCGGCCGCAAGAGCCGCTTCGCCGGCTCCATCGCCTGGCAGGCCTTCTACGTCGAGTACACCATCCTGGGCATCGGCCTCTGCATCATGCTGCTGCGCGGCCTGGAGGGCGCGCTGGCCGGAGTGGACTCCTACCAGGCCTCCTACCTCGTCAGCTATCCGCTGGCGCGGGCGTTCAGCGGCCTGTCGCACGGTGCGCTGGAGAACCTGGTCTACCTCTTCGCGATGCTGAAGATCTGCATCTCCTTCGCCTGGGCGATCACCATCGGCATCAACCCCTCCATGGGTGTGGCCTGGCACCGCTTCCTCGCCTTCTTCAACATCTTCTTCAAGCGCGAGGAGGACGGCGACGTCGCCCTGGGCGCACTGCGCCCGATGACCTCCGGTGGGCAGCCGATCGACTTCGAGGACCCGGCGGACGACGCGGTCTTCGGCGTCTCCCAGGTCGAGCACTTCTCCTGGAAGGGCATCCTCGACTTCTCCACCTGCACCGAGTGCGGCCGCTGCCAGTCGCAGTGCCCCGCCTGGAACACCGGCAAGCCGCTCTCCCCCAAGCTGCTGATCATGAACCTGCGGGAGCACGCCTTCGCCAAGGCGCCCTACCTGCTGGCCGGCGGCGGCAGAGACATGGAGGGCGAGGAGCAGGCCACCGCCGAGCAGCTCGCCGGCGTCCCGGCGGCCGCGCTGGCCGAGGCCGAGCGCCCGCTGGTCGGCACCCTGGAGGAGAACGGGGTCATCGACCCCGACGTGCTGTGGTCCTGCACCACCTGCGGCGCCTGTGTCGAACAGTGCCCGGTGGACATCGAGCACATCGACCACATCGTCGACATGCGCCGCTACCAGGTCATGATCGAGAGCTCCTTCCCGACCGAGGCCGGGACGATGCTCAAGAACCTGGAGAACAAGGGCAACCCCTGGGGCATGGCCACCAAGGCCCGCCTGGACTGGGTAAAGGAGCTGAAGAAGGAGACCGGCATCGAGGTCCCCGTCATCGGCGAGGACATCGACCCGGCCGAGGTCGAGTACCTGTACTGGGTCGGCTGCGCCGGCGCCCTGGAGGACCGGGCCAAGAAGACCACCAAGGCCTTCGCGGAGCTGCTGCACACCGCCGGGGTGTCGTTTGCGATCCTCGGCAAGGAGGAGTCCTGCACCGGTGACTCGGCGCGGCGGCTCGGCAACGAGTTCCTCTTCCAGATGCTCGGCGCGCAGAACGTCGAGACCCTGAACACGGTGCTGGAGGACGCCCCGGTCAAGCGGATCGTGGCCACCTGCCCGCACTGCTTCAACACCATCGCCAACGAGTACCCGCAGCTGGGCGGCCACTTCGAGGTCATCCACCACACCCAGCTGCTGCAGCATTTGATCGACGAGGGCAAGCTGGTCCCGGTCAACCCGGTCGAGGGCCTGATCACCTACCACGACCCCTGCTACCTGGGCCGTCACAACAAGGTCTACACCCCGCCGCGCGAGATCATCGGCAAGGTCCCCGGCCTGCGCAACGAGGAGATGCACCGCCACAAGGAGCGGGGCTTCTGCTGCGGCGCGGGTGGCGCGCGGATGTGGATGGAGGAGCGCATCGGCAAGCGCATCAACACCGAGCGGGTGGACGAGGCGCTCTCCCTCAACCCGGACATCGTCTCCACCGCCTGCCCGTTCTGCCTGGTGATGCTCTCCGACTCGGTCAACGGCAAGAAGAACGAGGGCGCCGCCAAGGAGCACCTGCGCGTCGTCGACGTGGCCCAGCTGCTGCTGGACTCCGTCAAGGCGCTCCCCGAGCCCGACCCCGAGCCGGAGCCCGCGCTGGTGGGCGCCAAGGCGGCGGACCGGGTCACGACCGCGCAGAGCCCGACGGCGGCGGCGCCTGCGCCGAGCCTGACGACGGCCGGGACGGCCGGGGCTTCCACGGCGGCCGGCGGGGCTGCCGAGGCTCCGCGGACCGCGGCGACCGCCGAGCCGGGGAAGGACCCCGAGGCCGCGGGTGCCCCCAAGGCCGCAGCGGCACCGGAGACCCCGGACGCTGCGAAGGCTGAGAAGGCACCTGAGGCACCGGAGGCTGCGGAACCCGAGAAGGCACCGGCGACCCCCAAGGCCGCCGAGGCCGGCGAGAAGGCCCCGGAGCAGCCTGCCGAGCAGGCCGAAGAGGCAGAGCAGGAGGCCGGGAAGGCGGAGCGGCAGGAGCGGGACCCCGCCGACTCCTGACCGGCACCGCAGACCGGCACCGGACACCCAGCGGCCCGGTCGGCCGCCGCATCCCCGCGGCGCCCGGCCGGGCCGTTCCACGTCCGGTCCCCCGGTCCGGCCGCAGCCGTGGGCCGCGCCGCACCCTGCAGCGTCCGGCACCCGCCCGCAGCGGCCGCCACCGCCCGCCCACCTGCGACGTGTCACAAGTGGGATGCAAAGAGGTCCGGGTTGCCCGGCACCGCGCAGCCCCGACACCGTCTGCGGGTACCGTCGGAGCGTGGCTGGCAACGGATACGACGACGGCCGCGGGGCGGACCCTCGGCAGGGATGGGGCCCCGCGTCCCAGCAGCACGGAAGCGGTTCGGGCGCGCCCTCGGCCCCGCCCGCGGGCGCCTTCGGCAGCTACCGCGGCGAGCAGCAGCCTGGACGGGCTGCGTACGACGACCAGGGCCCCGGCGGCGACCCGTACGGCGGCAGCCCCACCGGCATGCCCGAGTACTTCGGCGACGAGCGGCAGCAGCCGGCTCCGCGCCCGGCCGCCTGGGACAACCCCGGCCACACCCGGGCCTTCACCATCGAGCACCCCTACGGCCCCCCGGCCGGCCCCGGGTACGCCGCACCCGGTGAGGACCATGTCGCGGTCTACCGGGCCGGCGGCCGGGTCGGGCCGCCCACCGGGGGTCCCCGGCTGCACTGGCGCGACCTGCTCACCGGGATGTACCTCAACCCGTCGCAGACCTTCGAACGGATGCGGGTCCACCAGGTGTGGCTGCCCGCGCTGACCGTCTCCCTGGTCTACGGGGTACTGGCGGTCTTCGGGTTCGGCGACACCCGCAGCGAGGTGCTGCACTCCACCTTCTCGGTGGCGCTCTGGACCCTGGTCGGTGCGGCCGTGGGCTTCATCGCGGCCGGTGCGACCCTCGGCGCGGTCACCCATGCCCTGGCCCGGCAGATGGGGGGCGACGGCCTGTGGCAGCCCACGGTGGGGCTCTCCGCGCTGATCGCCTGGACCACCGACAGCCCCCGGCTGCTCTTCGCGCTCTTCCTGCCCGCCGACGGGGGCTTTGTGCAGGTCCTGGGGTGGGCCAGCTGGCTGCTCTGCGCCGGGCTGATGACGACCATGGTCCGCCGCGTCCACGACCTGCCCTGGGGCAAGGCTGCGGGGGCCGCGGCCCTGCAGCTGGTGGCGCTGCTCATCCTGATCAAGCTGCCGACCCTGAGCTGACCGGCCGCTCCCGGGCGGTGCGAGGATGGGTGCGGCCCACAAGGCCGCAGCACGCCCTGGCAACGCCACCCACCCGGAGAACCCGTATGCCCCTCCCCACCACCTCCACCCAGGTCAGCTTCCCCGCAGGCGCGACGGAGGGACGTTCACCGGTCGTCGCCGTCCACGACCTGGGCGCCGGACGGTACGGCATCGTCACCGAGGCCACCCCCTTCCACCCGCTGGACCACACCTGGCCGGACCAGCCCGCCGACACCGGCACCCTCACCGTGGCCGGCACCGGACTGGCCGTCGTCGACTGCCTCACCGGGGCCGTGGGCCCGGGCTCCGACGGCATCGTGGTCGGCGCCGACATCCCGGTGCGGCGCGGCGACGAGGACTGGGCATGGCTGGTGCTGCACGTGGTGGAGCCGCCGGAGGCGCTGCTCGCAGGGGACTTGGCAGCGGCGGACCTGCTGGGGACGGTGGCCGACCTGCGGGTCGACGCCGGCCGCCGTGCAGCCCTCTCCGCCGCCCACACGGGCTGCCATCTGCTGGCCCTGGCCCTCAACGCCGCCCTGGCCCCGCGCTGGCGCAAGGACCCCGGCCGGAGCGACGCCTTCGGGCACCCGGACTTCGACAGCCTGGCGATGTCCTCCTCGCGGATGGACACCGTGGCGAGCACCGATGTCTACCGGCTCGGCAAGTCGCTGCGGAAGAAGGGCTTCACCGCGGAGGCCACCGAGGAGTTCCCCGCCCTCGCAGAGGCGCTGCCGGCGATCACCCGGGCGGTCAACGATCAGCTCGCCGCCTGGGTCGGGGCCGACGCCGCGGTCCGGATCGAGGTCCCCGGGCCGGAGCTCACCGCACGGCGCCGCTGGGCCTGCGACCTTCCGGCCGGAACCGCCGCCATCTTCTGCGGAGGCTCCCATCTGCACCGGCTGGGAGAACTCACCTCGCTGACGGCGGATTTGACCCTCTCCGCGGACGGCACCGAACTCACCGCGGTCACCACACCGAAGCGGGCATGACCCTCCCTGATCCGCGTACGCCCGGCTTCCGCCATCAAAAGATCACGACTTTGCAACCGAACTCCACCCGTGCGTGCACAGCTCTTACACAACGCGTAGGGAATCGGTAGCGTTCCGGGATTCTCAGGTCCCCGCACCACCCTGCAAGGACGTGTTCTATGACCACTCCGGCACCGCAGCACTCCTGGCACGCTTCCGACGGCGCGCCCCTTCCGACTCCGGCCGCATCGGCCGGCGACGGCAATACCGGCGGCCCCCGCCGAAAGAGCAGGAAACCGCTGATAGCCGCAGTCGCCATCGTTGCGGTGGCGGCCGCGGCCTGGTTCGGTATGCGCTCTGCCGGCGCCGGCGAACCAGGTCACGCGGCCGTCGGGGAATGCATTCATGTGGCCGGCGCCAAGGACAACCCGAATGTGTCCACGGTGGCGTGCACCGACGACAACGCCGACTACACCGTGGTCCGCGTGGTGGAGAACTCCACCGCGACGGGAACGTGCAACAACCTGTCCGACACGGCCCTCAAGCAGCAGTCGGGCAGCCGGTCGTACGTACTCTGCGTCAACAAGAAGACGTCATGACCCGTCCGGGGCGGCCACGCGCCCGCCGAGCCGGCCGCCCCGGCCGCTCGGCAGCCGGCCGCCCCGGCCCACCGCGCCCGGTCCCGAGCCGTCAGACCTGGGTGCGGTGGAAGTTGAGGTACGAACGCGAGGGCGTCGGGCCCCGCTGCCCCTGGTAGCGGGAACCGTGCCGCTGGGAGCCGTACGGGTGCTCCGCCGGCGAGGTCAGCCGGAACATGCACAGCTGGCCGATCTTCATACCCGGGTACAGCTTGATCGGCAGCGTCGCGACATTGGACAGCTCCAGCGTGACGTGCCCGCTGAAGCCCGGGTCGATGAAGCCCGCCGTGGAGTGCGTCAGCAGTCCCAGCCGGCCCAGGCTCGACTTGCCCTCCAGCCGTGACGCGATGTCATCCGGGAGCGTGACGACCTCGTAGGTCGACGCCAGCACGAACTCACCCGGATGCAGGATGAAGGCGTCGTCCCCGTCCGGCTCCACCAGCCGGGTCAGATCGGGCTGCTCCACGGCAGGGTCGATGTGCGGGTAGCGGTGGTTCTCGAAGACCCGGAAATAGCGGTCCAGCCGGACGTCGATACTGGACGGCTGGACCATCTCCGGCTCATACGGGTCGATGAGCACCCGGCCTTTGTCGATCTCGGCCCTGATGTCCTTGTCAGAGAGCAGCACGCAAAGAGGTTACGTGCAGCAGCGGGCCCCGGCCCAATCCGCGCCGGGGCCCGCCGAGGCCTAAGCCAGGAACTCCGGCGCCTCCAGCCGCATCGCCCGTGCCAACTGCCGCACCGACAGCGCCTCCACGTCTGCAGGCACCGAACTCCGCAACCGCCCGCACCGGGGACAGCGGATCAGCCGCCCCGGCCCCAACCGCCCGGGGCCGAGATGCTGCATCGGGAACGTGCTGGTGCTGAACAGGTGCCCTTCGGCACAACGGACGACGGTGCGCTGCTCCATCGATCCCCTTCCCATCGGACGGTTCGCTCGCTGCGGACTCCCACGGTCCGCCGCGACCTCACGGCAGCGTCACATTAGGGGACGTTCCGGACATACGACACAGAAGTGCGCCGCTCACAGCAGCCCCGGGGATTCGCGGCCACCACAGTACGCCCGCACCCCCTACCCCCGCACCGCCCCGACAC
>NZ_LIQR01000164.1 GCF_001418575.1 Peterkaempfera griseoplana
GGCGGGGGTGCGGTCGGCGAGCGGGACGAAGGGCAGCGGCTCGGTCTCGCCCAGGAAGACCCGGCGTACCACACGCTCCGCGGCCCGGCCGTCGTCGAAGGCGCAGAACCGCTCCCGGAAGGCGGCCCGCAGCGCGGTCGCGGCCTCGTCCCGCCAGGCGCCGCCGGTGAGCACCGAGATCAGCTGCTGCTGGTCGCGGGCGACCGCGCCGGGGGTCTCCCCCGGGCGCCCGGAGAGCACGTCGAGATAGACGCCGCGCGTCTCCTGGTAGACCTCCCAGTCGTCGGCGTACACCACGATCGGCCGGTCGAGGTTGGCGTAGTCGAACATCACCGAGGAGTAGTCGGTGATCAGGGCGTCCGAGGCCAGGCAGAGCCGCTCCACGGAGGGGTGGCCGGAGACGTCGATGATGCCGTCGGTCCCGGCGTCGGTCCCGGCACTCTCCTGCCGGTCGTGGAAGTAGTGCATCCGGGTGAGCAGGACATGGCCGGGGCCGAGGGCCTGCATCAGGGCGGGGAGGTCCAGCCGCGGCCGGTAGGTGGAGCGGTAGTCCCGGTGGGTGGGGGCGTAGAGCAGCACCACGGCGCCGTCGGGGATGCCCAGCTCCGCGCGGGCGTCCAGGACGTCCTGGGCCGTGGCGGTGTGGAAGACGTCGTTGCGTGGATAGCCGTACTCGAGGGTGGTGTAGCCCGCCGGGTAGGCGCCCTCCCAGACGATGGTGGAGAAGCGGTTGCTGCTCAGGCTGTAGTCCCAGCGGTCCACCCGGTCCAGCAGCCGCTCGAAGTCCATCCTGGCCGCGGGGTAGGGCTGCAGGTCCAGGCCCATGGACTTCACCGGGGTGCCGTGGTGGGTCTGGAGGTGCACCGTGCCGGGGCGCTTGACCGCGGAGTCCGGGAAGTTGACGTTGTTGACGAACCAGCGGGCCCTGGCCATCGCGGCCCGGTGGCCGCGCGACCCCGGGTGGACGAAGCGCACCCCGGGCGGCACCTCGGCGCGGCGGCGCCGGTCGACCACCCAGACGGTCTCGATGTGCGGGGCGAGTTCCCGCAGCTTGGCATGGATGGCCGCGGGGTTGCAGGACGGTCCGCGGTTCCAGTAGGACGCGAAGACGGCCAGGTCACGGCGGATCGGCAGCCGCTGCTGGAGGCGCTGGTAGGCGCCGAGCACCGGCCGCCCCAGGGCGTGCCGCAGCCGCCGTACGGCCACCGGGGCGGTGCGGCGCACCCACTCCAGGGCGCGCAGCACCGCATGGGTGCGCCGCCGGCCGCCGGCCAGCAGCCGCAGCCGGGCCGCCTCCGGCCCGGGCGCGGGCCGGTAGCCGGCCGGACGGTGGCGGCGGCAGTGCCTGGCGGCGCGGCGGAAGTACTCGGGGCGGGCGTCGGCCGGAACCCGGTCGGGGCGGCTGACCACGGTGTGCAGATGGTGCAGCATCCGGCCGTAGACCACGGGCCGCCAGCGCTCCAGCTGGGGGCGGGCGTCAAGGAAGGCGAAGACGCGGTCGTACTGGTCGAAGACGTCGAAGTGCTTGCGGCTGCTGGTGCCCAGGATGTTGCCCTGGCGCCGCTGGCGGTAGTGCACACAGACCCGGTCGAGCAGGGCGATCCGCTCGGCGGCGAGCATCGCCGGGTACGTCCAGGGGGTGTCCTCGTAGTAGCCGGGCGGGAAGCGCAGCCCCTGCCGCTCCACGAAGTCGCGCCGGTAGGCCTTGTTCCAGACCACCATCAGCAGCCCGAGCAGCTCGGGGCGCTCGTCCACCGGGAAGACCTGCGGGCCGGGGCGGGAGAAGAGTTCGGCGTCCCTGCTGCGGCGCACCTTGTGGTTCCAGTAGGAGCGCGCGTAGTCGTAGACCAGGATCTCCGGGTCGTCGCATTCGGCGAGCCGGTCCGCGACCGCGCGCAGGGCGCCCGGGGTGAGGGTGTCGTCGCTGTCCAGGAAGAGCAGGTACTCGCCGGTGGCGACCTCCAGCCCGGCGTTGCGGGCACGGCCGAGGCCGACGTTCTCCGGCAGGTGGAGCACGGTGACGCGCGGGTCGCGGGCGGCTGCCTCGTCGAAGATCCGGCCGCAGCCGTCCGGGGAGCGGTCGTCGACACCGATCAGCTCGAAGTCCTCGTACGACTGCGTGAGGACCGAGTCGATGCACTGGCCCAGGTACGCCTGGACCTTGTACGCGGGGACGATGATGCTGAACCGGGGCATGGGCATCCAGATCGGGTCGAAGGCGCAGCAGGCAGGCGCGCGAGTCGGGTCACCTGCCTCAACGACCGTTCGGCCCAAGGGATACGCCCGTGGAGGGGTGAACGTGGCCTGGTGTAACCCTGCGCGACACCCGCCGGTCACCCGGTGTTGCCCGGCGGGCCGCTCAGCCGCCGAAGGTGTAGGAGTGCAGCGGGCGCCACACCTCGTCCGCACCGAAGCGGTAGAGGCTGAACCCGGGCACGTCGAACACCGCCCGGAACCCCTTCATCTCCGTGTGGGCCCGGTCCAGCTGCTCGTCAGTGAGGTTGTGCGCCACCGTGACGTGCGGGTGGAAGGGGAAGTTCAGCTCCCGGGCCAGCGGCCCGGACCGCACCGACGCCTCCACCTGCCGGCACTCCTGCATGCCCTCCTCGATCCGCACGAAGACCACCGGGGAGACGGGCCGGAAGGTGCCGCTGCCGAGCAGCAGCATCCGGAACGTCCGGTGGCGCGCGGCCACGGCGCTCAGATGGCGCTGCACGGCGGGCAGGTCGTCGACCGCCACCTCGGTGGGCGGCAACAGCGTCACATGGGTCGGTATGGAGCGCGCCAGCGGATCGCCGAAGTCGTCCCGGGCGTCCTGGATCTCCTTGCCCCAGGGGTCGGGGACGGCTATGGAGACGCCGATGACGACGTCCCGCGGCATCGCCGCGGGGTCGTCGCCGGCCGGTGAGGGTCCGGTGGCCATGCGGGTCAGTGCCTCGCCGGGAGGAAACCGACCCGGTCGTAGACGTCGGCCAGGGTGCCCGCCGCGGTCTCGCGGGCCTTGCCGGCGCCCTTGGCCAGCACCCGGTCCAGCTCGGCCGGGTCGTCCAGATAGGCCCGGGTCCGCTGCTGGAACGGGGTCACCCACTCGGTGAAGGCGTCGGCCAGCTCCGTCTTCAGCGCCCCGTACATCTTGCCCTCGAAGTGCTGCTCCAGATCGCTCACCGGGCGGCCGGTGATCGCGGAGTAGATCGAGAGCAGGTTGGAGACGCCGGGCTTCTTCTCCTCGTCGTAGCGGATCACGGTGTCGGTGTCGGTCACCGCGCTCTTGAGCTTCTTGGCGCTGGTCCTGGCGTCGTCCAGCAGGGTGACGATGCCCTTGGGCGAGGAGGCCGACTTGGACATCTTGATCTCCGGGTCCTGGAGGTCGAAGATCTTGGCGGTCTCCTTGACGATGTACGGATCCGGCACGGTGAAGGTCTTCCCGAACCGGGTGTTGAACCGCACCGCGAGGTCCCGGGTGAGCTCCAGGTGCTGACGCTGGTCCTCGCCCACCGGCACCGCGTTGGCCTGGTAGAGCAGGATGTCCGCGATCTGCAGCAGCGGGTAGGTGAAGAGGCCCACCGAGGTGCGCTCGCTGCCCTGCTTGGCCGACTTGTCCTTGAACTGCGTCATCCGGGACGCCTCGCCGAACCCGGTCAGGCAGCTCACCACCCAGCCCAGCTGGGCGTGCTCGGGCACGTGCGACTGGACGAAGAGGGTGCAGCGGTCGGGGTCGAGGCCCGCACCCAGCAGCTGGGCGGCCGACACCCGGGAGTTCTCACGGAGCGTGGCGGGGTCCTGCTCCACGGTGATGGCGTGCAGGTCGGCCACCATGTAGTACGCGTCATGGGTCTCCTGCAGGGCCACCCACTGGCGTACGGCACCCAGGTAGTTCCCCAGGTGGAACGAGCCGGAGGTGGGCTGGATGCCGGAGAGCACGCGGGGGCGATCAGTGACCATGCCGCCCATTCTCGCAGGAAAGCGGGACCACTCGGCGCCGGCATCCCACTCATCACATTTGCGCAGGTGGGCCCGGACCTCGCGGCCCGGTCCGGCCGCGCCGCGGCCGCGGGGGAGGACCGCGGGGGGCGGCCGCCGGGAGGGCGCGGCGGGCGGCGCACGGGGAGGTCGACCGCCGGGCACGCCGCAACTTCCGAAACCGGGTTCCGGGCCGACCGGGCGTCACCCCTGGCCTCGACCGCCCGGCGAACGCCCCCTCACACGGCCCCGCCCGCAAACTCGTGGGATTCATCCCTGCAGGGGGGTTGACCCGACCGAAAGGAAGGCCCTAAATTTCCCGGAACTTGCGAAGCATTCTTCGAAACTTTCGAGCTGCAACTCAAGGGGAGGGTCCGGCTCCGCACTCGCGGGGCAGCACCGAACCGCCGTCCACCACCGGAACCACCCGGCCGGGAGCCGGCCAGCAGGACCGAGCCGGGCCCGCCCGGCCGGCCGCGACCGCGGCACCGGTCGCCGACAGACGCCCGGTCCGTCGCCCCAGCCGCTCGGGGCGACGGACCGGGCCACAGAACGGGGCGCGTCCCGGCCTGAGGGTGGCTCAGGGATGCGACTCCCCAGCGGCCCCCGGGCGACCGGGGGCCGCCTCCTGTCCCGTCGCGGCGACGGTGCCGCCGAAGCGGCTGATCCGCACCCGGGCGATCCGGCGCCCGTCCAGCTTCGCCACGGTGAGCCGGCAACCGCCCTCCGTGGCCACCTGGTCGCCCACCGAGGGCAGCCGCCCCAGCGCGGCCACCGTGAAGCCGGCCACCGTCTCATAGGGGCCCGGCGGCAGCTCCACCCCGGTCTCCTCGGCGAAGTCGGACAGGTTCAGCAGGCCGTCCACCTCCATACCGCCGCCCGCCAGGCGCAGCGTCGCGGTCGCCACCTGGTCGTACTCGTCGCGGATCTCCCCGATGACCTCCTCCAGCAGGTCCTCCAGGGTGACGATGCCCGCGGTGCCGCTGTACTCGTCGACCACCATCGCCATGTGGTGCCCCTCGCGGCGCATCTCCGACATGGACGGCAGCACCCGGTTGGTGTCCGGCAGCAGCTTCACCGGCCGGGCCAGGTCACGCACCGTACGGGCCCGTGCCCCCTCCCCGTCGTCCGGCCGGTACAGGTCGCGGACGTGCACGAAGCCGACCACCGCGTCATAGGAGCCCTCCACCACCGGGTAGCGGGAGTGCGGATAGCGGCCCACCTCGGCCCGTACGTCGTCCAGCAGCCGGTCCGCGTCCAGGAAGGTCACCTCGGTTCGGGGCACCATCACCTCCCGCAGCTGCCGCTCCCCTGCCGCGAACACCTCCGCGATCAGCTGCCGCTCGTCCGCGCCCAGCTCGGTGTTGGAGGCGACCAGGCCGCGCAGTTCCTCCGAGGACATGGCGTCCCGGCCGGCCTTGGGGTCGCCGCCGAACACCCGCACCATGAGGTTGGTGGAGCGGGAGAGCAGCCAGATCGCGGGACGCAGCACGATCGAGATGACGTCCACCGCCGGCGCCGCCAGCAGCGCGATCGGCTCGGCGCGCTGCAGCCCGATCCGCTTGGGGGTGAGCTCCCCCAGCACCAGGGAGACATAGGAGATCACCAGCGTCAGCACCACCAGCGCCACCGTGTCGGCGAGCCCGGCCGCCAGCCCCAGCTTCTCGAAGAGCGGGGCGACCTTGTGGGCCAGGGTCTCCGCGCCGAAGGCGGCCGACAGGAAGCCCATGCAGGTCACCCCGACCTGCACAGCGGCCAGGAACCGGTTGGGGTCCCCCGCCAGGTGCGCGGCCCGGCTGGCACGCTTGGTGCCCCGTTCCGCGAGGGTACGGATCTGGCCCTCCCGGAGCGAGATCAGCGCGATCTCGGCCACGTTGAAGAGACCGCCGATCAGGATGAAGACCAGGACGAGCGCGGCGTCGCTGAGTGTGTCGTTCACACCGGAAGTCTAGGAACCCCCGGCATCCCCGCGGACCCCCGGACGGGACAAGGCCGTGCACCGCCGTCCGGGGCCCCGCGGCCTCAGGGTGCGGGGCCCCGGACGGCGGTGCACGGCCT
>NZ_LIQR01000165.1 GCF_001418575.1 Peterkaempfera griseoplana
ACCGCGGCCGCCGCTCCCCCGTCGTCGGCAAGAACGGCAAGTGGGAGGTCCACCACGACCCCCACGACGCACCCGGCAACGCCTCCCCCGCGACCTGATCACCTACCCCGAAACCATCTCCCACCCCGAAGACAAAACCCCAGACCCGAACCTCAGCCCCCGTCAAAACGACCGCTCCGTCACACCAGGGTCCTTCTGTCGGTCCGCTCACGCTCTCGCCCTCGATGCCGTCCGATGCCCGATCCGCTCGGCCGTTCCGGGTGCGGATCAGTTGAAGTAGTGGCCCAGGTCGATGTCCTCGATGAGCCCGGGGTGGGCGGGCTTCCAGCCCAGGAGATCCTGGGTGAGGGCGCTGGAGGCGGGCATGTCGGTGGTGAGAAGGGGCACGAACATCCCGGCGAATTCGTCGTCGGGCAGGGATCGGACAGGCAGACCCAGATTTCGGCCGATCGCCTCAGCGATCTCACGAACGGGCACGCCCTCGTCGGCGACGGCGTTGAGAACCGACCCGGCGGGAGCCTGCTCGATGGCCAGCCGGTAGAGACGAGCGGCATCCTTCACGTGGACGGCGGGCCAGCGGCTCGCTCCGTCGCCGATGTAGCCGGAGACGCCTTTCGCCCGGGCCATGGAGATGAGCTGGGGAACGAAACCGTGGCGCTCCCCCTCGCCGTGCACCGAACGGGGCAGCATGACCAGGACGACCCGGACCACGCGATCCACGGCGGCGAGAGCAGCCTGCATGTTGCGGATGCGGGCGGCGACGGGCCCGGCGGCGACGAGTTCGTCGCGCTCGGTCGCGGGCCGGCCGGGCGTGCGAAGCGTCGCGCCGGAGATGACCAGGGGCTTGCTGGAGCCGGCCAGAGCGCCGACGAACGTCTCGATCGCCGCCGCGTCGGTCTGCGTCGCGGCCTCGCTCACGCTGGGCACGAGGTAGGCGAGGTGGATGACACCGTCGCACCTGAGGGCGCCGGCGCGCAGGACGTCCGTATCGTTCAGGTCTCCGAGCAGCACCTCGGCACCGGCCGCGGCGACCCTTTCGGCGGCGGAGTCGGAGCGGGCCAGCCCGAGGACCTGGTGCCCGGCGCCGATGAGCTCGGGAACGACGGCCGAGCCGATCCAGCCGGAGGCTCCGGTGACGAAGACGCGCATGAAGATCTCTCCTTGGTCGTGCTTCTTGGGATGACGGCGGTGCACGGCTCGGGGCCGCGCCAGAAGCGCCGATGCGATCCAGTCGCATCAACCTTACACGCCATGCGACCGAGTCGCATCAACATCGATGGCGATGCGATCTGATCGCATCGCCTACGATGGCCCCGTGAGCAGATGGGCACCGGATGCGCGCGAACGCCTGGAGGCGGCCGCGCTGGATCTGTTCGCGGAGAACGGGTACGAACAGACGACCGTCGCGCAGATCGCGGACCGCGCCGGCCTGAACCGCGCCACGTTCTTCCGGCACTTCGCCGACAAACGGGAAGTCTTGTTCGGCGGCGAGGACGTGCTGGCCGACCTGTTCGCCGACGCCATCCGCACCGCCCCCGCGCACGCGACGCTTCCCCAATGCCTGCGGGCCGCGCTGGAAGCGGCCTGCGCCGTGATGACCCCGGAGCGCCGGAGCAGAGCCGCCCAGCGCAGATCGGTGGTCGCGGCGAACACCGAGGCGCAGGAGCGGGGGCTGCTCAAACACGCCAAGATCGCCGGAGCGATCAGTGCGGCGCTGAGCGAGCGGGGCGCGGACGAGTTGACCGCCCGACTCGGCGCGGAAATGGGGATGCTGAGTTTCACCGTCGCATTCGAACGCTGGATGAAGGCGAACGACGACGAACCGTTCCCGCCCTTCGCCCACGCCGCCCTGAGCGACCTGCAGACGCGCGCCGCGAACATGTCCTCTTGACTGGGACGGCGGCCGAGCCACTCCATCGAGGGCCACTTCAGGCACACGCCAGCCACTTCCGGGCCGCCTGACGCCTTACGGGCAGGCGCATGGTGACCACCGGGCCGAGGCGCATTCGCCCGAAGTACCGGCCGGAAGCTCTGCTCACGCCTGATCAGTCGCCCTCGGAGGTGGGGCGGCGCAGCCCGTCCAGGCGTGGCGAGCGGTAGGGCCAGGGCGGCCTTGCTGCCCGCTGGTCCACCCGCAAACTCGTCGGCCTGCCTGCGCAAAGTCCACGGGCGCGTCACCCGGGTCGGCCGCGAGGCGTTACGCTGCCTGCTCGCCCGCCGCGGCATCACCTTCCAGCGCACCAAAACCTGGAAGAAATCACCCGACCCCGACCGCGACGCCATGCTCGACCCCATCGAACACGTCCTTGACCGCTTCCCCGACCGTGTCTACGCGTTCGACGAGTTCGGCCCATTCGGCATCCTCCCCACCACCGGATCCGGCTGGGCCCGCGCCGGTCACCCGAGCGGCACCCCGCGACCTACCACCGCACCCACGGCGTCCGCTACTTCCACGACTGCTACTCGATCGGCGACGGCACCCTCTGGGGCGTCAACCGCCGCAAGAAGGGCACCGACAACACCCTGGCCGCCCTCCGCTCGAGCCGCGCGGCCCTCCTGTCTATGTCATCCTGGACAACCTCCCCGCCCAGACGATCCGGCGCTGGGCGAGGAAGATCCGCGTCGAGCTGTGCTTCACCCCGACCTACGCGTCCTGGGCCAACCCGATCGAGGCATACTTCGGACTCTTGCGACAGTTCACGATCGCGAACTCCAACCACCGCAACAACGCCGTCCAGACCCGAGCGCCGCACGCCTCTCTGCGGTGGCGCAACCCAACCGCCCGCCACCCCGACGTTTTCGCCGCTCAGCGCAAGGAGCGCGCTCGCGTCCGCAGCGAGAAGGGCATCCGCTGGAGCGGACACCCACTCACCGCGGCGGCCTGACCGACCCGTGAACCTGTGCGGTCACAGCACCAGCCAGATCAATCGCGGAACCTCGACGCGGTCGGCGAGGGTGGACAAGCACCGGAGGCGCCTCGGGCGATCTTGGTCGTGAACCCGTCCACCAGGAGCTCCGCCACTTCGTACAGTCCATCAGCAACCGGAGCACGCCTCGCCGTCAGGTTGGAAAGGGCTCCATGCCGAGACCGTTCCCGCCGGTGTGCGAGGGACGGGCCGTGCAGTGCCCAGACGCGTCCCCCCAGCGCGCCTGCCGGGGAGCCGACGAACCGCGGCGCTGTGCCCGGATCGTCCGCTCCCCGCGCCTGAATCAGGATGCATATGCTCGGAGCTGGTCGTGGATCCAGGGGTAGAAGTCCTCGGCCTTCGTGCCGAGCCTGGTCTTCAGCTCGCGTGTCTGCTCGTCGGCGAGCACCTCGAGGGAGCCGTCGGCGACCCCGTCGTAGGCCTGGGCGACCACGCTTGCGGCACTGACCTTGGGAACAGCCCACCGCGCCGACATCGGAGTGTCGATCATGCCGACGACCAGGCCGATCACCTGGGTACCCTGCTCCTGCAGAGCCAGCCGCAGCGCGTTGGTCGCCGACCACATGGCCGCCTTCGAGGCTGCGTAGCCGGTCGGCATGCTCACCCACGCGGCGGAGGACAAGATGTTCAGGAGCGTCCCGCCGCCGTTCGTGCCGAGCACCGGAGCAAACGCGTTGGCCACCCGGAGGGTTCCGAAGAAGTTGGTCTCGAAGATCCGCCGGAGCTCGTCCTCCGGCCCGCGGATGGAATCGTTGTCGGGCGCGATGGCCGCGTTGTTGATCAGCAGGTCGACATCAGGCGCCGCGGTGGCGGCGCGGGTGGCGTGATCGGGGTCGGCGATGTCGAGCGACAGCGGGCGGACCCGGGGCTCGTCCCATGCCTTTGGTGTGCGGGCCGTCGCGTAGACCTTCGCGGCGCCGCGTTCGAGCGCCTGGCGCACGAACTGCTCGCCGAGGCCTCCGTTCGCGCCCGTCACCAGCACCGTGCGGCCCTGGAGCGACTGGTTCATCTATACTCCTCGACTAAGTGGGGAGTGTCCCCATATCACTATGTGGGGATACTCCCCACTTAGTCAACCGGCCGGAGGTGGAAGTCTTGGCACCTGCCCGGGGCGCCGGCGCGAAGGCGCCGCGCGCCGACGCCCAGCGCAACCGCGACGCGATCCTGCGCGCGGCACGCGAGACCTTCGAGTCTGACGGCGTGCTCGCCTCCCTCGACGGCATCGCCGCCCGCGCGGGCGTGGGAAACGCCACGCTCTACCGGAACTTCCCGACCCGCGACGATCTGCTCGCCGCGGTCATTCAGGCCGGCATCGAAGCGGCGCTGGCCGAGGCTGACGAACTGTCCCGCACCCTCAGTCCGCGAGTGGCCCTGAGGGAATGGCTGGCACGCCTCACCTGGCAGTTGCGCATCTGGCACGACCTGCCTTCCTGCATCGCCAACGCTCGCGAGGACCCGGAATCGTCCATGAACGCCGCCTGCTCGCCCCTCATCGCCCGCACCGCGGTCCTGCTCGATGCGGCGCGGTCTCGCGGCGAGGTAGTCGAGGGGGTGACCGCGGACGAGGTGTTCGAGCTGATCACGGCACTGTCATGGGGGGTCGATCGGTTCCACGACGACGAAGCAGCCGCACGCCGACGCGTCGACATCGCGACGGCGGGCGTCTTCACCCAGGACTAGCGCGGGTACCCCCGCACCGTCCCGAACGGTCGCCGAAGGCGGCGACCGGGAGCAACGCGCTCTACGCCTCTGCGGCGGGCGGGGCGGCAAGGCGTGGGCCCCCTTGGGTGGGCGAACCCGGCGAGGTCGATCGCGGTCATTGCGGCAGCGATCGCGTCCATGGGGACGAACGCGGGCCAGAGGTGGAAGCCGTTGAAGGAGGGAGACGGTATTTCGGTGCGCAGCCTGGTGAGGTCGCCCCGACGTGATCGACCTGATGGGTGGGCTGGTCGCACGGACAGGTTCCGTCCTCGCGGTCGGCGCACCGCCCGGGACTACAGGCACGACCCCTTGTCGCGAGTGTCGCCGATGATCTCGAAGAGCATGCGCCGAAATGCGCTGACACTCTCTTCGCTGAACCCGTTGAGCATCGCCGCCTCGACGCGCTCGCATGAGTCCGCGACCTCGGCACGTAGAGCGCTTCCGGCCTCGGTGTTCTGCGGTATGCGCGCTCGTGCGTCGCGCGGATCGACGCGGCGGATGATCAGGCCCATCCGCTCGAGTCGGCCGAGTTGGTTCATCAGCGTGGTCTTGTCCAGGCCGAGAGAGGTTCCCAACTCGATCTGGGTCAGGTTCGGGTTCTGGTCGATGGCGGTCAGGATGATGTACTCGCGGAGCGTGATGCCGTGCGCTTCGGCTTGTTCGCCCGTGGCGTTGCGCAGGCGTTGCGCTGCGCGGTGCAGAAGCCAAGTGATCTCGGAGTCGGCCGAGGGCCGCAGACCGTCAGCCGCGGCCGGGTCTTCGGCGGACCGGCCGGACGATGGGTGACTTCGCATGGCAGAACCGTACGCTCCGTCTCCTGCTCGGCGATCCCGGCCCCCGGCCGGCTCCTGCTTGGGCCGCCTAGCCGGAGGTGGAGCCCGGAGACAGCAGAGGAATTCCTTCGTAGGAGCCGAGGTCGTGGGCGGGCACGACCTGCATCCGTCCGGCGAAGGAAGCGATCCGGCGCAGGCCCTCGCGCACCTGTTCTTCATCGCTGTCGGCGAGTTTGCGCAGCAGCAGCGGGCGCTCGGCCAGCCGCGTGACTCCCTCGAGCTGCCAGGTCAGGTCGCCGATGAAGGCGTAGCGCTTGCCGGTCGGCAAGGTGACGAAGACGATCACCGATCCCGTCGTGTGACCGCCGGCCAGTGCCACGACCACCGAGCCGTCGCCGTACACGTCGTAGCTGGCGGGAAAGCCGAGATAAGGCTTGTCCTCGAATTGGTACTGGTGGATCTCACGTTCCTTCGACACGGCCTGGAAGACTCTTCCGTCGCGGTCCTCGGCGGCGTACCGCAGTTCGCTCGGGTTGATCCAGACGGGCACGCGAAGCTGGTCGAGACCGCCCACGTGGTCCCAGTGGGCGTGGGTAACGAGCACGCCGCTCAGCCGCTCGCGGTCGTACCCAACCGCATCGAGTTGGTCGTTGACGGTGCTGGTCGCGTGGTAGGGGGCGCGTGCGAACCAGGGCTGGGTCCGCATGTGCGCCGCGACGTCGGCGCCGAAGCCCGCATCGATCAGAAGATCGCCCTGGGGATGCCTCACGAGGACGGCTGTTGCGGCGAAGCGGCGCTTGTCACGGAAGGAGCCGCCCTTGAACGCGAACCACGCCCTGACGTCGTAGGTACCGGTGGGCAACTGGTAGAGCGCCATGTCCGGCGGTGGAGCCGCCTCGGGAAGGAGCTCCGTGAACGCGGGTGGAGGTGAGATCACCGAGGGATCGTACGAGTTGAGATTATCTCGGTCAAGACGTTTTCTGAAGGGCTGTCAGTCCTGGTGGCCTGTTGTGCGGCAGCGAGGGTGACGGTGCCGCCGCAGATCGCCGTGTGCAGGTGGGTCTCCACGGCATCCTTCGGGTTGTTCGGGCCGGCACCTGACCCGTGTCCCGGGGACGGCGGCTCCACCCACAGGTTCCCTGGGTCGTTGGGGTCGCCGCCAAGCTGCAACGAGATCAGGTGGTCGTACTCGGCGTCCCGCATGCTGCCCGTGTACCCATAGGACTTGGCGTTCGCCGTCTTCTCCTTACCGACGTCCCGGCCGGCGCACAGATCATCGGCACCGACGACCAGCGCAAGCACACCTGAGCCTCCGGAGTCGGCTCCCCCCTGCCGGCACGGGTGGTACGCGCCCGGCCGGCCCGGACCGCCCCGCTGACCGCGCTGCGCGAGACTTCCTCCAGGGGCTGCGCGACCGGGACCCGATCACCGGGCTCAACGACCACCCCCAGGTGCGCAGGGTCCACCGGATGATCCTCGACGCCCCCTCGCTGGTGGCCCGGATGGAGCGGTTCAAGACCGGCGCCGAACGCGCACTCGCCCAGGCGTTGCGGGAGACGGCGGACATTCCGGAACTCACCGCGCGGCTCGCCGCCGTCCAGATCGTCTCGGTGCAGTGGGCGCTGGCCCAGGACAACGCCGAACGCATCGCCTACGGGGAGCCCGCCGACGAGCGCTGCCCGGGTGCGCCGGCCGACGCGGAGTACGCCTTCGCCCTGCTGGAACACGGACTGCGGCAACTCACCGCGGAGCAGTGACCCGGGGCACCCGGGCGTCGGTGCGAAACCCGGGGAGGGCGCGGCCGTCCGGACGTCGGCAGCGGCCAGGCGCCGCGCCGACGAGGCGAGGTCCGGGACCGGCCGGGCCCCCACCCGGCCATGGACGGCGCCCGCACAGCCGGAAAACGGTGGGACCGGGTGCACAGCACCCGGTCCCACCGCCCCGCCGGCGCGTGTCAGTGCTGGCCGACAGCCCCGTGGCCGCGCGGCTGCACCGTCATCGAGACCGGCACGGTGCCCGCGCCGTAGGGCCCGTCGATCTCGAATCCCAGCGACGCCGAGACGGTCCCCGGCCGGGCCGGCACCGCACCCCGGGCGTCCAGCCTGACCCGTACGGTCGCCTGCCGGCCCGGCTGGATGGTCAGCACGGTCCTGCTCTCCGACAGCCAGGGAACGTCCACCGGTTCCGCGGTGTCGTAGCCGGACAGCACCGAGACGGTCGCCAACGCGGACAGATCGGGACCTGTACCGCCGATGGCGTGGAAGCCCCCTGCCCCGACGACGCCGACCGCGTTGTTCCGCCCCTCCTGAGCGCCGGGCAGCGGGAACCACCAGTCCATCGCCGGGTCGTAGGCGTATGCCTGGCCGGTCACGTCCGAGGCGTTGGCCGTGAATCCACCGGAGACCAGCAGCCTTCCGTCGGCCACGCCGTACGCCGACTGGGCCATGTCGATCGGCAGGTCGGCGATCCGGGTCCAGGAGTCACGGGCAGGGTCGTAGACGAAGGCATCCTTGACCTCCCGGCCTCCGGAACCGCCGCTGCTGAGGTTGGTCACGCCGCCGGCGCAGTAGAGCTTGCCGGCGATCGCGCCGCACGACGCTCCGTAGACGCGCTCAGGGTAGGAGTGGACCGCGCTCCACTTGTTCGTCCTGGGGTCGTAGACGCTGACGGTGGCGTGGAAGGCGTCCTCCGTGGTCATGCCGCCGACGGCATACAGTTTGCCGTCGAGCACCGCGGTACCGGCGCCCGCCAGTGCGTCGGGGTTGTCGGCTGCGATGGCCCAGGTGTCGGTGGCGGGGTCGTAGACCTGCGTCCTGGTCTCGATCCCGAGCGACGAGAAGTCCGGCGCGACCCAGTAGCCACCGGTGACATAGAACTTGCCGCCGATGAAGGCGCCGGATGCGGATGCGACCGCAGAGGGTGCGTCGGCCTTCTGCCGCCAGACACGGCCGGCCTGGTCGTAGGCGTAGAACGCCGCCGTCGGTACGTAGGCGTCGACGCCCGAACCCAGGCCCGCGTACAGCGTGCCGTCACTGCTGCCGCCGACCATGCCGGAGCCCTCAGTGGGCAGGGACCCGGCCGCGGTCCAGGCCGGGGCCGCCGTGCCGGTGGACTCGTCGAGCTTCACCTTGAGGGGCGCGTCGCCGGTGTTGGTGAGGGTGAGGTCACGGGTCGCCGAACCCCCCTGCGCCACGGTCCCGCTGACCGGGCCGCCGAGCTTGAGCCGGCCGGCGTGCAGCGCCAGGTCGACGCCCGTGGTCCGGTCCGCGACCAGCTTCACCTTCTCCGAAGCCGTCTTGTAGAAGGGCATGGTCGCGGTGACTGACTGACGGCCCGTCAACGGGGAGAAGAACCAGTAGAAGCCGTCCTCACGGCCGGCACGTCCAGCCATGGGCGCACTGAGCGTCGACTGCGCCGGCCCGTTCGCCACGGCCACGGTCGCACCGTCCATGGGCTTCGCGGTGTTGCCGTCGGTGATGTTCCCGACGACGAGGCCACCGGGCTGCTTGACGAGCTTCGCGCCACCCACCCGGACGTCGTACAGGAACCAGCCCGCTGCCGCGCCGGCCCCCCCGGTGTACTGCTGGTAGCGGAACTTGAGCCGTACGGAGACCGCCTTGCCGCTGTCGGGCAGTGCGAACCCGGCTCCGTTGTCGTACAGCCCGCTCTCCGACCAGCCCGTTGTCCAGGTCCTGCCGCCGTCCGTGCTGTACTCGACGGTTGCGAGGCCGCCGTTGACACGGGTGTTGAAGTACACGAACGGCGTCTCACCGGCCGGCACCTGGAAGTCGGGGGAGGTCAGCGAGGTGTCACCGGGCTTTCCACCGGTCCAGCCCTCCACATGTGCCTGACCGAAGTTCCCGTAGTTGAAGAAGCCGCGCTCGAAGAGCCAGGGGTCTCCCACCGCGGTGTCGACACTCCAGCCGGCCGGCGCCGTGGTTCCGTCGAAGGTCTCATTGCTGCCTTCTGCCTGCTGCGTGTAGCCGGGCGCGGAGCCGGATTCGGACAGCAGCTGGGCGGTGAGACCGATGTCGTGGACGCTGTCCTTGGTCTTCGTCGTCACACTGGTGTCGCGCTCGGTGTAACCGCGGTAGTTGGCAGCGGCGTGCAGGGTGTAGTGGCCGTTCTCCGGCACCTGCACGGAGTACCGGCCGGTGACCGGGTCGCTGTAGACGGGCGCGAGAGGGGTGTTCTCGACCGTGACCTTGGCGTACAGCGGCCAGCCGTGCCCGGATGCGTCCGCGACGGTGCCGCTGACGGTCACCATCGGAGTGCCGGTCAGCTTGACGTCGGCCGTGCTGGTGGTGTCCGCGCTGACGGTGATGCCGTCCACCGACCGGTCGTCGTAGTCGAAGGCGCTGACAGCGATCTCGTACGACCCGGTCGACAACCGCATCCGGTAGGTGCCGTCGGAACCTGTGACCGCACTCGCCGTCGACGCACCGGTCACGCGGACCTCGGCGCCGGAGACCGGCTTGCCCGACGATCCGTCCGTGACGGTTCCACTGAGCAGGCCGGACGGTCCGCTGGAGAACGCGGCGGTCCCGTTCGGCGTCCCGAGGCCGGTGGGGCCGTCGTAACCGGGCCCCGCCTGGCACAGATAGGCGGGCTCGCAGGTGCCGTTGGAACCCGAGGTCACATCGTTGAGGCTGCCCGGGTGCGCATAGGGGAAGCTGTTGGGGTGCACACCGCTGGGAAGCGACCCGGCGAGCGCATAGGTCGCGGCGATGATCGGCGAGGCGGCGCTGGTACCGCCGTACTGCGCCCAGCCGGTGCCGTAGGTGGAACCGAAGGTGTCGTACACGGAGACACCGGTGACCGGATCGGCGACCGCCGAGACGTCGGCGACGGTGCGCTGTGCGCAGCCGGTGTCCTTCTGGAAAGCGGGCTTCGGCTGGACCAGCGAGCAGCCGGAACCGGGGCCACCGCCGTGGCTGTTCCAGGTCGTCTCGCTCCATCCGCGTGCGGTGGATGCGTCGCGGACCAGTGAGGTGCCGCCCACGGAGGTGACATACGGCGACGACGCCGGGAAGCTCACACCGTAGTTGCCGTCCCCGCTGCTGGCCACGATCGCGGCGCCGGGGTGGTCGTAGTACCGACTGGACAACCGCACGTCGTCCGGAGACTCGCCCGAACCGGGTATCGACGAGTACGCCGTGCCATAGCTGTTGGACACATAGGTCGCGCCCAGGGCCACCGCTTGGTCGACCCCGGCGCCGAGGTTGTCGATGCTCGGGGTGTCGGCCTCGACCAGGATGATGGAGGCCTGGGGGGCGATCGCCGAGACCATGTCGACGTCGAGCGAGATCTCGGCCGCCCAGCCCTCGTCGGCCGCGGGGTAGTCGCTCTGCAGGCCGCGCTCGTTGACCTTGGTGAACTGGCCGGGCTTCAGCGGCGGCAGGCCGTACTGGGCGCGGTACACGGCCAGGTCCGCCGCGACGTTGGGGTTGTCGTAGGCGTCCACGATGGCGATCGTCGCACCGGCGCCGCCGTCCTTGGGCAGGTTGTAGGCGCTGGTCAGGTCGCTGGGCGTCAGGCCGTGGGGAAGGTCGGAGGCGCTCCGCAGGCCCTTGCCCGCCTCGGTGCCGTCGACGTGGAGGGCGAAGCACCGCGCCTCGTTCTTCGACCTGGGCACCTCGCACGCGGGGGTGACGCCGCCGGCGGCTCGCGCCTGGGTGGCCGCGGCCGGCTGGTGCGCTCCGCGCTTCGCCCGCACCGCGGCCAGCTGGGCCGCCAGCGTGGTGCCCGGGGCGAACGACGCCGCGGACCGCCCTGCGGTGTTCTGCCCGGCCCCCGCTGCCGCCGGGTCGACGGCGACGGCGGAGGTCTGGGCTCCGGCGAAGGTACCGAGGCAGGCGGCTATGAGGAAGGAAACCGGAGCGCGCAGGCGTGCGCGTCTCATCATGGACAGCAACCCTTCGTTCGGGGATGGGAGAGCGTCAGAGCGGTTCATAGCCGGAGGGCTCCTCGCGGTCGGATGTCTCCCCGTCCGCGCCCTCGGGCTCGTCGTGTTCGCCGTACGGTCCGTGACCGCACGCGCTCACCTCGGCTGCACCGCACATGAACGCCCCTCCGTCGCCGCGTCCCTGGCGGACCCGGCCCCGGTGAGTATCGGCCGGGTGAACGGACGCTTGCGATTGGGCAGATGGGTTAAACATCGGCGACGCGGAGACGACGCGCCCGCGTCTCAGTCCAGACCCGCCTGTGTCACGCTCACCGCCAACGCGGTCCGGGACGTCACTCCGTGCTTGCGCATGGCGGACTTCAGCTGCGCGGCCACCGTGCTCGGCGACCGCGACAACTCCTGCGCTATCTGACGGTTCGTCTTTCCTTGCAGCACCAGTCGCACGACCTCCAGCTCGCGCGGCGACAGCCTGCTCCCGTAGCCGCGCCGGCCGCCGCGCCACACCCCCCGAGCGGCCCGGGTGCAGCGCTCGGCGGCCTCCCGGGCCAGCGCCTCCTCGTGCGGCCGGGGCAGCTGCGACCACGCCCGGGCCGCCTCGCCCCACGCCCGGGCGGCCGCCTCGAACTCCCCCCGCGCCTCGACGCAGAGCGCCCGGCACTCCTCCAGCGCCGACCGTGCCGCCGGGGCGTCCCGCCCGAGGATCCCCTCCCCGAAGGCGGCGACGAACTGCTCCGCCTCCGTCAGCCGCCCGGCCGCCGCCAGCGCCGCCACCCGCACGGACGCCGTCTCCGTGGCCCAGACCCACATGGACTTGCCGGTGATCAGCCGTACGGAGTCCTCGGTGAGCGCGAGCGCTTCCTCGGCGTCCCCCGCGGAGAGCCGCAGCCGGGCATGGGCGGCGGCGGACTCCAGCCACAGGGCGATGATGCCGCGGCGCTCCCCCTCCTCGCTGATGGTCCGCAGCAGCTCTTCGAGCTCTTCGCCGCTCTCCGCCGCCGCCAGCCTCAGCTGGGCTCCCAGCAGCCGCGCCTCCAGCCGGCAGACCGGCACATCCGCCGTGTCCGCCCAGTGGTCGGCCCGTTCGGCCAGCCCCTGCCGTGCGCCGGTGAGGTAGTCCAGACGCAGCAGCGTCACCAGCGACATGATCCGGAGCACCTGCAGATCGTGGCGGCCCGCGACGTCGACGGCGCGGGTGAGGCGGACACGCGCCTCCGCGTACCGCCCCCACCGCATCGCCGCGTCGCCGACGTTCAGCTCGGCGCGGGCACGTTCGAGGGCGATCTGCGGTGTGGACTCGTCGTCGCCCAGTTCCTCCGCGAGGGTCCAGCCCGACTCCTCACCCAGTTCGAGAAGCGCGGTCGTCCGGTTGACCAGCAGGCACAGCCGCTCGTGCGGAGCCAGTCCGGAGCCGGCCACGAACCGCTCGGCCCGGTCCAGCCAGTGCAGATGGGTGGCGGCCGGCCAGGGCCCGACCCACGGCAGACCGAGCGCGGTCATCGCCCAGGCGTCCACGAAGCTGCCCTCCCGGAGATCGGGTACGGCCAGCTCCAACTCGACCGCCGCGGCGGTGTAGTCGCCGAGGCTGAAGAGCACCCTCCCGAGCTGGCCGCGCACATCCGCGCGGTCGCGCGCGCCGAGCCGGTCCGTCTCCAGGACGGCGCGCAGGGCGGTCACGGCCTCCGCCCGCCGGGCATAGTCGGTGAACGCCAGGAACGGCATCTTCCGTACCAGTGGAGCAACCGCCTCCGCGGGCAGCAGCGGTTCGGTGATCAGTTCGTGCAGCAGGGTGACGGCGGTGAGGTGGTCGCCGGAGGCGAGGGCGACATCCGCCGCCTGCTCGGTGTACTCGCACCACCGCGCCGTCTCACCGGCCTCCCGGAAGTGGTGGGCGAGACGCCCGATCTGCCTCGGCCTCGCGGTCTCCAGGAGGACGGCGGCGCGCCGGTGGGCGGCCCGCCGCTCGGACGGCGGCACCCGGTCGTACACCGCCCGCGCGGCGAGTGCATGGCGGAAGGCGATCCGGCCGGGGCCTGAACCGTCCTCGATGAGCAGGCCGCTGACCAGGGCGTCGGAGACCGCGGCTGCGACCACGGGGTCGAGTACCGGGCTCGCGCCCTCCGCCAGTCCGCCGACCGCGCCCAGCATGCGCTCGTCGGCCGGGTCGCTCAGTACGGCGGCCGCCAGCAGCACCCGCTGGGCGTCCGCCCCGAGCCGCGCCACCCGTTCGGTGACGGCGTCCCGGATCGTCGGCGGCACGGCGATCTCACCGAGCGTGCGCCGCACCCATTCGCCGTCCCGCCGGACGATGTCCGCGCGGTCCCGCATCAGTCGAATGCACTCCTCCAGCACGAGCGGCACTCCCGCGGTCCGTTCGTGCAGGAAGGCTGCGAACGCGGCGGAGACCTGCTCGTCGTCCAGCACCGAGGAGACGAGCTCCGCGGTGTCCGCCACCGCGAGTCCGCCGAGGTCCACGCGCACACGGCTGGTTCCCGCGCCCGTCGGCCCCCGGGAGGAGAGACGGAGCAGCAGGGAGTCGGCGGCCACCTCCTCGGGGCGGTACGTCAGCACCAGGCTGAGCGGTTGCGGTCGCTGCGAGGCGAGGAACAGCAGCAGTTCCAGCGTCGCCTCGTCCGCCCAGTGCACGTCCTCGACGACCAGGATCCCGGTGCCGAGCCGGCCGAGCAGCTCCGCGAAGGCCCGGATCAGGCGGTGCCGGGCGGAGCCTGCGTCGGCCGGCGGCTCGGGGGCGGGCGGCAGGCCTTCCGCCCATTCGGGGAAGAGCGGCCGCAGCGTCCCGGCCAGCGCCGAAAGCCCCAGGTCCGCGATGTCGGCGCTGCTCGGCGCGGCCTGGCGGGCCGCGTCGACGATCGGGCCCAGGGTCAGCGCCTCACGGTACGGCGGACAGACCGCCACCAGTGGGCGCGGCCGTTCCGGGGCGACGTCCGCCAGGGCCTCACGCACCAGGCGGCTCTTGCCGATACCGGCTTCACCCTCCACCAGGACGAGGGCCGGGCGTCGTCTCAGCGCGTCCGTCACGCGCCGCAGTTCGGCGTCGCGTCCGACGAAGCGGGTACTGTCCGGACCGGTACTCCGCTGCACTCGGCCGCCTTCCGCATCACGCCCCGTCCTCCGGTACCGGAGACTCCGCCGGCCCCGCACGGCCCTGCGGGGACGGGGTGGTCGGCGAGGGCGTCGTCAGAGCGGCGTCAGAGGTGGTACGGGTCCGAGCGCCCGCGCGAACCATCCGGTTCCGGGAGCACCTGGCGAAATGTGTTCATCGATCCCGTCCTGCGGCTGTCTGCGAGGTGGGGCGGTTCGCACCGGGGTGCACGGACTCCGACCGGAATCCATGGAGCACGCAGGGACGCAGCGGGTACGCCGGAACTTGCCTCATCAAGCAGATGATTGTCGGGTGAAGTAGACACTGGCGAAGCTTGCCTCGTCAAGAAGAGCCGGAGCGCACGGCGGACACCGTCCGGAATCGAAGACCGCAGGTCGATGCGGTCACCCCACCCTCCCGACCGCCGGACGGGCCCGGCGCTCGGGTGCGCTCGCAGAACAACGACTCTCGGCGTGGAAACCGGGTCCCGGTGATCGCGGAGCTGGTCCAGGCCGACGACCAGCGGAACCCGGCAGCATCATCGCGCGCCGGTAGCGCACCGAACTGGTGCTGCCCCGGCGCACGATCTGCTGCAGCTTCTGCCCCTCCTGGTCGGTCAACCTGCGCACGCGGACAGGCTCGGCCACCACACCCCCCAGCAGTCGGATCGGACGTCGCTGCACATCCAACCGCCAGAACCACCGACCCGGCGAACCGCTGTTCCGATGGGCTTCTACTTGTGCCCCTGGACATTAGGCTTCAAGCAATCCAGCTTTGCCCATATCGCGCGGGTCTTGCGGCGCTCCGTCGAACCGTCCGGGATGTGATCCACCGGTTCAACGACGTCGGCCTGGCCTGCCTGGACCCTCAGTGGGCGGGATGCCGTCCCCGCCTGCTCAGCCAGATGTGTGCAGGGCAGGCCCGGACGGGGTGCGTTCGACCGATCAGCGGTCGCGTCGGCGAACGTGTGCGCCTCTACGCAGTACGTCGGTTCGGACCGCCGTCATGCCTGGTCGTGAGGTGAGGCGGGAACGCGCTGGCCACCATGGCGGTAATCACCACCACCCAGACTGCGGCGGCGACCCAGATTTCCCCGCGACCCAGCGTGGTCATCCACGACGTCCCGGTTGTACGTCCCAGTTCATGGGTGGTGACCCCGTACATGCCGATGGGGAACACCAGGTTCCACCAACCGAACTCGTAACGCAACGGAATCCGTCGCAGCACATGCCGCCATACGCCTAGAGCCAGCAGCAGCGGAATCAGCCAGCTGGAAAACGACCACAGGACGACGGACGACCCGGCGATGACCGAACGCGACGGCAGGATGCCCCCTGGGGGCAATTCGAGCAACCTCGCACCGGCGAGCACGATGATCGCCGCCGCACCCATGAAGATCCAGGCCGAAGTCATGAGATTCCCCGGCGCCACCGGTCGCACCAGTAGCCTGGCCAGGACGATCGCGGCGGTCAACAGGTACTGCATCAGTCCGATGGCCCAGCACACCAAGGCCAGCAGCGGCAGCAGGTGGCCCGTGGTCTGCCGGCCCAGAGCGGCTGCCGCGACGGCCACCGACTCGGATCCCACCGCCCAGAGGAACCAGGTGCCGTTTACCTGGTCGATCGATGGGCCCCGTCTCGTATTGGCGATCAGGCCGAGGGGAATCCCGTAGCCCAGCAGCAGCCACCCCAGCGCCCCGAAGGCCAAGAACGCCTCGGCCGCTGCGGTATGGCCGTCCGGTACGAGGCGAGCAGCCAGCACATTGGAGGCGATGGCAATGGTGAGGAAGGCGAATGCGCGCGGGCCGACGAAATCCGCGATGAACCGCTGCCGCCAGCGCACCAGTCGCCAGCCGTACGCAGGCAACAGCACCGCGAAACCGACAAGGCCGACCACCAGCAGTGCCACGGAGGGGACGCCGACGCCGTTGATGTTCAGGGCGGTGGACACGATGGCTGTGCCCATGACGAACGCGCACGCCCCCGCATTGAGGTCCGCGACTGCGGAGGATGCAGCCGCACGGAATCCGTGTGGACGCGGATCAGGCTCGGGGCCGTCGGCACTGGTAAGCCATTCGGCGAGGACGGCGGCATGGCCGTGGTCCACATCCTCGGCAGCGGTCAGCAAGGTGAGCTTGCTGTGTCTGGCCAGGTCACGTAGACGGCCCGCTGCCGACTGGTGTCCAGCGTCCCCCAGTTCGGCGAGATAGCGGCGGCGGAACTCCGCAGAGCGGAGGGGCTCATGGCTGTACCAGCGTCGCAGTTCGGTGGATGGCGCGACATCGCCCAGCCACTCGTCGAGATGCGCGTCTTCCATGCTGATGCCCTGGGGCCAGACGCGGTCAACGAACACCCGCTTCCCGTCCTCGGGAGACGTCTGCTCATAGACTTTGCGACAGGTCACCTGCTTGCCCATGACGTACCTTTCGCGGATGGGTGTCCCGGGCCGTTGAGGTGATACGCGGCTACCCGCGCGGCGCTCGCGCCGGGTTTGGCCCGCTACCGCCGAGTTGCGGCGGGGTGCGGTGCCGCGTGTCGGCAGCGCCCCTCACCGCGCGGCCGCCCTTCCGGATGTTCATTCATCGGACATGGAACGGTAGCTCGGGGCCTGCGGGTGTCGCGGGCACCGGGAACACCCCGGTGACGAGGGCTGTGGAGAATGTCTGTCATCAGCCATCCTGGTGCCGGCCGGGGCCGATGAGGGCCCGGCCGGCTGTCGGCTACCGATAGTCGCTGACGAGTGCGGCCAACATGTCCAGTATGCGCAAAGTCTCCGTCTCGGGCCGGGTCGGTAGTGAAAGCGCCACACGGTCGGCCCCCGCCTCCGCGTAGGCGGCGATGAGTTCGGGCCTGGGTGACACGGATGCCACGATCACCGGCACGTCTCCGGCGACCTCGGCCAACCGGTTCAACTGGGACCGGACCCGGGCCGGGTGGCCCACGGAGTGCGGCATCCAGCCATCGCCGTACGACACCACCCTGGCCAACGCCGCCTCGCCGTCGCCACCGATGTAAATGGGCGGATGCGGGCGTTGTACCGGCTTGGGCCAACAGAAAATCGGGTCGAAGTCGATGTATTCGCCGTGGAACTCGGCCTCGTCCTTGGTCCAGATCTCCTTGAGCGCGGCCAACCGTTCGTTCAGCAGTTTTCCCCGGGTGCGTGGATCTGTGCCGTGATTACGCATCTCCTCACGGCTCCAGCCCGTGCCCACGCCCAAGATCACGCGGCCGCCGGACACCAGGTCAAGGCTGGCGACCTGCTTGGCGGTATGAATCGCATCGCGCTGAACCAGCAGAGCCACCCCGGTTCCCAGCACCAGGTTGTCGGTCACGGTCGCGGCCGCCGTCAGCGCGACGAACGGGTCGAGCGTGCGGTAATACATCCGGGGCAGCTCCCCGCCCCCGGGGAACGGCGTCTCCCGATCCACTGCAACGTGGCTGTGTTCGTGCAGGAAAAGCGATTCAAAATCGCGCTCCTCCAACGCTTTGGCCAGCGGGGCAGGCCCAATGCCTTCGTCCGTCGTGAACGTCGTGACACCGATCTTCATAGCATAAGTGAACCACGCGGCCTGTCTTTTCCCTGGCCTTGTCGAGAGCGGGGTTACTGAGGTTCAATGCGTGATGTCGCGAGGCTCTACCCCTTGAACTGCGAAGACGGGTATCCGCAGCACAGCATCATGCGAAGATCACAGTGACCCAGAGGTGCATGGCCGGGCGGGGCGACGGGCAAATCGGTGGCGCTGGCGCGACGAGCGTCGCTAGCGTCGCGCCGTGATACACCAGAATCCGCTCGCCTACTTGGTGGGCCTTGAAGGCACTGCCCTGCTGCGATCGTTCACCGGGGAGCACGATCGCGAGTTCGTCGATGCGCGTATCGGCGAGATCCGGAGGCTGCTTGACGACGAGACGCTGGCGGATGCCGCTGTGGACGTTGCCCCGGTGGGCACGGTCGATGGATACCAGATCTGGTCGAGGACCTATGACGGCCCCAACTCGGCGTTCGACTTCGACGAGCCGGTGGTCGGGGAAATCCTCGATGGAATGCCGACTGGTGTCGCCTTGGACGCCGCCTGCGGCACCGGTCGGATGACGGCCCTGCTGGCCGAGCGCGGTCACCGGACAGTCGGCGTCGACAGCTCGGCGGACATGCTGGCGCGGGCACGTGAGCGGGTACCAGCAGGCGAGTTCCTCCTTGGCGACCTGCGCCGGCTGCCCGTGGCCGATGATGCCATGGACCTGGTGGTCTGTTCTCTTGCCCTGACGCACGTCGCCGACCTGGGGCCGGTGATGGCGGAGTTCGCCAGGGTTTTGCGTCCGGGCGGGCACCTCGTGACCTCGGACATCCACCCGGAATGCGTGGCGCGGGGTTCGATTCCCTCGGTGCGCTTGGCGGACGGGAGGCCGGGGCAGTTGGAGACCTATCGTCATCCGGTCGGGGACTATCTACGTGCCGCGCTTGCCGTGGGGCTACAAGTCCGGCGCTGTGAGGAACCCGAGGAGCGAGCCGGGGGACGGACCGGGGCACAGGATCCGCCACGGAAGCTCACGATCGACTTGGGTCCGTGGGAGGACTGGCCATGGTGCCTGATGGACCTGGTACCCGAGGCTGCTGTGGCGGCCAACGCCGGGGTTCCGGTGGAGATCATCTGGCACTTTCAACTGGCCGAGACCTGAACGCCCGTACATGATTTCGTCTGCCACCGGAACATCGCTTTCCGGCGCAGGATCATCGCCACCCACAGGCAGGGGGATCAGAGCGGGCGCTACAGTCCGCTCATCTACTGGTGATCTTCGCATGATGCCGTGCAGCGGAAACCCGTCTTCGCAGTTCAAGAGGTAGAGCCCTGCGACATCGCGCATTGAACCTCCTTACGTTGTTGGTGGGTCGCTTCCGGTCACTCGTAGGATCGGGAGGCCCAGGGGTACTGGGTGTGGCTGTCAAGATCCTGCTGGACGACGGCTACCTCGGCCTGCGACGTGACCACCCCACGCAGGCGATCACCCCGCCGATGAAGCCAAACAAGATCGCCGCACCAGAAGTCCACCATGCACGGGAGCAAGCCCGCCACGAGCACTCCTCCCCACGCATCCCCGTCGAGCACGCCCTGGCCGACCACAAGCGCTGGAAGGGCCTGAGCCGCTGGATGCACCGCCGGGAGGCCCTGCCCGCTACCTACCTTGCCGTCGCCGGTCTCGTCTCCGACCGCACCGCAACCACCTGAGCAAAGCCCCCAGACCTCGGCCGGCCCCGACCCCCCATCCCCATCACGCACAAGCTCGTCACAGGCCCGGCACAGCACGACGCGGCGCCCCTCCCGTGGTGGTTGGGGCGCCCTGCCGGTGTCGTCGGCGGTCACGGCCTCGGCGGGGCGAGCAGCGTGCCGTGAACCGCAGCCAGGTGCAGGCGCGGGGCTTCACGCCCTGGTCCCACTCGCCGTCGTCCCCGAGGCGGGCACCGTGCCGGGTCACAGCCCAGCGACCCTCACCACGGTACTCGCGTCGATTCCGAAGACGTGGGAGTCGATGCCGTCCCCCGGCAGGCAGTTCACGGTGAAGCGGACGGGCTGGACGATGGGCTCGGGTGGGGCCATGTGCCGGCTCCGCCTGTTGCCCACCGGTAGTGGTGTAGTGCACTGGTGGACCTGGTCAAGCCGCGGCGGGGTCCACGGGCGGCAGCGATGAGCGTCGCCCTGCGCGATCTCCCGCCCGATCCTGCGGAGAACGGCCGCGACGACTGGCGGACTGACTCGTCCGGAGCAGGCACCTCCGAACCTCCGCCATCGCAACGCCTTCCGCCGCCTGGCCGAACTGCGGACAGGGCCCAACCGCACCCGGACCGGCGGGCTGACATCTGCTCAGAGACCTGTGGCGGACCGCTGTTGCGCAGTCGCCCCACTTCCCAGTGGATCGAACGTCACGCCTGCTGCGATCCAGCCTTCGCGCCGACTGCTTGTCCATGATGATGCTCATCAACCCCCGGCAGCGATCCCTCCTGCCGCAGCGGCCCCGGGCGGCGTGTCGTCGACCCGGCCCTCCTGTTCCGTCTCTGAGCCCTCCGGCTGCCGGGTTACGGATCCCGCCCGACCCACGGCGCATGTGACGTACGCCACAATCCCCTTCGGGCGGACCGGACATGTCGCTACGAATCCCCTGGGGTCGACCCCGGCCGCGCAGGGTGCGGGCCCGAATGCGCCCCGCGCCTTCCGGGGGCCGCCGCACTAGCAACCGGAAGATAACGATCCGGACTCGCCCCTTGCCTGTAACGATGTAATCGATTGCACTTGCCGCCTGCAATCGTTTCCATGCAAGGGATGCGTCAATGGCGAGCATCAAGGACGTGGCTTCCAGAGCGGGGGTGTCGACAGCCACCGTCTCCCGGGCCCTCAACAACCATCCGGCCGTTGCGCCGGACACCCGGACCCGGGTGCTGGAGGCCGCCGACACCCTCGGTTACCACCCCAACGGCGTCGCCCGTTCGCTGCGGACCAACCGGACCCGCACGCTCGGACTGGTCATCAGCGATGTGCTCAACCCCTTCTTCACCGAACTGGCCCGGGCGGTCGAGGATGAGGCCCGCGCCCTCGGCTACAGCGTGATCATCGGCAACGCCGACGAGCAGCCCGACCTCCAGGACCACCACATCCGCACCCTGGTCGGGCGACGCATCGACGGACTGCTGGTCAGCCCGGCCGACGGCGAGGCGCCCGTGCTGAGGGAGACCGCCCGCGCCGGTCGGACCCCGATGGTCTTCGTCGACCGCTCGATACCCGGCCTGGACGTTCCCGTGGTGCGCACCGACGGCACCGGCGCCGTGCGCGACCTGGTGGACCACCTCCACCGGATCGGTCACCGGCGGCTGGCCGTCATCGGCGGCCCGGCGGCGACCACCACCGGGGCCGAGCGCGTCGATGCCTTCCGGCACGCCCTCGCCCGGTACGGACTGCCGCTCCCGGACGAGTACATCGGGCACGGTGACTTCCAGGTCGGGAGCGGACGCCGGATCACCGAGGGCTTCCTCGATCTGGAGCAGCCGCCACAGGCGGTGTTCGCCGCCGACAACCTGATGGCGCTCGGCGCGATGGACGCCATCCGGGAGCGTGGCCTGCGGGTACCGCAGGACATCGCGCTGGCTGCGTTCGACGACATCCCCTGGTTCCTGCACACCGCCCCACCGCTGACCGCCATAGCCCAGCCCACCGGAGACCTCGGCCGTGCCGCCGTACGCGCTCTGGTCGACCGGATCGAGGGGCGGCCCGCCCGATCGGTCACCCTCACCGCCACTCTCGTGGTTCGCCGCTCCTGCGGCGCGACGGAAAGGAGCAGCCGTTGAGCAGCGTCGCCACATCGGCCACCCCGCCCCCAACGACACCCGGCACGTCCGGGGAGATCCTGCGGATGGAGGGGGTACGCAAGACCTTCCCGGGTGTCGTGGCCCTCGACCACGTCGACTTCGACCTCAGGCGCGGCGAGGTGCACGTCCTGCTCGGAGAGAACGGCGCGGGCAAGAGCACCCTGATCAAGATGCTGTCGGGCGCCCACCGCCCCGACCAGGGACAGATCCTGGTGGACGGCGAGCCGGTGCGCATCAACAGCGCCCAGGCCGCCGAGCGGCTCGGCATCGCCACCATCTACCAGGAGTTCAACCTGGTCCCCGAGCTGAGCGTCGCCGAGAACATCTTCCTCGGCCGTCAGCCGCGCCGCCTCGGCCTGGTGGACCGCCGCCGGATGAACGCGGACGCGGCCGAACTGCTGGCCCGGGTCGGCGTGGACGTCGCGCCGCAGACCCGGGTCGGGGACCTGGGCATCGCCCGGCTGCAGATGGTGGAGATCGCCAAGGCGCTCAGCCTCGACGCCCGCGTCCTGATCATGGACGAGCCGACCGCGGTGCTCACCACCGACGAGGTCCAGAAGCTCTTCCGGATCGTGCGCGCCCTGCGCGCCGACGGGGTCGGCGTGGTATTCATCACCCACCACCTCGACGAGATCGCCGAACTGGGCGACCGCGTCACCGTCCTGCGCGACGGCCGCAGCATCACCCAGGTGCCGGCCGACACCCCGCAGGACGAACTGGTGCGGCTGATGGTCGGCCGCAGCATCGAGGACCAGTACCCGCGGGAGCAGGGCGAGGTCGGCGAACCGCTGCTGCGCGTCACCGGCCTCACCCGCGACGGCGCCTTCTCCGACATCAGCTTCGAGGTGCGGGCCGGCGAGGTCGTCGGCCTGGCCGGACTGGTCGGCGCGGGGCGCACCGAGGTGGTCCGCGCGGTCTTCGGCGCCGACTCCTACGACTCCGGCACGGTGGAGGTGATGTCCGCCCGGCTGCGCCGCGGGGACGTCAACGCCGCGATGGACGCCGGGATCGGCCTGGTGCCGGAGGACCGCAAGGGACAGGGACTGGTCCTCGAGGCGTCCATCGAGGAGAACCTCGGCCTGGTCACCCTGGGGCGGCGCACCCGCTACGGGTTCGTCGACCGGGCCGACCAGCGCCGCAGCGCGGAACGGATGGCCGGCTCCCTCAAGGTCCGCATGGCCGGCCTCGACCAGCACGCGGGCACCCTCTCCGGTGGCAACCAGCAGAAGCTGGTCATCGGCAAGTGGCTGCTCGCCGACTCCAAGGTCCTCATCCTCGACGAACCGACCCGCGGCATCGACGTGGGCGCCAAGGTCGAGATCTACCAGCTGGTCAACCGGCTGACGGCGTCCGGACACGCCGTCCTCATGGTCAGCAGCGACCTGCCCGAGGTGCTCGGCATGAGCGACCGCGTGCTGGTCATGGCCCAGGGCCGGATCACCGGCGAAGTGAAGGCAAGCGAAGCGACCCAGGACGCCGTCATGGCACTGGCCGTTACGGACCCGGCGGCAAAGGAGCCGTCGGACAGGAAGGTGGAGGTCTCCCGTGGCCACTGACACGATGGAAAGCCGCGGAGGCGTGGCCGGCGGTTCCGGCCTGCGCCGGCTGCTGCTCGACAACGGGGCGCTCGCCGCCCTCCTGGTCCTGGTGGTGGCGCTGTCGGTGCTCTCCGGCAGCTTCCTGACCACCGGCAACCTGCTCAACGTGGGTGTCCAGGCCGCGGTCGTCGCGATCCTGGCCTTCGGCATGACCTTCGTCATCGTCGCGGCCGGCATCGACCTGTCCGTCGGCTCGGTGGCCGCACTGTCGGCGACCGTGCTCGCCTGGCTGGCCACCACCTCCGGCGTGCCGGTCTGGATAGCGGTGATCCTGGCGGTGGCCACCGGCGTCGCCAGCGGCCTCGTCAGCGGGGCACTGATCGCCTTCGGACGGCTGCCCTCCTTCATCGCCACCCTCGCGATGCTCTCGGTCGCCCGCGGCCTGTCCCTGGTGATCTCCCAGGGCAGCCCGATCGCCTTCCCGCACTCCGTCTCCGCGCTCGGCGAGACCATCGGCGGCTGGCTCCCGGTCCCGCTGCTCGTGATGATCGCGATGGGCCTGGTCGCCGCCCTCATCCTCGGCCGCACCTACCTCGGCCGCTCCATGTACGCCATCGGCGGCAACGAGGAGGCGGCCCGCCTCTCCGGCATCCGTGTCAAGCGCCAGACGCTGGCCATCTACGCGCTCTGCGGCCTGTTCGCCGCCGTCGCCGGTGTCGTCCTCGCCTCCCGGCTCTCCTCCGCCCAGCCCGAGGCCGCCAACGGCTACGAACTGGACGCCATCGCGGCCGTGGTCATCGGCGGGGCCAGCCTCTCCGGCGGCAAGGGCAAGGCGTCCGGCACCTTCGTCGGCGCCCTGATCCTCGCCGTGCTGCGCAACGGCCTCAACCTGCTCAATGTCTCCTCCTTCTGGCAGCAGGTCGTCATCGGCGTCGTCATCGCCCTCGCGGTGCTGCTCGACACGCTGCGCCGCCGCGGCTCCCGCACCCCGACCGCGGCCGGCGCCACCGCCGGGGCCCCGCAGGGCGGCCGGCGCAACCTTCGCGGCAACGTCCTCGGCGCGGTCGCGGTCATCGCCGCGGTCGCCCTGGTGGTCGGTGTGAACGCCGCCCGCTCCGGCTCCAACGCGAAGATCAAGGTGGGCCTGACGCTCTCCACCCTCAACAACCCGTTCTTCGTCTCGGTCCGCTCCGGCGCCCAGGCGGAGGCCAAGGCCCTGGGCGTCGACCTCACCGTGACGGACGGCAACAACGACGCCTCCGCCCAGGCCGACCAGGTGTCCAACTTCCTCAGCCAGGGCGACCAGGCCGTGATCCTCAACCCGGTGGACTCCGACGCCGCCGCGCCCTCGGCGAAGCTGGCCCTGAAGTCCAAGGTCCCGGTCATCGCGGTGGACCGCGGCGTGACCGGAGTCCCGATCTCCAGCCTCGTCGCCTCCGACAACGTCGCCGGCGGCAGGCTCGCCGCCCAGGCGCTGGCCGAGCAGATCGGCGGCCACGGCACCATCGTGGTCCTCCAGGGCACCGCGGGCACCTCCGCGGCCACCGAGCGCGAGCAGGGCTTCAAGCAGGGCATCTCCGCCTACCCCGGCATCAGGATCGCCGCCGAGCAGCCGGCCGACTTCGACCGCACCAAGGGCCTGGACGTCATGGGCAACCTGCTGCAGGCGCACCCGGACATCAGCGGTGTCTTCGCCGCCAACGACGAGATGGCGCTCGGCGCGATCAAGGCGCTGGGCAGCAAGGCCGGCACCAGCGTCAAGGTCGTCGGCTTCGACGGCGAGGCGGACGGCCTGGCCGCGGTCAAGGCCGGCAAGGAGGCCGCCGACATCGCCCAGCGCCCGTCGCAGCTCGGCAAGCTCGCCGTGGACAACGCGGTGCGCGCCGTGAAGGGCGAGAAGGTCACCGGTGACGTCAAGGTGGCGGTCGAGGTCGTCACCGTGAAGAACGTCGCCGGCTTCAAGCCCTGACGAACCCCGCGTGCTGGGGCCGGCCGCCGGGTGAACCCCCGGCGGCCGGCCCCAGGAGAGGAAACGAAGAACGATGGACCCTTACGACCTGGTGGTGGTCGGCTCGGCCAACGCCGACCTGGTGGTCGCGGTGGAACGCCGGCCCGAGGCCGGGGAGACCGTACTCGGCTCCGACCTGGTGACCCACCCCGGCGGCAAGGGCGCGAACCAGGCCGTGGCAGCCGCCCGGCTCGGGGCGTCCGCCGCACTGCTCGCCCGGATCGGCGCGGACGGCCACGGAGACCTGCTCGCCGACTCGCTGCGCGGCGCCGGAGTGGACACCTCCGGCGTCCTGGTCGACGGCACGCCCACCGGGGTCGCCCTGATCACGGTCGACCCCTCCGGCAACAACAGCATCGTGGTCTCGCCCGGTGCCAACGCCCGCCTGACCCCGCAGGACGTCCGGCAGGCCGAGCCCCTGCTGGCCGCCGCCCGGGTGGTCTCCCTGCAGTTGGAGATCCCCCTGGACACGGCCGCCGAAGCGGTGCGCACCGCCGTCCGCAACGGCACCCGGGTCGTGCTCAACCCGTCGCCGCCGGCGCCGCTGCCCGCCGATGTGCTGGCCGCCTGCGACCCGCTGGTGGTCAACGAGCACGAAGCGCGCCACCTGCTGCGCGCGGCCGAGCACGGGGCCGCCGACGCCGCATCGCCGCACGAGTGGGCCGCCGGGCTCCTCGCCGCCGGGCCTCGGTCGGTCGTGGTGACCCTGGGCGAACGGGGTGCGCTGGTCGCGGACGCCGACGGGGTGCTGCCGGTGCCCACGCCCAGGGTCGAGGCGGTCGACACCACCGGTGCCGGGGACGCCTTCACCGCGGCCCTGGCCTGGCGCCTCGCCCGCGGCGAGGCGCTGGCCGACGCGGCGCGGTTCGCCGTCCGGGTCGGCGCGCTGGCCGTGACCCGGCCGGGAGCCCAGGAGTCCTACCCCACCCTGGAAGAGGTCGACCAGGGCCGTCGGGCTGAGCCCGGGACGGAGGCAGTCGAGCGGTGAAGAAGTCCGGAATCATCAACAGCCGCCTATCCGGAGCCCTGGCCGGCCTCGGCCACACCGATCAGGTCGTCGTCTGCGACGCGGGCCTGCCCATCCCCGCCGGGCCCGAGGTCGTCGACCTCGCCTTCCGCTTCGGCATCCCGTCGTTCGCCGAGGTCCTCGCGGGACTGCTGGACGAACTGGTGGTGGAGTCCGCCGTGGCCGCCGAGGAGGTGCAGGCCGCGAACCCGACGGCCGCCCGGCTGCTGGCCGGGGCCTTCCCCCGTCCGGCCCTCGAACTCGTCCCGCACGAGGAGCTCAAGGCGCGCACCGCCTCCGCCCGCCTCGTGGTGCGCACCGGCGAGGCCCGGCCGTACGCCAACGTCCTGCTGCGCTGCGGGGTGCCGTTCTGATCCCGCTCCGCGGTGAGGGCCGGTCCTGTCGCGCCGCTCGTGCATGTCGCCGCACGCATCATTCGCACCGCCGAGGAGTGTGGGCCTACAGCTTGAGTGAGCCGTGACAAGCCCAGAACAAAGGGCGGAGGGGAGGCCTCGCCTCGCCGCGGGGAAACCAGGGCGTACCGCCGACTGGTCGCCTGAACCACAAATTACGAGGACGGGCGGCTCGGGTCCGCCACGGGAGCTGCGGCGCCCGGGATGGGTTCCGGGTTCCGGTGCCGGGCCTCCCCGGAGCTGACGGCTGATCATCTGCTGTCGCTCGCCGAGTGCTCGCGCAGCTCAGTCCTCAGCCGTCGGCTCGCGGGCGCTTCGGTGGTCGCAGCCGCGCAGGCTGCTCACCCTCGGACGGCCTCCGCGTCAACTGGAGGTGGGGCCGCCGACCGTACGGCCCGCCGGCTCCAAAGTGCCCACGCCGCCGGCAGGGTGCCGCCGTCTCAGGCGCCGATGCGGGGCGGTGTGGCCGTGCCGTGGATCCGCTTGGCGTAGGCCGCGTACTTGCGGCGTCCGATGGCGGGGACGAGCAGCCGGACGGGCAGGGGGGCCGTCGCGAGGACGGCCTTGACGACCTCCGGCTCGCCCTCGTACATCGCGATTCCGAAGACGAGCGGCAGGATCTTCTTGGGCAGGGCCTCCATGCCGCGCTCCCCGAGCTGGTGCCACTCCTTCGCGGTGACGTACTTCTCGGCCAGCGGCAGGATCTCTTTCTCCTCCAGTGCCATGTGCTCATCGAGGACCGCGGCCAGCGCGTCGAACGCCTCGGCGAGCTCCTCGCCGCCCGACGCGGTGGAACGCCAGCTGCCGAGCAGCCCGACCGCCTCCGCGTAACGCTCCTCGATGACCTGGTGCTGCCGCTCGACTGTCGGCACAATGGCGGCCGCCTCCGCGCCGCCGCGCTCCGTGAGCTTGGGCCACAGCAGCAGGTCCTCGCCCTCGTGGTGCCCGTGCAGGACGTCGCACATCAGTGTCGCGTGGGCCCCGACGACCTCCGCACGCCGGCTGTCGCCGGGCTGGACGGACCGAATGAGGTCGGGCAGCAGCCGGAACTCCCGGCGCAGTCCCGCGTGGGCCATGTACATGTCCCGCGTGTCGGCCATGGGTTGAGTGGCGAGTGGAGCCATGTTCTCTTCCTTGTGTTGCGGCCGCAGTTCCTGTCACCGGATGCGGCCGGTCTTCGTCGACCGGGCATGACGCCATGGACGGCCGGACAGTCGGCGGGCTGCGAACCCGTCGCCGCCGAGGAGGGTCGCCGAGCGGCGTCCTCCTGCGGGCGAGGCCGTGCGGATCAGGGCGCTTGCCCTGCCGAGGCCCCGCAACTGCCAGAGCAGCATGTCCGGGGGACGCCTCTCCGGGCATCGGTCGGATGACCTAGCCAGGCAATCCGGGTATGGGTCACGGAACGGTCTCAGCCGACGGGCGGGACCCGCCCTCCGGAACTCCGTCGTTCGCGGGTCCGGCGCAAGGGGCCTGCCCGCAGCGCCGGACCAGGGACCAGGGGCGAGGCCCTGGGCCCGACCGCCGACCGGGTTCAGACCGGACGGCACCGCCGAGGCGCGGTCACCGCCGGTCCAGGTCCTCCAGGGCGTCACGCAGCGCCGCCCTGGAGGCGATCCCGAGCTTGGGAAACACCTGGTAGAGGTGGCCGCTCACGGTGCGGTGCGAGAGGTGGAGCTTCTCGGCGATCTGCTTGTTGGTGAGTCCGGAGGCGGCGAGGTGGGCGACCTCCCACTCCTGCGGCGTGAGCCCGACGGAACCCGAAGCGCGCCGGACCGCCCACCCGGCCGCCTTCAGCTCGCGTCCGGCCCGGTCCGCCCACGGACGGGCGCCAAGCTCCTCGAAGATGCCCAGCGCCGTCACCAGCGCCTCTCTGGCAGCGGTGGTCATCTTCGCCTTCCGCAGCCGTTCGCCGTAAGCGAGGGTCACCCGCCCCCGTTCGAAGGGCCAGTCGTCGATGCCCGGAAGCGACAGCGTCTGATCGAACAGCGCGGTCGCCTCGTCGTGCGCCGTGGCCGCCATGGCGGAGGCGCCGCCGACGAGCAGCGCGAGGCGGGGCGACACGCTCGCGGTCCCCGCTTCCCTGACGGCCCGCACATGGGCGGTCGCCGCCGCCTCGCGGCGGGTGCGCACGGCCGCTTCCACCAGGTCCATCACCACCCAGAGCGCATGGGGGACGTAGCGCGCCAGCGTGCCTGCGGGGCTGATGAACTCCGCATGACGGAAGGCGCTCTCGAAGTCCCCTTCCGCCACCGCGGCCAGTACCCGGATGTGCGCGGCCGCGGTCATCATCTGACCCGCGCCGCGGGCGACGGCCCAGGACGTCATCGCGTCGGCCGTCTCCGCCGCGGGACCGAAGTCACCGCGGGCCGCCGCGACCATGGCCTTCTCGTACCGGAAGTACCAGGCGTAGAAGGGGTACTCGACCTGCTCCGTCAGCAGGAGTCCCTCGTCGGCCAGGCGGATCGTCTCGTCCCACCGGCCGGTGTTGAACGCGTCCTGGCACAGGAGCGGAAGCACCGCCAGCTTCTTGACCGACAGGCCCGCGTCCTGTCCCTGGCGCCAGATGCGGCGGGACGCGTCACGCGCTCGGTGCAGCCTGTCCACATAGACGCCAGCGGTGCCGATGCGGACGATCCTCCCGGGGTCGCTCTCATGGACCAGCCCCGCGCACAGTTCGTCCAGGCCGCGCAGCGCCGCGGCGGTGACCCGCGCCGGATCGCCGAACACCGCCGCGGACACCGTCAGCACCGCGGGCACCTCGGGCAGACGCTCCACGATCCTGTGGAACGCTTGCCACAGTTCGGGCCGGCCGCTGAAGTGGCACAGCAGCATCAGCACATTGAGGGCTTCGTCGAGCGCGGAGTCGTAGGCATCGCGCCCGTGGAGCGTCGCCTCGATGGCGTTGACGATGACCTGGTGGGCCATGTCGATGTCCCCGGTGCCGTTGAGTATCAGGTAGACCGCGGTGGCCGCCGCATAGAGGGAGGCGTGGTCGTCGGCGCCGGCCTGCCGGACCCCTTCGAGGAGCTGGGAGGCGCTGACCAGTTCGCCGGTCGCGTCGGCGCCGATGAAGGCCGCCTGCGCCAGTCGGCGGGCGCGGTCGGGCGCCGCGGGGCTCAGATGTCCGGCTCGGGTCAGGGCCCGGATCGCCGCGAACGAGTCACCGCGCGCCACGACCGTGCGGGCGCTGCACTCAAGGAGGGCGGCGACCTCCTCATCGGGTTCCACGGCCGCTTCGCCCAGATGCCACGCCCGGCGTTCGAGCTGGTCGTGCAGCACTTCGGCGATGGCGCGGTGGGCCGCGCGGCGCTCAGCGGTGGTGGAGGCGCCGACGATCGCCGAGCGGATCAACGGATGCCGGAAGTCCAGGCGGTGGTCGCTCTCGTCGATCCGGACCAGGTCGTCCTGTTCGGCGGGGCCGAGATCCACGAGCGAGGCCCGTACGGAGGGGTGCTGCCCCGCGCGTTGCAGGACGGCCAGCTCGCCCGTCCCGTCCAGCGCTGCGATCAGCAGCAGACGGCGAGTGGCGCGGGGCAGGCCGGCCACGCGCGCGACGAAGAGGGCTTCCAGCCGCCGGCCCAGAGGCAGCACCTCGGGGAGGCGTTCCAGCGCGGCGCGCTGGGGTCCGGACAAGGCGGTGGGCAGCTCCAGCAGCGCGAGGGGGTTGCCGTGGGCGGCGGCGACGACCCTGTCAACGACGCTCCCGGCCAGGCCCGGATGACGGAAGCCGACGAGTCGGCGCGCCGACCGGTGGTCCAGCGGCAGGACCTCGTGTTCGGGCAGGTTCAGAGGGTCGAGGAAGCCCCCGCTTCCCCTGCGGGCAGCCGCCAGGACGGTGATCCGGGTGCCGGTGAGCCGGCGGGCCACCAGGCCGAGGATCACCGCGCTGGCCCGGTCGATCCAGGGAAGGTCGTCCACGACCAGCAGCAGCGGCTGCTGCGCGGCCGCACCACGCAGCAGCGCCAGGGTGGCGTTGGCCACGACGAGGCTCGGCGGTGGCGGGCCGGTACCGAAACCCAGGGCCACCCGCAACGCCTCGCGATACAGCTCGTCGAGCGCCTCGACCTCCTCGTGCAGCGGAAGAAGCAGCTGGTGGAGACCGGAGTACGTCATATCCGACTCGAACTGCGCACCCACCGCCCACAGGACCCGGGTCCCCGTCGCCGCGGCGTGCCGGGCGACCGCGTTCAGCAGGGCGGTCTTGCCGACCCCGGCCTCACCCGAGAGCAGCAGCGCCCCCGGGGCGTCCGCCGGACGGTCGAGGAGGTCGTCGATCAGCTCGAGGTCCTGCCGCCGCCCGACCAGACTCCCCGGTTCGCCGTCGTGCGAACGGTGATCGCGGTTCACGAACGTCTCCCAGTGACTTCGGTCCATGTGGGTGCGGGCTGCACGGCGTCGGCCCACCCCGCTGGTGCGGCACTCCCCCGCCGCGGAAAGCGGCCACGGGGGCCGCCCGCAGACGCCGCCCACGGAGGCGGAAGCCGGTGGACGACTTCCGAGCACGGGCCCCGGACCGGACCCTCGTCCGCTCCGGCCGCTCAGGCGCCCGTACTTCTCCTGAACGCCCGCCGCCGGCGTTTCGTGCCAGGTCCGGGTAGCTGTCCGGGCTGCCGTCCGGCCGGTGGCCGGGGTCGCGTACCGGGAGCCGCCTCCTTGGGGGAGGCGCGCCTCCGGACACCCTGGACGGGAACCGCCGCCGCCCGGTCCCGCTGCCGCCGTCCGACGCGGGAGGCCCGTCCCGGCCGGTGACAGCCGGAAACGGCTGCTGCATGAACATGCCGCACGCGATCGCGGGCGGGCGCGCGGCTTCGCCGCGTCGACGGCTGCATCGGGCCCCCGCGACCTCCCGACCATCCCAGCTGTCCCGCAGGCCGTGACACGTGTCCTGCCGCCCGTTTCGACCCGCCCCCGCGGAGCGAGGGCTGGTCACCGGCGCCCGCGGTCCGCAGTTGCCGGACAGGGGTGGTCCTGTCATGCACGCCAAGGGCAGTGGCCAGACCCGCGCGGGCAGGAACCATGGCTGCGGGCAGCCCCACTCTCCACTGGTCGCTGGCGCTCAACGGTCCACTTCACGAAACCGCGGGGCTGAGGGCCGACCAGCCGCCACGACTCCCGAACATGCGCCCGCACCCGCCCAGTAGCCTGTACACAAAGAGAGGGGTGGGCATGTCACGGGCAGGGAAGCTCACGGCTGTCGCACTGATCGGGGCGATCGCCGGCTTTTGCTGGAAAGCCCGAGGGTGGCTCTTCTACATGTGGGCCACATGGCGCGAGTCCAGGGACTGACGACCGGGATCCCCGGGCCGGGCAGAGACCCGTCATCCGCGTTCGACGGGTGGCCGCAGTATGCGGAGGCGCATGCGATCGTCATCGAGGTACAGCCAGAAGTCTGTGATCGGCTCGCTCCCGACATTCGATTCGGATCGATCACGAGCTCCAGCGCCTTGAGTGCCCCGTAGGCCGCGGGCATCGCGATCTCGTCCGCTTGGCCGACGGCTCTCGACCAGGAGAGGTGATGTGATCAGTCGCCCGTCCGCATTCGGGCCTCTTCCGCGCGACGGCGGCCTTCCTCGGCGGCACGGAGCAGGGCTCGGCCCACGCGCTCGGCATCGTCCGGGAACAGGTGGATCTCATCGGCCCAGAGCACCGACAGCCGGACCGTGCCGTCCAGCAGGTTGGTGGCCACGTCCACCTCAGCATCATCTCCGGTGGCGTCGGTGACCTTCAGATCCCGGTCGCTGCTGTAGGCACTCACACCGTTGAGCATGCCCGAGTGCCCGCGCCCCTGAGGGGGATTACAGCCTGATCGTCCGGCCCGCAAGCGTCGACTGAACTCAGACCCGCACTCGTCCACATCCACTCGCCAAGCCCCGACTCACCGGGGGGCTCCCGGCAACTGGTGGAGAGCTCCGGCGGGTAGCCGCTCAAGGAAGTCACTCAGCCGCGAGAGGTCGGCATCCGGGACGAGGTGATGCTTGAAAGCTCCCACGCTGTCGATGACGGTGTTCGCCGCCCAGGGTTGGGCGTTGAAGGCTGCGGCGAAGTAGGAGCCGCCGGACGCGACCACCTCGGCCCCTTCCTCGGACACCACCACAAGGTGGTTGAGTCCGCAGCCGCACGCACAGCACACCATCGGGATCCCGCCCATCCCGGCAAGGCGTGCCATTCTGGCACCGCCACCCTGAGTTCCCGTCGGGTCGCCGATAGGAGAGCGGACTGGCGGCCTCGACGCGCAGACTGACCCCGGGGACGGCCCTCCCACTGGTGGGACTGGATGTGCGCCGCCCAAAGACGCCACTACAGGGCACTTTCCCGCCACGATCTCCCGCTCCCCCGCCCAGCTCTCAGAGCACAGCCGCCGGAAGCCAGTGCGACCGCAAGCTCGTTGATGGGCAGGATTACCTGGGATCCCCCGCGGCATCCAGAGCTTCCTGACCTATCGCAATCCGAACCAATGGGGCATCCCTCTTCGGCAGCGCGACCTCGTGACATCCATCCACTCCGGTCAGCTCGAAGTACGCCAACCGGCTGTTCAGCGGAACCTTCCTGTCGAGCTGAGTGAGCGTGAACGGGCCACTCAGTAGCGTCTCGTTGCCGGTTCGGCGTTCCCGCCAACCGGTGGCTTCCCTTGGGCAACAAGAAACGCCTGGCGGGATCGAAGCCCCTGGACACATCGCAGGGGCTTGCAACCGTGTTGACTCCACCAAAGGGACATCACCGTGCGCACCGCCCCCTGAAGAGGCTTCGGCGGCCACAATGACGGCGGCGATCCGGTAGCCGAAGCCGTGCTCCGGGTCCCCCGCCACCGCCTGATCCCGGTGGCCGGCTGGTGTGCCGGCAACCGGGATCAGCGGCTGAAGGCCTGAGCCCCCTCGACGGGCCGCCTGCCGCAGCCGGTGTCATGCCTCGTTCGTCAGGTTGTCCGTGAAGAAGGTGGCGAGCTTGTCGACGGCGGGGTCGAGGTACTCCTTCTTGTCGTAGAGGTCGACGTGGCTGGCGCCCTCGATCCAGTGGAGCTCCTTGGGGCCTGTCGCACGCTGGTGGACGTCGACAGCCATCCACGCGGTGACCGCACGCGTACCGACGATCTGGAGCAGGGGGCGGGGTCCGATCAGCGGGACGGCGTGGAAGGCGTCGAAGAAGGCCAGCTTGTCGATACTGGGCCAGGCGAAGGTCTTGGCCGAGCGCTCGTGCTCACCGCGGGCGGTGCAGTAGTACTCGAATCCCTCCACGGCGTGCTCTCCGCCGAGCACGTCGGCCTGTTCGGCGGTCTCGGGGAAGATCGGCAACGACCCCGGATCCTCGCCGCGGGCTACGGCGGTGCGGGCCTGAGCGGCCGCGTCGAGCAGGCTCCGGAAGACGGCCGGATCCTGGGTGCCGTCGGCACCGAGGCGGAACTGGCGGGCCACATCGACACCGGAGACGGTGGCGACCGCCCTGACCCGCTGGTCCGAGCCGGCCACGGTCAGGGAGTAACCGCCGGAGGCGCAGATGCCGAGCAGTCCGATGCGGTCGGCGTCGACATCGTCACGGGTGGCGAGGTAGGAGACGGCGGCCTTGAAGTCCTCCACACGCTGGCCCGGGTCCTCCAGACCGCGGGGCAGGCCTCCGGACTCGCCCTGGTGGGCGGCGTCGAAGGCGAGGGTGATGAACCCGCGCTCCGCCAGCTGCTGTGCATACAGGCCGGAGGACTGTTCCTTGACGCTGGTACCCGGATGACCGACGACAAGGGCCGGCCGCGGACCTGTTGCCGGGCGGTCAGGGGTGTAGAGGTGGGCGGCGATGCGGATGCTGGCGCTGTCGAAGGTCACACTGCTGCGTGCCACGGAGAGTCTCCTTGTGGGTGGGGAAAGTGTCCCGCTGAGGGTCGGATTCGTCGTGGGGTTTCAGGGTCCTCGACAGGGATGCTGTCGTCCCTTGGGCCGCCAATGACGTTTCTACAGCCGCCGGGGCCTGGGCTGGAGAGCCAGGTTCTTGCCGGGGAAGGATCCATCCCCCCATACGTGTGCTGCAGGCGGCAGATGGCGCCTGGTCACACATGCGGGCGTGCCGTCCTTCCCTGTGAGCCCCGGGTGTCGAGGTCGGGACGGATGCCCCGTGCCTCGTGCAGGCCCGCGAGGGCTGACCTATTGGCCGCCATTCACGGCGCCCGACCGGACCGGCCTTCGGGCAACCGTCCCCCAAAGCCGGCGCAGGCGGCATCGGTGGTTTGACTGCCGTCCCGCATACGTATGTCGGCGTCGGCGGATCACCGCCGGGCACCTGCCTCAGGGCGAACCGCAGCAGGTCCGCCCTGCGCTGACTCATGTCACCGACTGCTGACGGGAGGGAAGGGCCGCCCGCTTCCTGCCTCGGAAGGATCCTGCCCCCTCACATACATGCGTCGCCCCGACATACTGAAGGGCATGACACCCGCATCCGATGCACGAAGATTCGGTTCCTTCCTCAAGGCCTGCCGGGATCAGCTGACCCCGCAGGAATGCGGTCTGCCCCCGTCGGACTCCCCCCGCAGGGTGCCGGGCCTGCGTCGGGAGGAGGTGGCCGGGCTCGCCTCGATCAGCGTCGACTACTACACCCGCCTGGAGCGAGGACAGGTACGCGCCTCGGCATCCGTGCTCGGCCCCCTGGCCCGAGCGCTGCGTCTCGACGAGGACCAGCAGAGATACCTGTACGAGCTGGCAGGCAAGGCCGACGCCCGGCCCCGCCGCAGCCGACCCGCACAGCGGGTCCGCCCATCCGTCGCACGCCTGCTCGACCAGCTCCCCCAGACCCCCGCGGTCGTCCTCGGCAGGCGCCTCGACGTTCTGGCCTGGAACCCAGCTGCCGCCGCCCTGTACGGGGACTTCGCGTCGATCCCCGCGGCCGGACGCAACTATGTACGCCTGATGTTCACCAACCCGGCGTTCCGCGCCATGCACCGGAACTGGGAGCATGACGCACGCGACACCGTGGCAGCCCTGCGCATGGCAGCGGCGGCCGAGCCCGACGATCCCGAACTGGCGCGCCTCGTCGGGGAGCTGTCCCTCCGGGACGCCGACTTTCGCACCTGGTGGGCCGAGCAGCGTGTCCTCGGTGCCGGCAGTGGCACCAAGCACTACCACCACCCTCTGGTGGGCGACCTCACCCTCGACTGCGACACCTGGAACAGCCCCGACGGCGGCGAGCAGCGTTTGATGATCCTCACCGCGGAACAGGGCAGCCCCTCACAGGACAAGCTGCGCATCCTCACCTCCTGGACCGCCGACCACGTCGATGCGGGACGCCCCGAGGGGAGCACCCCTTGACCACCGCATGGACGCCCGCAGAACGTACGCTGTTCGGCACCGCCCCCTCGCTCGTCCTGAGCGCCGGGGACGGCGGCCACCCGGGGGTGGAGGTCGGTATGGTCGTCGTGCAGGGCGACCTCCACGTACGCGCTCAGCGCGGCGTGGGGTCCCGCTGGTTCCTGGCGGCCAGGGAGTACGGCCGGGGGCGAATCGAGGTGGGAGAGTTCGGGCGGGACGTCCTGCTGGAGACCGACGGCGACTGGGACGCCGACGCCCTCGACGCCGCCTACCGTGCCAAATACGGTGCCGCCGCGACCCTCCTCGCAGGTCCGGACTCCCGGGCGGCCACGATCCGGATCAGGCCCGATCTGTCGGGCCCTCTCGCCCCGCCATCCCCTCACGCGTGAACCGGCCGCCTCCTCACTGAGGGACGGTGGTGCTCCGTCCGCGGGCCGGCCCAGCCGGTCCTGCCCGCGAGATCGCCCAAGCCGGCATCGGCACCCTCACACGTGTCTCGGATGCCACGGCGTGGTGGCCAGGCCAGGTAGGGGGCGCGCCCTGAGTCGGCCGGCGCGGGTGAACCGGATCGCCTCCCGCTCAGAACGCACTGCGTCAGCGTCGAGGAGATGCAGACACGTGTCTCGCCGGGGTGGCCGCCCCCGGAAAATCCCTGGGGTCGGGAGGGCGAGCACTGGTACGCTGTTCGGCGACGCAGACCGTGTATCGAGGAGTGGCAGACATGCTGGGTGAGGACGACATCTCCGGGTGAGATCCGGATCTGAGGGCCATCGGGCGCGCTGATCAGCGCAGCCGTGGCGTCTTGTCGTCGTACCCGCTTCCCCGTCTGCCCAGGGCAGAGGTCTCTTCCTGCCCCGTTTTCCCTTGAGGTCGTCTCCATGTCCGACGTCGCCGTCGTCTGCTCGAACCTGTCCTTCTCCTGGCCCGACGACACCCCGGTCTTCGCGGGCCTGTCCTTCACCCTGACCGCCGGCCGCACGGGCCTGGTGGCCCCCAACGGCTCGGGCAAGAGCACCCTGCTCAAGCTGATCGCCGGCGAGCTGAAGCCCGCCGCCGGCTCGGTGTCCGTCGCCGGCACGCTCGGCTACCTCCCGCAGAGCCTCCCCCTGACCGGCGATCTCACCGTCGCCCAAGTCCTCGGCGTCGCCGAGGTCATCCGCGCCCTGGACGCCGTCGAGTCCGGAGACGTCAGCGAGCAGCACTTCGCCACCATCGGCGACGACTGGGACATCGAGGAACGCACCCGCGCCCAGCTCGACCGGCTCGCCCTGGCCGATCTCGCCCTGGACCGCACCCTCGGCACCCTCAGCGGCGGCCAGGTCATCACGCTCGGCCTCGCCGCCCAGCTGCTCAAACGCCCCGACGTACTGCTGCTGGACGAGCCGACCAACAACCTCGACCTGCAAGCCCGGCACCGGCTCTACGACGCGCTGACGGACTTCACCGGCTGCCTGCTGCTGGTCAGCCACGACCGCGCACTGCTCGACCGCATGGACCGCACCGCCGAACTCGGCAGCGGTGAACTGCGCCTGCATGGCGGCAACTTCACGCAGTACGAGCAGGCCGTGCGCACCGAGCAGGAGGCCGCCGAGAAGAACGTCCGCAACGCCGAGCAGGAGCTGAAGCGGGAGAAGCGGGAGATGCAGCAGGCCCGCGAACGCGCCGAGCGCCGGGCGAGCAACGCCGCGCGCACCCTCAAGAGCGCCGGTCTGCCCCGGATCTTCGCCGGCACCATGAAGCGCGGCGCGCAGGAGTCCGCCGGCCGCGCCGGCCAGACGCACGCCGCCCGCGTCAGCGAGGCCCGGGCGCGG
>NZ_LIQR01000166.1 GCF_001418575.1 Peterkaempfera griseoplana
CGCATTCCCCCCGGCCGGGGGTCAGCCCGTCCGGCGGTTGGCGCGGGCCACGGCGCGTGCCGCCTCCCGCTTGTCCTGCTTCTCCCGCAGCGCCTGCCGCTTGTCGTAGAGCTTCTTGCCGACCGCGACCGCCAGCTCCAGCTTGGCCCGGCCGTCCTTGAAGTACAGCGAGAGCGGGACCAGCGTGTGGCCGGTCTCCTTGGTCTTCGCCTCGAGCTTGCGGATCTCGTCGCGGTGCAGCAGCAGCTTGCGCTTGCGGCGCGCCGCGTGGTTGGTCCACGTCCCCTGGGTGTACTCGGGGATGAAGAGGTTGTCGATCCAGGCCTCGCGGCCGCTGATGTAGGCGTAGCCGTCCGTGAGGTTGGCCCGCCCCTCGCGGAGCGACTTCACCTCCGTACCGGTGAGCACCATGCCGCACTCGTAGGTGTCGAGGATGGTGTACTCGTGCCGCGCCCGCTTGTTCTGCGCGATGAGCTTCTGTCCCTTTTCCTTTGCCATAGCGCCGATCATTGTCGCATCCGGCGCGGCCGGACGGGAGTCCATTACCCCGGGGAGCCCAGCCCGGAGAGCACGGTGAGGGCCAGCTGCTCGGCCTGCGCCGGGTCGGCCGCGGCGGGGACGGAGACGTCGGGCTCGATCCCGGCGCCGTCCGGGGAGCGTCCCGCGGGGGTGAACCAGCGGCCCACGGTCAGCTCCAGCACCGACCCGTCGGCCAGCCGGCTGGGCTCCTGGACGGTCCCCTTGCCGAAGGTGCGGGAGCCCACCACCACCGCGCGGCAGCGGTCCTGCAGCGCCCCCGCCAGCAGCTCGGCGGCGCTCATGGTGCCGCTGTCGACCAGCACCACCAGGGGGGTGGCCGTGTCGCCGCCGGGCGCCGCGGTGAGGTCCTGGTCGGCCCCGTGCACCTGGTACGTGCCCACCGGGCCGCCGTCCAGGAAGGCGGAGGCGGCCCGTACCGCCTCGGCGACCAGGCCGCCGGAGTTGCCGCGCAGATCGAGCACGATGCCGCCGGTCCGGGCGCCGTCCGCGGTCCGCTGCGCGGCGGCGCTGCGGGCGGCCTCGGCGACCTCCCGGCCGACCCCGGCGGTGAAGGCGCCGACGGTGATCCGGGTGATGTCGCGGCCCGGGTGGTCCACCGCGACGTCGTGGGTGGCCAGCAGGGTGCGGCGCAGGGTGACCTCGCGGACCGGGGAGCCGGCCCGGCGGACGGCCAGGGTGACGGTGGAACCCACCTCCCGGTCGGCGTCCGCGGCCGGCATCGCACTGCGGCCCTCCGGGTCCTGCCGGCTGGCGCGGCCGCCGGCGCTGCCGGTGCCCGTGCCGCCGCCCGCCGTGCTGCCGCGCAGCCTGGCCACCACCTCGGTCACCGGCATCTGCTCGGCGGGTGCGCCGTCGATCCGCACCAGCCGGTCGCCCACCCGGATCCCGGCCCGCGCCGCGGGGGTGCCCTGCTGCACGCGGGAGACGGCGACACCGCCGTCGCGGTCGCGGCTGACCCACAGGCCGACGCCGACGTACTCGCCGTCCAGGCTCCGGGCGTACTCCGCGTACTCCTCGGGGCTGTAGTAGGCGGCCCAGCGGTCGCCGCTCTGCCCGACCAGCCGCTCGGCCTCCTCCGGCGAGAGGTCCTCGCCGCTGAGGTCGGCGCCGTCGGAGACCAGGCGGGCCGTGACCGGGTGCCGTGGCGCCGGGACGGTACCGCCCGCCCCGCTCCATGCGCCGGTGGCGGCACCGGTGGCGAGCACCGCGCCGAACACCAGCGACAGAGTCGCACCCTGGCGCATCCGCCGAGACGAACCGGACATGGCTTTGGAGTGTAGGGCAGGCGACGGGCCGGGCCGGGTCATCCGGTCACGTAATGCGGCAAACGTCACCGTACGCGGCCGGGCCCCGGCCCCCGGCGTCGCCGGGGGCCGGGGCCCGATCCGTTCGGGGGACACGGCGGCCGTCAGACCTTCAGGTACTTCCGCAGGGTGAAGAACGCGGCCACGGCGGCCATTCCCATGCCGATCACCACCAGCAGCGGTATCACCCGCATCACCTCGGGGAGGCCGATGAAGTGGATGAACTGCACCCGCGGCTGCAGCCAGTTGTGCACGAAGAGGTTGCCGACCAGCAGCAGTCCGGACGCCAGTGCCGCACCCAGCAGGGCGGCGAACGCCGCCTCCGCGATGAACGGCATCTGCACATAGAAGTTGGAGGCGCCGACCAGTCTCATGATGCCCGTCTCACGCCGCCGGCTGAACGCGGACACCCGGACGGTGTTCACGATCAGCAGCAGCGCCACGCAGACCATCAGCGACATCACCCCGAACGCGACCGTCTGCAGGCCGTTGAGCAGTCCGAAGAGGTTGTCCAGGATCTTCCGCTGGTCCTCCACCGACTGGACGCCGGGCTTGCCGGCGAAGGCGCTGGCGATGACGTCGTACTGCTGCGGGTCCTTGAGCTTCACCCGGAACGACTCGGGCAGGCCGTCCGCACCGACCACGCCGGTCAGCGGGTTGTCCGGGTTCATCTCCTTCCAGTGCTTGTAGGCGTCCTGCTTGTTCTCGTACTGGACGTCGGCCACCACCGGGAGCTTCAGCAGGTCGGCCTTGATCTGGGTCCGCTGCTGGTCGGTGACCGCACCGCCGGAGCAGGAGGCGTACTGCTTGGCGTCGCTCTTGTTGCAGAGGTACACGGCAACCTGCACCTTGTCGTACCAGAACCCCTTCATGGAGTTGACCTGGTCACGGACGAGGAGGCTCGCACCCGCGAGGGCGAGCGAGAGCGCCACACTCACGACGACCGCGATGGTCATCGTCAGATTGCGTCGGAGTCCTACGCCGATCTCCGACATGACGAACTGGGCCCTCATGATGTCCTTTGCTTGCTGTCAGTGCTGGTAGCCGTACACGCCGCGCGACTGGTCGCGGACCAGGTGGCCCTTGTCCAGCTCGATGACGCGCTTGCGCATCTGGTCGACGATGGCCTGGTCGTGGGTGGCCATGAGCACGGTGGTACCGGTGCGGTTGATGCGGTCGAGAAGCTTCATGATGCCGACCGAGTTCTGCGGGTCCAGGTTGCCCGTGGGCTCGTCCGCGATCAGCAGCATCGGGCGGTTGACGAAGGCGCGGGCGATGGCCACGCGCTGCTGCTCACCACCGGAGAGCTCGCCCGGCATCCGGTCCTCCTTGCCGGCCAGGCCGACCAGGTCGAGGACCTCGGGGACCACCTTGTTGATGGCGGCCTTGGGCTTGCCGATCACCTCGAGGGCGAACGCCACGTTCTGAGCGACCGTCTTGTTGGGCAGCAGGCGGAAGTCCTGGAACACGGTGCCGAGTTGACGCCGCATATGGGGGACCTTCCAGTTGGAGAGCCGCCCGAGGTCCTTGCCGAGCACATGCACCGCGCCCTGGCTGGGCCGCTCCTCGCGCAGGAGCAGGCGGAGGAAGGTGGACTTCCCGGAGCCGGAGGACCCGACCAGGAAGACGAACTCGCCCTTCTCGATCTCCAGCGAGACATCCATCAGGGCCGGACGGTTCTGCTTCGGGTAGGTCTTGGAGACGTTGTCGAATCTGATCACGGCTGCATCACGGTTCGCCAGTCTAGGAGGACAGGAGCGGCGTCCACCGCTCCCCCGGTGGTGGACCATACGCGAACGACGGCTGTGATTGCAGGCTCGCCAGAGGCAAAGGTGGGGGATTTCACGGACGAAATGGGACTAATCCTTCCTTTCCCAGCTCACCTGTTTGCTCCAGCACTCGCGTCCAGCGGTCGCCATTACCGACAGGTATGCGGTAGGCGCGCCGGATCCGGCCGAACCTGGCACAGTGGAGGGGACGAACCGAAGGGTCCTCCCAGCCGTCTTTCGGACATGACAGGGAACGAAGTCACCGTCCCGGTGCGTTGGCAGGATGAGGAGGAGATCGCCATGACCTATGACCGTCTGGTGTGCGCCAACTGCGCGGGGCCGGTCAACGAGGGCCGCTGCCCGGTCTGCCGGGCCAACCGCGAGCGGCTGCAGCAGCAGCAGAACCCGTTCGCGTCGATCTCGCCCGCCGCGCTGCTCGCCCTGGTGGCGGCGATGGCCGCCGTGTTCCTCATCGCCCGCCACGCGCTGGCCTGAGCCGCACCGGCCCCGTCCGAGGACGGGCACCGGCGCGCCCCCACGACAACCGGAAGGCCCCGGGAGAGCACTCGCTCTCCCGGGGCCTTCCCCGTCTCACCTTCAGCGTCTCATGGCCGCACCGGGCGGCTGCCGCGGTCACGCGGCGGCGGCGGCCTCCTGCTGCTTGCGCCACCGGATGCCCGCCTCGATGAAGCCGTCGATCTCGCCGTCCAGCACCTGCTGCGGGTTGCCGACCTCGTGCTCCGTCCGCAGGTCCTTGACCATCTGGTACGGGTGCAGCACATAGGACCGCATCTGGTTGCCCCAGGAACTGCCCTCGCCCTTCAGGGCGTCCATCCTGGCCTGCTCCTCCTGGCGGCGCCGCTCCAGCAGCTTGGCCTGGAGGACGTTCATCGCGCTGGCCTTGTTCTGGATCTGCGAGCGCTCGTTCTGGCAGGAGACCACGATGCCGGTCGGGATGTGGGTGATCCGCACCGCCGAGTCGGTGGTGTTGACGCCCTGGCCGCCGGGGCCGGAGGCCCGGTAGACGTCGATCCGCAGCTCGCCCTCGTCGATGTCCACGTGGTCGCTCTGCTCCACCACCGGCAGCACCTCGACGCCCGCGAAGGAGGTCTGGCGCCGGCCCTGGTTGTCGAACGGCGAGATGCGGACCAGACGGTGGGTGCCCTGCTCCACCGAGAGGGTGCCGTAGGCGTACGGGGACTTCACCGCGAAGGTCGCCGACTTGATGCCGGCCTCCTCCGCGTAGGAGGTGTCGTAGACCTCGCTGGGGTAACCGTGGCGCTCGGCCCAGCGCAGGTACATCCGCATCAGCTGCTCGGCGAAGTCCGCCGCGTCCACGCCGCCGGCCTCGGCCCGGATGGTGACCAGGGCCTCACGGGCGTCGTACTGGCCGGAGAGCAGGGTGCGCACCTCCAGCTCGTCCACGGACTTGCGGACCGAGGCCAGCTCGGCCTCGGCCTCGGCGCGGGTGTCCGCGTCGTCCTCGGCCTCGGCCAGCTCGAACAGGACCGAGACGTCGTCGATCCGCCGGCGCAGGGTCTCCACCTTGCGCAGCTCGCCCTGGAGGAAGGAGAGCCGGCTGGTGACCTTCTGCGCGTTGGCCAGGTCGTCCCAGAGGTCCGGCGCGGCGGCCTCCTCCTCGAGGCGCGAGATGTCGGCCCGGATCTTGTCCAGGTCGAGGACGGCCTCGATCGACCCCATGGTCGACTCGAGGGACTTGAGCTCTTCGGAAGGATCCAGTGCTGCCACGCAACCAGCGTAATGGCTCCACGGCGGAAGCGGCTTCGCCGGGGGCACGGCGCCGCGCGGGGCGGCGGGTCAGACGGTGTGGAGGTACCGCAGGGCGCCGTCGGGCGTGCGGGCGAAGACCCCCGTACGGGCCCCCTCCGCGACCGGGCCCGGGGCGTAGCGGCCGCCCGCCCCCGGGTCGGGCAGCGCGCCCGTGCGCCAGGCGCGTCCGCCGGAGTGCGAGACGGCCACGGCGAGCCCCCCGGCCGTACCGCGCCCGACGACGTAGAGGGTGCCGTCGTCGGCCAGGGCGGGCTCCGCGCGGTCGCCCCCGCCCAGCCCCGGCACCTGCTCGGCGGGGTGCCAGGCGCCCCGCAACGCGGTCACCCGCAGCACCGCGCCGTCCGCAGCACGGACCACGAAGGCGTCCAGCCGGCCGTGCGGGCCCGCCGCGAGGCCCGGCGTGCCGTCGATGCGCCCGGCCGTCGGCACGGTGGCCCAGGCACTCCAGGTGCGGTGCACATAGGAGGCCGTCGCCAGGTCGGTGCCGATCCGGGCCACCAGGTCGATGCGGTCGTTGGAGTCGTCCGCGGTCGCGGCGGGCGGCGAGTCCAGCTTGGTGCGGCCGTCCAGCTGGCCCCACGGGGACCAGCTGCCGCCCGCGTAGGTGCGCTGGTAGAGCAGCCGGTCGGTGCCGAGGGCGAAGAGCACGATCCGGCCGTCGGGCATCGCCACCGGCGCCGGGTCGCCGCTGACATGGATACCGGTGAGCAGCCGCCAGGGGCCGAAGCCCGATCCGGCCCTGGTGACATAGCGGACGGCACCGTCGCGGTCGGTGGCGAAGGCGAAGGTCACACCGTCCACCCGGACCGCCCTGACCCCGCCGGCGACCGGCGCCGGCTGGGCCGGGACCCGCTGCCAGCCCGACCACTCGGGCGGTGCCGCGGTCTCCGCGCCGGGGGAGGTGTCGGCGGCCTCGGCGGCCGACGGCGCGGTGGGCAGGCCCGGACCGCGCACCCCCTGCCCCGAGTCGTGGTTGCGGCCCGCGGTGGCGGTGGCGGCGCCGCCGGGACGCCCGGCGCCCTTACCGGAGCCGCTACCGGAGTCGCCGCCGAAGGCCGCATAGGCGGCGCCGACCGCCCCGGCCACCACCAGCACCGCCAGTACCACGGCCGCCAGCCGGCGCCGGCGGACCACCACCGAGACCGGCCCCGCCGGGTGACCACGGTGGCTGCGGGCCCGCCCTCCGCCCGGCCCGCCGGGCGCGGCGCCGCGCTGCTCCC
>NZ_LIQR01000167.1 GCF_001418575.1 Peterkaempfera griseoplana
CCCGCGGGGCGGTCCGGAACCGGGACCGGGCGGCCGCGCCGGTGGAGGTGCTTTTGGGGGAGGGGAGCGCTACGGGCGGGCCTCGGCCACCGCCCGCGGGGCGGTCCGGAACCGGGACCGAGCGGCCGCTCCGGGTCAGCGGCGGGACGGGTCGTCGCGCTCCCAGGCGCCGACGCCGAGCCTCCCCGTCGTGCCCAGGTCCAGCTCCGGCGTGACCGTCACCGTGGCCGCTCCGGGCCTCGCCACCACCCGCACATAGGGCGCGTTCACGGGGTCGCTGCCCAGACCGGTGGTGTTGCGCCAGACCAGCCCCGCGCGGGCGCTCTCCCCGGGCCGCAGTGCCAGCGGCTGCGGTGTGCCGTCGGCTCCGGTGCCGGCGGCGACGGCGTCGCCGCCGTGGAGGATGCTCACACCGTCGACCGGCCTGTGGCCCTCGTCCAGGAGCTGCAGCTGCGGATAGCCGTCCAGACGGTAGGTGCGGGTCCCGCAGTTCGTCAGATGCAGTCCGACGACGCGCAGTCCCATCGCGGCGTCGCCGTCGTCGGCGTACACATGCACCCCCGAAGCCGGACAGGGGCCTCCCCTGGACGGCACCTCGGTGGTGGGGACGCTCCTGACCTTGATGATCCGGGTACGCAGCACGCCGCCGACGCCCGGGGGCAGCCGGCCCGGGTCGACCGCCTGCCGCACCGTACGGCCGGGCCGTACGGACGGCAGTGTCTGCTGCGCACTCGCCATCGCCGCCCCGGAATCCGAGAGCAACTGGAAGGTGATCGTGTAGGTGAGGGTCTGCGCCGTGGCGTTGGTGACCTCGAACACCGGGCAGCCGGCCACCAAGACCGTTCCGACCCCGTCGGTCTGCGAACCGGACGACTCCTCCGGAAGCGCCGCACCACTGGAGGGGACGGGCCGGTGGCAGGAGGAGGCGTCGGCGGCGCGGGGGGAGCCGGACGCCCGCGCCGGCGCCGGGCCGGAGGTCGGCGGAGCTGCGCCCTGCGATCCGCACGCCGCGAGCAGCAGCACTCCGGCGACGGCAAGGGTGGGGACGGCGGGGACATGACGACGCATCCGCCAAGTCGATCAGAGCGGACCACCCCGGGCTGTGACGGGGGCCACGCCTGCGGTCACAGGACCGTCACAGACCCCCGCCCGGCTCGGCAGGCGCCCGGCGTCCCCGGCGGCCTTCGTCTCAGCGAACCCCGGTGCGTGGGGCAGCCGGCCCTGCCCGTGGTCTCCGTGGAACGGGGTGTCGTCCCGTGGCCGTCGTCCGGCATGCCGGTTTGCGTCCGTTGTGCCGGCCGGGCACCGGCAGGCCCGCGTCCGTCCGAGCCGTGGCGGGCGTTCCGGCCGGGTGCAGCTGGTCCCGCGAGGCCCGGACGCCGGTGCTCGGCTGCAGCAGGGGCCGTCCGCCGGGCCGCCTTCGCGGTGCGGTCCTGCGTACTGCGCTGGAGATGCCGACCTCGCCGGGGGCTGCGACGATGACCGCAGCCGCCGGGACCGGTCGCCGGTCCCGGGTTCTGTGCCGGAGGGAGCCGCCATGTCCACGCACGGCCGTGCAGCGGTCCGGGAGGGCGGTACGTCCGGTCTGCTGGTGTCCGGGTGGACCGAGCTTGCCGCCGTCCTGATGATCTCCGGCGGGCTGCTCGCCATCACCGAGGCGGTCTCGGCACTGTCCCAGGACGACCTGCTGGTCATCTCCCGGGACTACGCCTTCCGGTTCAACCTCGTCGGATGGGGCTGGATCCATCTGGCGCTCGGTGTCGTGGTGCTGGCCACCGGCATCGCCCTGATCAGCGGTTCGCAGTGGGCACGGCCGGTGGGTGTGGTGCTCGCCGGGATGAGCCTGCTCGCCAACTTCATGTGGCTGCCCTGGTACCCGGTGTGGGCGGCCATCGTGATCACCATCGATCTGATCATCATCTGGGCCCTCTGCTGCCGTACCGGCGTGGCGCCACGCGCCTGAGCGGACTCGCCAAGGCGGGGTGCCTCCGCCGCGAAGCGGCGGCACCCCGGCGTCGCCCCCGGGCACCGGGGCGGGCGCATGCAGCGGCGGGCGCGGCACACCCAGGCCCGCCGTGTTGCGCGACGGCGGGCCGGGGTGTGCGGAGGGGGTCACTTCTGCAGGGCGGCGAGGGTCGCGTCCAGGTCGGCTGAGGCGTGCTTGGGGCGGTTGTACGGGAGCCTGCCCAGGAGGTTGCCCATGGCGCAGGTGTTGGTGAGGGCGGAGAAGACCAGGCCACCGCCGATGGCTGCGGAGAACCAGCGGGCGCCGGGAACGGCGAGGTCGACGAGCATGCCCACGATCACCAGCGAACCGGCGGCCATCCGGACCTGCCGGTCCATCGCCCAGGTGGCGCGGCCGCCGGCGGGGCGGTCCAGCGGCTTGCCGCCCTGGGCCCAGGCCGAGGTGCCGCCGACGACGGTGGCGGCGGGGATGCCGGCTGCGGCGAGCTGGTCGCAGGCGTTCTGCGAGCGGGCGCCCGAGGCGCAGACCAGGGCCAGTTCGCCCCGGTCCGCGGCGGAGCGCAGGGCGGGCAGAGCGCGCTGGAGCTGGTCGAGGGGGATGTTCAGCGCGCCGGGGATGTGCCCGCCGGCGTACTCGCCGGGGGACCGGACGTCGATGACCGTGAGCTGCTCAAGCCGGGGGTGGAGCTGCTCGGTGGTCAGGGAGGTGGTGGTGGCGGCCATGGCGGCTGTTCCTTTCGGGCGCTGTTCCTGGGGGGCCAGGTGGTGCAGGTGATGCAGGAGGTGCGGGGGAGTCGGATGTTCAGGTGAGGGTGTCGAGGAGCATAAGGGCTGCGACGGCCAGCAGTGCGACCGCGAAGAGGCGCTGCAGGGCCGCGCCGGAGAGTTTGTCGGCCAGGCGCTTGCCATCCCAGGCGCCGAGGACGGCGGTGGCGGTGAAGGGGCCCACCACTGCCCAGTCGATGCTGCCGGCGCTGCCGAGGCGGGGGGCCAGGGCGGCGGCGCTGTTGGCGGTGATGACCAGCAGGCTGGTGCCGACGGCCTCGGCCATGGGCAGGGCCAGGACGGAGACCAGCGCGGGGACCGCGAGGAAACCGCCGCCGACCCCGAGGAGCCCGGTCACCGCCCCCAGCCCGGCTCCCGTGGCGGCGGACCTGCCGGGACCGGCTGCCCGTGGCTGGGCCGTCCGGCGCCGGCCCGCCAGCATCCGCCAGGCGGCCACGGCGGCGAGCAGGGCGAACGCGGCGGTGAGCAGCGCCCCGGGGATCGCCGAGGACAGGGCGCCGGCGGCAGCCGCGGCGGGGAGGCCCGCGACGGCGAAGAGGGCGCCGGTGCGCCAGCGGACCCGTCCTGCCCATGCGTGGGTGACAAGTCCGGTCACGGAGGTGACGGCGACGATGAGCAGGGCCGCGGTGGTGGCCTGGGCCGGTGCGAAGCCCAGCAGGTAGATCAGGGCGGGTACGGCGAGCATGCTGCCGCCCCCACCCAGGCCGCCCAGGGCCAGGCCGACGACGGCCCCGGCGACCAGGGCGAGGACCAGCGTGGTCATATGACCTGCCCGTCCTGGCCGGCGCGGTCGCGGACGGGAAGCCCGGCGGCGTGCCAGGCGCGCATGCCGCCGGAGACGTTCAGGGCCCGGACACCACGGGCGGCGAGCAGTTCGGCGGCCTTCTGGGAGCGGTTGCCGGAACGGCAGACCACGAGGACCGGGTGGCCGGTGGGGACCGCGTCGGGGAGCGGGGCCCCGGCGGCGACGGCGGCCAGGGTCTGCCACAGCGAGCCGGGGGCGTGTCCGGCGGCGTACTCGCCGGCCTCCCGGACGTCGAGCAGCGCCGCCTCACCGGCCTGGGAGAGTGCCCAGGCGTCGGCGGGCGTGATCTGGGCGGGGCGGGGTGTGCGGGCGAAGAGCCCCATGGTCGTCCTCCTGGTGTTCACGGGTGTCAGGCGCCGGTGACCAGGCCGTTGGCGCGGGCGTTGTCGAAGGAGTCGTCGACGGCGACGACGTCGCGGCCGGCGGCGTCCAGCAGGGAGGCGGCGATGCCGGCGCGCATACCGCCCGCGCAGTGCACCCAGACCGTCCCGGCGGGGACCTCGGCCAGCCGCCGGGGCAGCTGGTGCAGGGGGATGTGCACCGAGCCCTCGATGTGGCCGGCGGCCCGCTCGGAGTCGCGCCGTACGTCCAGGACCACCGGGCGGTCGCCGTTTCCGCGCGCCTCGGCGAGGGCGGGGAAGCCGGCCCGGGGGAAGGAGCGCAGTCGGGCGGGATCCTCGACCCACTGCTCGGGTGTGCCGGTGGCGGCTGCGGCGGGGTGGTCGATGCCCACCTGCACCAGCTCGCGCTGGGCGGCGGCGAGCTGGGCGGGGGTGTCCGCGAGCAGGGTGACGGGCCTGCCCCACGGGATCAGCCAGGCCAGGTAGGTGGCGAGCTGCCCCTCGGCCTCGAAGTTGAAGGCTCCGGCGACGTGTCCCTCGGCGAAGGCGACCCGGTTGCGCAGGTCCACCACCCATTCCCCGGCGGCCAGCCGGGCGGAGATCTCGGCGGCGCCGGCCCGGCGCGGGGCGGTGAGGTCGACCGGGGCCGGCCCGGCGGCGTTGGCGGGTGCCATGTGGGTGTAGTAGGCGGGGACGTCGTCCAGGCCGGAGAGGAGGTCGGCGACAAAGGTGTCGACGTCCTTCACCAGGGCGGCGTTGGCGGTCCTCTGCTCGCCGATGGTGGTGGACTCGCCCTCGGCCTGCGAGGAGGAGCAGAAGGAGCCGAAGCCGTGGGTGGGCAGCACCCGTACCTCGTCGGGGAGCTGGGCCAGTCGCCGTGCGGAGGCGTGCTGGGCCCGGGCGAGCTGCTCGGTGAGGCGGGGTTCGACCAGGTCGGGGCGGCCCACGGAGCCGATCAGCAGCGATCCGCCGGTGAAGGCGGCCACGGGGGCGCCGCCGTCCTCCAGGACGTAGGAGGTGTGGTGGGGGGTGTGGCCGGGGGTGGCCACCGCTCGCAGGGCCAGCCCTTCGTCGATGACCGCGGTGTCCCCGTCGGCAACCGGGACGCGGACGAAGGAGACCTGGGCACCGGCGGGCACGAGGTAGGCGGCGCCGGTGATCCGTGCGAGCTCCAGGCCGCCGGTGACGTAGTCGTTGTGGATGTGGCTCTCGGCGACATGGGTGATGCGCACCCCCCGGCGGGCTGCCGCGGCCAGGACGCGCTCGATGTCGCGGGGCGGGTCGACGGCCACCGCGCCGGTCGCGCCGCCGGCCAGGTAGCTGCGGTTGCCGAGCCCTTCGACGGCCAGCGTCTCCACGAAGTACATGCGCGTCGTCTCCTCAGCGGTGATACCTAGGGGGGTATGTCTTGCCTTCGACTATATACCCCCTCCCGTATTTTCCCCGGGGGTCGGGACGGGCGGTGTGAACGCCGCCGCGGTGTCTGCCCTCCGCCTCGGGGAGGGAATCACTGCAGCAAGAATACCCTCAGGGGTATGGTTACCCCTGAGGTGAGCCCAGTGCGGGGCGCGGGGGAGGGGGTCGCCGTACGGGCGCCGACCGTTCGCGGCCCGGGTGCGGGAATGACCGTCCGCCCGGGACCGTTGGATACCCCGCAGGGTATGAAATCCCAGGGGCGGCCGGACGGCCGCCGCGGGAGCGGGAGCCTCGACGGGTCTGCGCTGTCCGGGCGCTGAGACGCACCCCCTTGACAACATACCCGGCCGGGTATGATGGGCAGCCGGTTCTGAAGGAGGACCCCATGCAGGTGGACACGGAAGCAACGAACGCGGTGCTCAACCGCCTGCGACGGGCCCAGGGCCAACTGGCCGGCGTCATCGCCATGATCGAGGCCGGCAGGGACTGCAAGGACGTGGTCACCCAGCTCGCCGCGGTCTCCCGGGCTCTGGACCGGGCCGGATTCAAGATCGTGGCCAGCGGTATGCGCCAGTGCATGGCCGCCGCCGACGACCAGGCGCCACCCATGAGCGAACAGGAGCTGGAGAAGCTCTTCCTCGCCCTGGCCTGACGCCGCGTCGGATCGTCCGCCCGGGCCGCCGAGCCCGTACGGTGCGTGCGGCGGGTGCTCCGGACTCGGTCAGCCGCTCGGCGTCGTGCTTGGTGGCGAGGTCGGCGGTGACCGCGGCGATGGGGACGCCGAGCGACCTGGCGTGGCCGAGGATCCGCTGCAGCAGCTCGGTCTTGCCTGCGACGCAGACCCGGAACTTCGACGCGGCCGTGCCCGGCCCGCCGGGTACCCGCGCGGCCGGAGTCGTACGGTCCTGCTCCCCGTACGGTCCGGCTTTTCCTGCCGCCGGTCCCCGCGTGGCCGGAGCGCTGAGGCAATGGCCGGGGGCCGCCAGGGCGGCCCCGGCGCCGGGAGCGGCGTTCATGCGGGAGCGCGGCGGTCGCCCTGGAGACGGAAGCCCCCAGGCCGGCGGTCGCCGGCCCGCCCGTGGGGCCGGTGCGTTCACTGCCTCACCGCCCCGCCGGGACACCTGTGAACGGACCGGAGCACTCCCGCAACCCCACGGACGGTCAGAGGTAAAGCGCCGGGGGCAGGCTGACCGGTATGACCGTCCTTGTCGCAGCCCCGGTGACCACCCCGTACCGCGATGTGCCATGGGCACGGGCACGCGAACTGGCCCATGCGGCCCCGGAGCCACTGCCCCCCGTCCGCGTTCCGCTCGCGCGGGCGGCCGGACTGACGCTGGCCGAGGCGCTGCGGACGCAGCAGCCGCTGCCCGGCTTCGACACCGCCGCCATGGACGGCTACGCGGTCGGGCCCGGCCCCGGGCCCTGGCGGCTGCGCGGCGCCGTGCGCGCGGGCGCAGCATGGACGGGCGGGCCGCTTGCCGCCGGCGAAGCGGTGGAGATCTCCACCGGAGCGTCCGCGCCGCGCGGTGCGGTCGGGGTGCTGCCGCTGGAACAGGCCGAACACACCGCCTCGACGATCTCCGGCCCTGCCCCGGCCCCGGGCCGGCACATCCGCCGGGCAGGCGAGGACGCCCCGGCGGGTCGGCCGCTGGCTGCGCCCGGCAGCGGCATCGGTCCGGCGCTGCTCGGCCTCGCCGCCGCCTGCGGTCATGACACCCTGCAGGTGAGGCCCCGCCCGCGCGTGCGCATCCTGATCACCGGCGACGAACTCGTCCACAGCGGCGTACCCGCCCCCGGCCGGGTACGCGACGCACTCGGCCCACTGCTGCCCCCGCTGGTGGACGCCCTCGGCGGGGAGACCACCGAGGTCCGGCACCTGCCCGACCACCCCGTGGAATCACTGGCCACGGCGGTGTGCACCGCGGAACGCGGCGCCGATGTGACGGTGGTGACCGGATCCACCTCGGTCGGTGCCACCGACCGACTGCGCACGCTGCCGGACGCGACCGGCGCCCGCTGGGTGGTGGACGCGGTCGCCTGCCGGCCGGGCCATCCCCAGTTGCTCCTCCAGCTCCGCGACGGCCACTGGATCGTGGGGCTGCCGGGCAACCCGTTCGCGGCCCTGACCGCCGCCCACACCCTGCTCGCCCCGCTGCTCGCGGGCCTGACCGGACGCCCACTGCCCGTCCTGCCGAGCGCCTCGCTTCGCGGCGCCGTTCCCACCGCCCCCGGCCGCACCTGTCTGGTCCCGGTCGCCTGGGACGGACCTGCCGTCCGGCCGGTCGGCGGCCACGGGCCTGCGTTCCTGCACGGAGCGGCCCTCGCCGACGCGCTGGCCGCG
>NZ_LIQR01000168.1 GCF_001418575.1 Peterkaempfera griseoplana
GATGACGATGACGGTGGCCAGGGCGTCCGCGCCGGCGCCGCCGTAGCTCTCCGGGACGTGCACCGCGTGCAGCTCGTTGGCCTGCAGGGCGTCCAGGGCCTCCTGCGGGAAGCGTCCCTCCTCGTCCACCTCGGCCGCGAACGGGGCGATCTTCGCCTCCGCGAGCGACCGCACGGCGTCACGGAGCATCTCGTGCTCCTCGGAGATGCGGAAAAGGTCGAAGGCCCTGTCCATGGTCGGGTGCTCCAGTCCGTCCCGCGCCGCCGGGGGCACGGAACACGATCACATCGAGAGAACTGAGTACCCTCAATAGACCACACTGCGTGCCAAATAGCTAGTGCGGGCGGTACGGGCACCCGTCCTGCGGGCCCCAGGACAGGGCGCCACCAGGGGGCCTCGTTCCCTCCTCGAGGGGAGCGGGGTGCCGCGCTCCAGGGCGCGCCCAGGCCGTCCCGCGGCGGCGAACCCGCCGTGCGCCGACGACCCGCCGTGCCGTGCCGGACCCGGGCTCCGGACGGACGGCCTCCACCCTGCCCCCGGCATACGCCGGAGCCCCCGGCCGAGCAACGGACGGCCGCGGCGGCAGGGCCCCTCAGGCCAGCCGGACGGCGACCAGCGCGGTGTCGTCGAGGGTCTGCTCGGCGGAGGTCCGCAGATCGGCGAGCAGCGCATCGGCGAGCGCCTCGGGGGCCAGCGCCCGGTGCCTGGCGAGGCTGCGGGCCAGCCGCTCCAGGCCCGCGTCGATGTCCTCACCGCGGCGCTCGATCAGCCCGTCGGTGTACATGACCAGGGTGGACCCCGGCCGGTAGTCGATCACCGCGGCCGAGCGCCGAATCTCCGTCTCCCAGAACCCCAGCGGCGGGTCGGTGGCGTTCCCCAGGGCGTCGACCACGCCGTCGGGGCCGACGAGCAGGGGCGGGGGATGGCCGGCGCAGCTGTAGGTGATGGTGCGGGCCTCACGGTCGATGACCAGCTGCACTACCGTGGTGGCCAGCGCGCCCTCCACCGTGAGCGCGTACAGCGCTAGGGTCCGCAGTGCCTCGGCGGGCCCGCCGGTGGCCCGGATGGCAGCGCTGAGGGCGCTGCGGAGCTGACCCATCACCCCGGCGGCCTCCAGCCCGTGACCGACCACGTCGCCCACCGCCACGGCGACCCGGTGGGAGTCCAGATCGGCCAGGTCGTACCAGTCGCCGCAGACGTTCAGCGAGCCCGTCGCCGGCTGGTAGCGGACCGCGACGACAGCCCGATGGCCGGACGGGACGGTGGGCAGCATCGCGCGCTGCAGGGAGATCGCCACCGCACGCTCACGGGCGTTGGCCTCGCGCAGCTGCTCATTGAGCGACTGCAGCTCCTGGGAGCGGGTGAGCAGGTCGGCCTCCATCTGCTCCTCGATGCTCAGCATCTGCCCGGGCCGGCCCTGCAGGGCGCGGTGGGCCCGTACCAGCGCGGTGACCTCCTCGACCCGGTGCACGACGACCGTCACCCGGCCGTCGGCGCCCAGCACCGGGGTGTTCACCGGACTCCAGTACCGCTCCTCGTACACGCCCGGCCGGTCGGGCACCTCCACGTCGTACTTCTGCATCGCCATGGTGTCGCGGCAGCCGGTGGCCAGCACCCGTTCCAGGGAGGCCCGCAGCCGGCGGCCGCCGTCGGCCCCGGGGTCGCCCGGATTGTCGGGGAAGGCTTCGAAGACGCAACGGCCGAGCAGCTCGTCCAGGCCCCGCCCGGAGACCCGCAGAAACGCCTCGTTGGCGTCGGCCACACGCAGGTCCGGAGTGAGGAGCAGCGCCGGACTGGGGAAGGTCCGGAAGACCTCCGCGTAGTCGACGTCTGCCTGTGCCACTCCGGTCTCCCGCGTTGTCGAACCGGTCCTCCCACTCTACGCACGGTTCCGGTGCGGCGCCCCGGACCGGCGGCCCGGCCGGAGCGCTGCGGATCTCCCGGGGCACGCACGGTGACCGGCGTATCGGCGTTCCCTCCCGTGGAGGGCCGCCGTCCCCGGCGGCGGTGCCACGGCTGTGCCACCCCGGTCGGGAGGGACTTTTCCCCGGGGTCCGTGAACGAGCTGTCGCCGTCGTATTCGGGAAATGTGCCGCCGTGTGCACAGGAATTCTCCATTCAGGCCGGCGGCCTGTTCCCGGGCACCCCGCCGGGGGTGGAGCGGGAAGAGGGGGTGTTACGCTCCCGTCCGGGGAACCGGGGGCCGGGGGAGTTGTGAGAAGAACCGCAGTGCAGGGGACGCTGACTGACGGTCAGTCACGCCAGTCGTGCGCCGACGCCACGGGCCCGTACCGGCGTCCGGGTGGGACCGTCCGCGCAGTGCCCGGACGGCCGCGCTTGCGCACCCTCCGCCTGACGGCCCGCGCCCTGGACGAGCGCCGTGCCCGGCGCTCTGCAGCCCGGCAGACCCCCGCCCTACGAAGGAACTGACGCAGCCATGGGCTCCACCCTTGTCATCACCAATGACTTCCCGCCCCGCCAGGGCGGGATCGAGACCTTCGTGCACGCCATGGCCACCCGTATGCCGGGGGACGACGTCGTCGTCTACACCTCGCACGAGCCCGGCGACACCGCCTATGACGCGACCCTGCCCTTTCCCGTCGTACGGGACCCCAGCCGGGTGCTGCTGCCCACCGGCCGGGTCACCAGGAAGGCGCTGGAGATAGCCGAGAGCCATGGGTGCGACCGGGTCTGGTTCGGCGCCGCGGCGCCGCTGGCCCTGATGGCTCCGGCACTGCGCCGCAGGGGTGTGCGGCGCATCGTGGCGACCACGCACGGCCATGAGATCTGGTGGGCCAGGACTCCCGGCGCCCGTCGGCTGATGCGCCGGATAGGGGACGGCGTCGACGTCGTCACCTATCTCGGCCAGTACACACGTGCCCGGATCGAGCCCGCCCTGGGCCCTCGTGTGCGGATGAGCCGGCTGGCGCCCGGTGTGGACGCCGCGGTGTACCGGCCGGATGCCGACGCCGCCTCGGGACTGCGCGGCGAACTCGGCCTGGACGGCAGGCGGGTGATCCTGTGCATGGCCCGTCTGGTGCCCCGCAAGGGCCAGGACATGCTGATCAGGGCGCTGCCGCTGGTGCAGCGCGAAGTACCGGACGCCGTGCTGGTGCTGGTCGGCAGGGGGCCGCACGAGGGCCGGCTGCGCAGGCTGGCGCAGCGTCACGCCGACGGGTCGGTCCTCTTCCTGGGGGGCAGGTCGCACCATGAGACGCCGCGGTACTACGCCGCGGCGGACGTCTTCGCGATGCCCTGCCGCACCCGTAAGGCGGGCCTGGAGGCCGAGGGCCTCGGGATCGTCTTCCTGGAGGCCTCGGCGACCGGTCTGCCGGTGATCGTCGGCGACTCCGGGGGCGCTCCGGACACCGTGCTCGACGGCACCACCGGCTGGGTGGTGGACGGCGCGGACCCCGAGGCGATCGCCGGGGCACTGATCCGGACGCTGCTGGACGCCGACCGTACGGCGATGGGTGCCGCGGGGCGCCGATGGGTCGAGGAGTCCTGGTCCTGGGACGCTTCGGCCCGTCATCTGACGGAGCTGCTGACGCCGGGTCACGTCCCGGCGGCCGTGTCCGAGGAGGAGTAGGTCCGGACGGGCGCGGAGCGGCCGGCGGGCACGGCGCATCCGCCGCGACGGGGGACGCCCCGCGATACGGCCACGTCGTGATCCGGCCACCCCGCAACCGGTCTCCGCGGTCCCGTACAGCGCAGCCGGATTCGCCCGCCCGGGCCCGTCCGTAGTGGTCTTTCCATACCGCAGCGGCAACTCCCTGTCCAGGCAGGCCGGTCCGATGTTCAACTGCGTTGTCGCGGCAGTTGGACGCACTGCGCACACCTTTGAAACCTTGACCGTGCCGGAATGCACATGCCACGGTGAAAACCGCCTAGAAGACCCCTGCGAGGCATTGCATGCACAGTGACCGGACCGACCCGGCGACGCCATTCCCCGCGGTGGAAACCGAACTCCGTTCACAGACGGCCGCTGTGCGCGACGGCGACGGTGTTCCGTCGGAAAACCGGTCCGCCGCCATTCGCCGGACAGCGTCGGCAGGGCCCCGGACGCAGCGGAACCACCCGGCCGGCCTGCGCACAGCCGCGGCACACCCGGCGGCCGGCGTATCCGGCACATCGTCCCGGAGACGCGCCGGCGACGAGCGGAACCGCTGCGGAATTTCGCGGCCCGGCGGACACCGCCCCTGATTTGTGCCGACGACGGCCGGTCGTATTGCCGACCGATCCGGAACTCAAGGACGCCTGCTGGACCGGAACGCGCGACTTCAGGGGATCGGCGGAATGCACACATCCCAGTTCACATCCCAGTTCCATGCGGCCACCCCCGGCGAAGGGGGCCCCCGGCCGGCAGCGGTGATCGCCGGTCTCGGCACCTGCCTGCCGACCGCGGAGTTCGACAACGACGCGCTGGCGGCGCACCTGGACACCGACGACGAGTGGATCCGCACCCGGACGGGCATCGCCGCCCGGCGGCGGGCCGCCCCCACGACCTCCCTGCGGGACCTCGCACACCGGGCCGCCGCCAACGCGCTGGACTCGGCCGGCCAGGGAACGGTGGGCGCCCTGATCCTCGCCACCACGACCCCGGACCGCCCCGTCCCGGCCGCCGCCCCCGAGATCGCGCACCGCCTGGGGCTGGGCGGGATACCGGCGTTCGACCTCTCCGCCGTGTGCAGCGGTTTCCTCTACGCCGCCGCAGTCGCCGCCGGCCTGATCACCGGCGGCATCACGGACAGCGTCCTGGTGGTCGCGGCCGAGACGTACTCCCGGATCGTCGACCCCGGGGACCGCTCCACCGCTGTGCTCTTCGGCGACGGCGCGGGCGCCGTGGTACTGCGCCGGGGCTCTCCCGGGGAGCCGGGCGCCCTGCTCGCCTTCGACCTCGGCAGCGACGGCGCGGGCGCCGACCTGATCCATGTGCCGGGCGCCCGCGAGCGTCCCGACGGGCCGCGCTGGTTCGCCATGTCCGGCCGCAAGGTGTACCTGCGGGCCGTGGAGCAGATGACGGTCTCCGCACTGCGGGTGATCAAGGACTGCGCCTGGGACCCGGACGAGGTCGACGCGCTGGTACCGCACCAGGCGAACGCCCGCATCATCCAGGCCGTGGCGGACCGGATCGGGATGCCGCCGGAGCGGGCGGTGTGCGCGCTGTCCCGGGTCGGCAACACGGCCGCCGCCTCCATCCCGCTGGCCCTGGCGCAGGCGCTGGCGGACGGGCGGCTCAAGCCCGGCGCCCGGACCGTGCTCACCGCCTTCGGCGGTGGACTGACCTGGGCCTCGACCGCACTGGTCTGGCCGCAGCTGACGACCGTCGATTCAGAGATCTGACCGAAGGGTGACCATCCGTGTTTGTCGACTACCTCACCACCATCCTCGGCACCGCCTACAAGGTTCCCGGCCACATCGAGCCCACCAGGTCGTTCCATGACCTGGAGGTGGACTCGCTGTCGCTGGCGGAACTCGGCGCGCAGCTGGAGGAGGACCTCGGTGTGACCATCGACGAGGAGGACCTGACCCCCGCGACCACCGTGGCCGAACTCGCCGAGCTGCTGGCGGCACAGGGCGCGGTCGTCCCGGCATGACCGCCCATTCCCTCGGCCGCCCCGAGGTGGTGATCACTGGGATCGGCATGGTGACCCCGGCGGGGGCCGACACCTCCACGGCGTGGAAGGCGGTGTGCGCCGGGCAGTCCGCAGCGGCGGCCGATCCCCGGCTTGCGGGGCTGGGGGTCGACTTCTGCTGCGCGGTGGCCGGGTTCGACCCGGACCTGGTCCTCGGCGAGGACGCCCGGCGGATGGACCCCTTCACCCAGTTCTCGGTCGCCGCGGCCCGGGCGGCCGCGGCCGACGCCGGGCTGACCGAGGGAAACCGGGACGCCGCCAGGACCGGTGTCGTCCTGGGCACGGCCGTCGGCGGGCAGGGCACCTGGGAGGAGCAGGGGCGCCGGCTGCACGACCGGGGGCCGCGCGCGGTGAACCCGCTCACCGTCCCCAAGGCCATCGGCAACATCGCCGCGGGGGCCGTGGCGATGGACCTCGGCCTGCACGGGCCCTCACTCACCGTCTCCACGGCCTGCGCGGCCGGCACCACCGCCCTGGGCTACGCCCTGGACCTGCTGCGCGCGGGCCGCTGCGACGTGGTCCTCGCCGGCGGTACCGAAGCCGCGGTCACCCCGCTGGTGTCCACCGCCTTCGACCGGCTGAAGGCGCTGTCCCGGCGCCGCGACGACCCGGCGCACGCCTCACGGCCGTTCGACCGGCAGCGCGACGGCTTCGTCCTCGGTGAGGGCGCGGCGGTGCTGGTCGTGGAGCGGGCGGAGCACGCCAGGGCCCGGGGCTGGCGCCCGTACGCCCGGCTGCTGGGCTACGGCGCCTCCTCGGACGCCCACCACCTCACCGCCCCGGACCCGTCCGGCCGCTGTGCGCAGCTCGCCCTGCAGCAGGCCCTGGAGGACGCCCGGGTCCACCCGTCGGACGTCCGGCTGGTCAACGCCCATGCGACGAGCACCCCGCAGGGTGACGCGGTGGAGGCCCGGCTGATCGAGCGGGTCTTCGGCACGGACGCCGCGATCACCTCCACCAAGGGGGTGACCGGCCACATGCTGGGCGCCGCGGGAGCCGTGGAGGCGGCGCTCACCGCCCTCTCCGTCGACCAGGGGGTCATCCCGCCCACCGCCAACTTCGAGGCCCCCGACGCCGCCCTCCCGGGGATCGACATCGTGCACGGCGCGCCGAGGACCGTCCCCGTCCCCGTCGCCGTCAGCAACTCCTTCGGCTTCGGCGGGCACAACGCGGTCGTCGTCCTCGGCAGCGTCTGAGGCAGGCCCGGGGCGCGCGGCCCCGGCGACGAGCCGGGGCTACTCGGCCCCGTCGCCGGGGAGGACCAGCCCGGTCTCGTAGGCGAGCACGACGGCCTGGGCGCGGTCCCGCAGGGCGAGCTTGGCGAAGATCCGGGCCACATGGGTCTTCACGGTGGCCTCGCTGAGGACCAGTTCCTGGGCCAGCTCCGTGTTGGACAGGCCCCGGCCCATCAGGGTGAGCACCTCGGTCTCCCGGGGCGTCAGCGGGGTGAGGTCGCGGTGCACGGCCCCGGACCGGGGGCCGGGGCCGCCGGTGGTGAAACGCTCGACGAGACGCCGGGTGACGGAGGGCGCCAGCAGCGCACTGCCGGTGTTGACCAGGCGCACGGCGGCCGCGAGGTGGTCGGGTGTGACGTCCTTGAGCAGGAAGCCGCTCGCGCCGGAGGACAGGGCCGCGTAGACGTAGCGGTCGAGGTCGAAGGTGGTGAGCATGATCACCCGGCAGTCGGGGACCTGCGCCAGGACGCGCCGGGCGGCCTCCAGCCCGTCCATGGTCGGCATCCGGATGTCCATCAGCACCACGTCGGGGCGCAGTGCGTTCGCCGCCGCCACCGCCTCGCCCCCGTCGGCGGCCTCACCGACCACATCGATGCCCCGCGCGGTGAGGATCATGTTGAAGCCGGTCCTGATCAGCGCCTGGTCGTCGGCGATCAGCACGCGGGGACCCGGTTCGCCGCCCGTCACGGGCGGTCCAGCGGGATGCGGGCGCGGACCCGGTAGCCGCCGCCCAGACGGCGCCGCGCGTCCAGGTCGCCCCCGTAGACGGCGACCCGCTCCCGGAGCCCCAGCAGGCCCCGTCCGGCCCCCTCCGGACGGCTGCGGCGGGCGGGCGCGGGCCGCCGGGGAGCGGTGCCCCCGCCGGAGAGCACGCTGGGCCCCCCGTTCAGCACCTCCACCCGCAGATAGTGGTCGGCGTAGCGCACTGTCACCTCGGCCTTGCCCCCGTCGCCGTACTTGAGTGCATTGGTGAGCGCCTCCTGCACGATGCGGTACGCGGTCACATCGATCCCCGGCGGCAGCGGCCGGGGCTCCCCGGAGATCCTGACCTCCACGGGCAGGCCGGCGAACGCGACCCGGTCGACCAGGGCGCTGAGGCGGCTCAGGCTCGGTTGCGGCGCCAGCTCGGAACCGTCGTCGTCGTCGCCGCTCTGCGACGGCGCCAGCAGCCCCAGCAGGTTGCGCAGTTCGGTCATCGCGTCCCGGCCGGCCGACTCGACCGCGAGCAGCGCCGCCCGGGCCTGGTCCGGCATCGTGGACATCACCTCGAGCGCCGCCCCCGTCTGAACCACCATCAGACTGACATTATGGCCCACGATGTCGTGCAGCTCCTGCGCGATCCGGGCCCGCTCGGCATCGACCGCGATCCGGGCGGCACGCTCCCGCTCCCGCTCCAGCAGCCAGGCGCGCTCCTCCAGCGCCTGCCCACGCAGCCGCCGCGACCGGACCAGCGCCACAGCCAGCCACAGCACGGCCGCACACGCCACCGCCAGCCCTGCGATCAGCCAGCCCGTCCCGGATCCCCGCACGGGAACAGCTTCGCACCCCCGCACCGCGCCGCGCATCATTCCCCGGGACCCGTCGCCTACATCCCCGGGATGACGCACCAGGGCAGATACATCCGGTGGTCGATGCCCGCCCGCCGCCGCCGCCCGTACGTTCCTGGCATGACGAGTGAGAACAGCAGTCCCGACGCGGCGCCGGTCGTCGTGCGGCTGGACGGAGTGCGCAAGGAGTACGGCGACGCCGTCGCTCTGGACCGGGTGTCACTGGAGATCCGGGCCGGGGAGGCGGTCGCGGTGATGGGCCCGTCGGGCTGCGGGAAGTCGACGCTGCTCAACATGGTCGCAGGGCTGGACCGTCCGACCTCGGGGTCGGTCACCGTCCACGGCGAGGACCTGGGCGCACTCAACGAGAAGGGCCTGGCGCTGTTCCGGCGGCGGCGGATCGGCATGATCTTCCAGTTCTTCAACCTGCTGGACGACCTCTCGGCGCTGGACAACGTGGCCCTGGCGGCGCAGCTGACCGGCAGCTCGGCCGCCCAGGCCCGCAAGCGGGCCCTGGAACTCCTCGACGAACTCGGCATCGCCGAACGCAGGGACGCCTATCCGGCGGTGCTCAGCGGCGGCGAGCGCCAGCGGGTCGCCGTGGCCAGGGCGCTGATGAACCGGCCCGCCCTGCTGCTGGCCGACGAGCCGACCGGCGCCCTCGACAGCCAGGCGGGCGAGCAGGTGATGGACCTGCTGATCGACCTCAACCAGATCGGCCAGACCCTGCTCATCGTCACCCACGACGAGCGGCTGGCCATGCGGTGCGCCAGCCGGCTGATCCAGTTCTCGGACGGCCGGGTCGAGGCCCAGCGGAGCCTGGAGCGGGCCGTATGAGCGCCGTGTGGCCGGTAGCGCGTGCGGCCGTGCGCCGGCGGCGGCTGCAGACCTTCGTCATCGGACTGGTCGTCCTCTTCTCCACCGCGGCGATCGTGGTGTCCCTGGGCCTGCTGGACGCCTCCGCGTCGCCCTTCGACCACGCCTTCGCACGACAGCGCGGCGCCCATGTCGTGGCGACCTTCGACAGCGCGTCGGTGTCCCCCTCGCAGCTGGCCGAGACCGCCGGACGCCCCGGGGTGGCGGCTGCCGCGGGTCCCTTCCGCCAGGCCGTGGTGACCGTCGCCAAGAGCGCCAGGGACTCCGCGGCCGGACGCCTCACCGTCGTCGGCCGCGCGGACCCCGGCGGCAGCGTTGACCGGCTGACCCTCACCGCGGGCCGCTGGGCCACCCGCCCCGGCGAGATCGTGGTGAACCAGCGCGCCGGCCGGGGCGGCCTGGGCGCGACCCTGAGACTCCCCGGCGGCCCGCAGCTCAGGGTCGTCGGCTACGCCTCCAGCGTCAGCGGGTCCGCCGACGCCTGGGTCTCGCCCGACCAGATCGAGGCCCTGCACCCCACCGCCGCGCAGATGCTGTACCGCTTCACGGACGCCGGGACCGGCGCCCGGCTCCGGGCCGACCTCGCCGGGGTGACCAGGGGACTGCCCGCGGACTCACTGATCGCCTCCCAGAACTACCTCACCATCAGGGCGGCCTTCGCCGCCGGACCGGGCGCCTATGTGCCCTTCCTCGTGGTCTTCGGTTTCCTCGGCGTCTCGGTCGCGGTGCTGATCGTCGCCAATGTCATCAGTGGCGCGGTGGTCTCGGGCTTCCGCCACATCGGCATCCTCAAGTCGCTGGGCTTCACCCCGCGCCAGGTGACCGCGGTCTACCTGGTGATGGTGGCCGTACCGGCGGTCGTCGGCTGCGCCCTGGGCGCCCTGCTGGGAGACCTCGCGGCCCGGCCGCTGCTCACCAACGCGTTCAAAGGGGTCACCTTCGGGCTGGGGAACGTCGGCGTCGACCTGGGGAACGTCGGCGTCAGCCTCTGGGTGGTGGTCGTCGCGCTGCTGGGGATGCCCGCCGTGGTGCTCCTCGCCGCGCTCGTCCCCGCGCTGCGCGCCCGCGGGCTCTCCGCGGCCAACGCCATCAGCGCCGGCAGCGCACCCCGCACCGGCCGGGGGCTGCGGGTCCAGCGGTGGCTCGGCGGCACGCGGCTGCCGCGCTCGGTCAGCCTGGGTCTCGGGCTGCCGTGCACCCGTCCCGGACGCACCGGGCTGACCCTGGCGGCGATCCTGCTCGGAGTGACCACCGTGACGTTCGCCGGCGGCCTGGCCACGACCGTGACCCGCTTCGGGAGCGCCACCGGACTGGACGGGGCCTTCCAGGTCACGGTGCAGCCCGGCGAGCACCGGTTCGGGCAGGTGGAGCCGAAGCTCGGGGACGCCGGGCGGGAGGCGCTGCTGCGCTCGCTGCCGGGCGCGCGCTATGTCACCGCGGACCAGCATGTGGAGCTGTCGGTCGCCGGGTACCCGCAGAGCGTCGTGGTGGACTTCCTCCGCGGGGACTCCTCGACGCTGCGCTTCCAGGACCAGCTGGTCGAGGGCCGCTGGCTGGGCGGGCCCGGCGAGATCGTCGTCGCCTCGAAGTTCCTGCACCAGGCGGGGCTGAAGGTCGGCGACCACCTGACGCTGAAGGCCGGGAGCAAGCAGACCCGGGTCACCGTCGTGGGGGAGATCATGACCGGCGCCCCCTCGTACCTGTACACCGACTGGAAGACCCTCGCCCCGCTCTCGCCCGACTACCGCGACCTGGACACCCTCTTCCAGTACCAGGTGCAGCTCACCCCGGGGACCGACGCCGGCGCCTACGCCGCGGCGGTGCGCAGGGCCGATCCCGGGCTCTACACCACCACCGACTTCGGCACCAACACCTTCGTGGTCACCGTCCTCAGCCTGTCGACGGTCCTCACCCTGATGCTGGGGACGGTCGCCGCGCTCGGGGTGTTCAACACCGTCGTCCTCACCACCCGTGAGCGGCGCCGCGACCTGGGCATGCTCAAGTCCATCGGTATGACGCCCCGTCAGGTCGTGGTGATGATGGTGACCTCCATGGCGGCGCTGGGAGTGGTGGGCGGCCTGCTCGGCATCCCGCTCGGCATCGCCGCCCACCGTCTGATGGTGCCGCTGGCGGCCCGTACCGCCGACGTCGACATCGCCAGGTCCCTGACGGACGTCTGGCAGGCACCCGTGCTGACACTGCTGGCGCTCGCCGGCGTGGTGATCGCGGTGCTCGGGGCGTACGTCCCCGCCCGGTCGGCGGCGCGGCTCACCATCGCCAGGGTGCTCCACAACGAGTGACCCGCCGCCGACCGGCACCCGACCACCGTCCAGCACCGGAGGAACCGACACCCCCCATGGCTTCCACCCTTGTCGTCACCAACGACTTCCCGCCCCGGCAGGGCGGCATCGAGACCTTCGTGCACGCCATGGCCGCACGTATGCCCGCGGACGACGTGGTGGTGTACACCTCGCACGAGGACGGCGCCGCCGCCTACGACGCGACACTGCCCTTCCCCGTGGTACGGGACCCCAGCCGTACGCTGCTGCCGACCGCCAGGGTGGCCGCACGGGCCGTCGAGATCGCCAGGACCCACGGCTGCGACCGCGTGTGGTTCGGCGCCGCGGCGCCGCTCGCCCTGATCGCCCCCGCGCTGCGCAGCCGCGGCGGCGTACGGAGGATCGTGGCGACCACGCACGGCCACGAGATCTGGTGGGCCAGGACCCCGGGCGCCCGCGGGCTGCTGCGGCGCATCGGTGACAGCGTCGACGTGGTCACCTACCTCGGTGACTACACACGCCGCCGGATCGAGCCGGCGCTGGGGCCCGGCCCCCGGATGAGCCGGCTCGTCCCGGGGGTGGACGCCGGCACCTACCGGCCGGACGCAGCCGCCTCCGGGGAGGTGCGCCGGGCGCTGGGCCTGCGGGACGAGAAGGTGATCCTCTGCGTCGGCCGGCTGGTGCCCCGCAAGGGCCAGGACATGCTCATAAGGGCCCTGCCACTGGTCCGGCGCAGCGTTCCCGACGCGGTGCTGCTGCTGGTCGGCAAGGGCCCCCACGAGTCCCGGCTGCGCAGGCTGGCGGACCGCCACGCCCCGGGCGCGGTGCGTTTCCTGGGCGGGAAGTCGCACACCGACACCCCGCAGTACTACGCCGCCGCGGACGTCTTCGCGATGCCGTGCCGCACCCGGAGGGCGGGCCTGGAGGCCGAAGGTCTGGGCATCGTCTTCCTGGAGGCCTCCGCGAGCGGTCTGCCGGTGGTGGTGGGGGACTCGGGCGGGGCCCCCGACACCGTGCTCGACGGGCGGACGGGCCGGGTGGTGGACGGCAGGGACCCGGCGGCGATCGCCGGGGCGCTGACGTCCGCGCTGCTCGACCGGCGGCAGGCCGGGATGGGCGACGCGGGGCGCCGCTGGGTGCGGGAGGAGTGGTCCTGGGAGGCATCGGCGCGCCGGCTGGCGCCGCTGCTGACACCGGAGGGCGGCCGGGTGTCCCCGGCCGGCGGGCGGTGACGAGAGAGTGGGCACACTGGTCCGCCGGTCACCCGGGAGAGGCCAGTGTGCCCCTGGACGTCCTTCGGTGGGGATCCGGCGGTGTGGGAACACGCCGACACCCCGGGAACGGAGGGGAGGGAGCCTCACCCGGCGGTTCTGTGCGCCACCGACCGCTCCCGCTCGTCCAGGCTCTGCGCGAACTCCAGCCAGGTCGCGGCGTACTGGCGTGCCAGATTAACCACCAGGTCGCCGCAGTGCGGCGGGACCGCGGCGGTCAGCTCGGACCGCTCCCGTACGGCGATGGCGTTCTGCTGGAGCAGACGGAGCAGATGCCGCCCCTCCTCCTTGAGCCGCAGCGACGGGTCCCGCAGGAGCTTCTCCAGCAACGAGCCCGGGTCCGGCGGTGCCAGTCGCGCCTGCCGTTCGAGCCTCCGCTGTCCGACCTGCACCGGGACGGCGACCTCGTCCCCGGTCTCGCCGGGGGTCCGGGCGGCGGCGGGCCGGATCGGGGCGGGCAGTTCCCCGGACTGCAGCCGCTTGCGGACGTCACTCGCCGTCGCCGGGGAGATCCCCGCGATCCGTGCGACCTCGCGGAGGGAGGCGCCCGGGTTCTCGGTCATCACCTCGGCGGCCCGCCAGCGGCCCGCGACGCTGTCCAGCGGGCGCACCCGTCCGTCGCGGCCGACGCGTGCGTCCAGCTGCGGAAGGATGTCGGTCGAGCGGCGCCGGATGGCGGCGACGGCCTTGGCGCCCAGCCCCGAGGTCCGGGCGATGGCCCGGTCGGACATCTGGGGGTGCGAGGCGACGATGCGGATGGCCGCGGCACGCCGGTCGGCCTGCGACAGCGGGAGGCCATGGGCGGTGTTCGCCTGGACGGCGCGTAAGAAGGCCTCTTCGGCGGTCCCGTCGAAGAACTCCACATCAATGGTCGCCTGGCCGCGTATCAGCGCGGCCAACAGACGGTGTATTCCATCGACCACCCGCATGTCGGACTGGCGCACGAGTATCGGGGGCAGCGGACCGTCGATTTCTGCGAGTCTGGCGACGTGCTCCTGGTCGGGTCCCTCCGACCGGGGTGACTCGCCGGGGCGAATGGTTGCAATCGGAACAGATACGGTCCTCGGTGGAAGGCCGGGGTCCGGCACGGTGGTGCCGCCGGTCGTCCCGGTGGCCCCGTCCGTCGAAACAATGTCTGGCTGATGCAATTCATTCACCCCGTGAGTTGATAACAGTGAACAGTTGCCGAAGAACTCCAGAGACTTGTGGGCGTCGTCCGCTCAGGGCATGAGCCACGGGCCGGCGGGCCCGGGCGGGGCCTGGGCCGGGAGGCTCGGTACGGGTTCCGGGACCGCCGGTCCCCCCGGCGCCCCCGCGGGTACGGTGCCGCCGGGTCGCCCGTCTGCGCGTTCCACGTCGCCTCTCCTGTCCCAAGAAGTCGCGTCGCACCGTGCCTCGTGGTCCCGCCCGCATCCGTGACCGGACGGCTGCGGAGCGCTGCCGTCCGGTTCGGGCCCCACAGATGAACCGCACTCATGGTCACGGTTCGCCGTGGTGCTGTCGAGCGATCACCACCGCCGGTCCGGGCAGGTGCCGGCGCAGGCCCAAGGGCTGCCCCGGCCGGCCGGCGAACCGGCCCGGCCCGGTTCGGGCGGTACCTCCAACTCTGTTCATGCCAACACTAGTTGATCACCATGTGCGGCCGCCCCTAGGGTGGGTCGCATCAGGACACGCGACGGACCGGGTGCCCTCCGGCACCCGGTCCGCTCCCTGCCCTGGCCTGCTGGGCCGCCTGTCAGCCCTCGTTCCATCCGTGGTTCTTGCCGAACTGGACGAGCTCGCTGCGGATCCGCAGGATCTGGTCCGCCGTCAGGGAGGGCGCCGCCTCCAGCAGGAGCTCGGTCACCTCCCGGGTGTACTCCTCCACGCCGAGCACATCGCACAGCGGCTCGCCGCCGTCCTGCGAAGGACCTGCGGTGTACGTCGGGGCGACCGGACCGGGAGCCGGCTGCACCGGTGCCGGCATGGGGAAGGGCTGCGGCGCGGGAGTGCCCGTCGCCAGCCGCACCGAGGACGCCTTGAGCCCCCGGTCGCCCTCCTCGATCTCGAATTCCACCATCAGTCCCGTACGCACATAGGACTCGGGAATCACCAGGTCATTCACGTGCAGAAAAACATCCTCGCCGCCGCGGTCGGGAGCGATGAATCCATAACCCCGAGTGCCGTCGAACCGCAAAACACGACCAGTAGCCACGTTACCCCCACAGAGTCGAGCCCCTTGCTCGAAGAACCTGGAAAGGATTTTAGCCAGCCGCGGTGAATTCCGCGAGCAACTTCCGTCCCACCGGTATTCAGCCGGCTGTTCAACCGCGGCGCGGCCGCAGTTGAACAGACGCCAGGGACCGCCGGGCGGCCGGTGAACCGCCCGCACGGCAGCCGCCGGACAGGGCGGCTCAGCCGACCGCCGAGGGGACGTCGCTGTCGGCGCCGTCGGCGGCCTGGTGGGCGAACTGGGTGTGGTACAGGTCCGCGTACAGGCCCTGGGCGGCGAGCAGTTCCTGGTGGGTTCCGCTCTCCCTGATCCGGCCCGCCTCGACCACGAGGATCTGGTCGGCGTCGCGGATGGTGGAGAGCCGATGGGCGATGACCAGTGACGTCCGCCCGGCGAGAGCGGTCTTGAGCGCCTGCTGGATGGCCGCCTCCGACTCGGAGTCCAGGTGCGCGGTCGCCTCGTCCAGCACGACCACGGGGGGCGCCTTGAGCAGCAGCCGGGCCAGTGCGATGCGCTGCTTCTCGCCGCCCGAGAGCCGGTAGCCGCGGTCGCCGACCACGGTGTCGAGGCCGTCGGGGAGAGCGGAGACGGTGTCCCAGATGAGCGCCGCCTCACAGGCCGCCACGAGCTCCCGTTCGGTGGCACCGGGACGGGCGAAGAGGAGGTTGGCCCGGAGGGTGTCGTGGAACAGGTGGGCGTCCTGGGTGACCACGCCGACGGTGTCGCGCAGCGACTGCAGGGTGAGGTTCCTGATGTCGTGGCCGCCGATGCGCAGCGTCCCCGAGGTGGGGTCGTACAGGCGCGGCACCAGATGGGTGAGGGTGGTCTTGCCGGCGCCGGAGGGGCCCACCAGGGCGGTGAGCTTCCCGGCCGGGGCGCGGAAGCTCAGATCCTGCAGGATCCAGGCACTGTCGGTCCGTTCGGGCCTGGCCAGTGCGATGGACTCCAGGGAGGCGAGGGACACCTCCCCGGCGGACGGGTAGCGGAAGGAGACCTGGTCGAACTGGATGTCCGGCGCGGCGGCGCCTCCGCCCCGCCCGTCCGCGTCCGGGCCGCCGTCGGGCCGCCGGCCCACCGGCAGCGGGTGTGCGCCGGGCCGCTCGGCGATGAGCGGCTGGAGGTCGAGCACCTCGAAGACCCGGTCGAAGCTGACCAGCGCCGTGAGGATGGTGGCCTGCATCGTGGAGAGCTGGTTGACCGGCCCGTAGAGCCGCAGCAGCAGCGTCACCATGGCGACCAGGGTGCCCATCCGCAGCGTCCCGTCGATGGTGAGACTGCCGCCGAGGCCGTAGACCAGCGCGGTGGTGAGGGAGGTCAGCAGGGTCACGATGATGAAGAGCATCCGGCCGTGGATGACCCCGCTCACCGAGACGTCCCGGACGCGTCCCGCGCGCGCGGCGAACATCTCGGCCTCGTCGTCGGCCCGCCCGTAGAGCTTGGCGAGCATGGCCCCGGAGACGTTGAAGCGCTCGTTCATCATCGAGCTCATCTCCGCGTCCAGCTGCATGGTCTCGCGGGTGAGGCGCTGCAGCCTCCGGGCGATCAGCCGGGCGGGCAGCAGGAAGAACGGGATGACGCAGAGCGCCGTGAGGGTGATCTGCCAGGACAGGTAGAACATCGCACCCAGCACCAGGACCAGGGTCAGCACGGTGGAGACCGACTGCGACAGCAGGGTGGTGACGGCCTGCCGGGCGCCGACCACGTCGGTGTTGAGCCTGCTGACCAGCGCCCCGGTCTGCGCACGGGTGAAGAACGCCAGCGGCTGCTGCTGGACGTGGGCGAAGACCTTGGTGCGCAGGTCGTAGACGAGCCCCTCGCCGACCCTGCCCGAGCACCGCGCCTGGAGGTACATGGCCCCCGCGTCGAGCAGCGCCAGCCCGGCGATCGCCAGGCACAGCGCCGTCACCACGCCGAGGCGGCCCGGCAGGATGCCGTCGTCGATGATCGCCTTCAGGATGAGCGGGCTGGCCGCGGTGGCCACCGCGTCCACCACGGTGGTCAGCAGCAGCAGTGCCAGCAGCCGCCGGTAACGCAGGGCATACGGAAGGATCCGCCGCAGGGTGCCCGGCTTGATCCTCTGGCGGGTGATGGAGTCGTCGTCGAACCGCAGGGCCTTCGGGCCCTTCGCGGCGCGGCCGGGCATGGTCACAGCAACCTGCCTCACTCTCGTGTCTTCCCCGCGCTGAGTGGCGGCTGCGGCCGGTTGATGCTCGTGTGGGGATGCGGACGGGCGGCTTCTCAGTGCTTGTCGAAGAACTCGATGACTGCGTCGTTGACCGGCTTCGGCTGCTCCAGATACCCCAGGTGCCCGCAGTCGGGGAGCTCCACCAGGTCGCAGTCGGGAATGGCGTGGGCGACCTCGGCCACCAGGTGCGGCGGGCAGATCACATCGTCGGCGAAGGCGATCGCCCGGCAGGGCACGGAGACCTTCCGCAGAGCCTCCCGCCGGTCCCCGAGGCCGTCGATGACCCAGTCCTGGCCCTCCGAGCCGTGGGCGCTGCCGCCGGACAGCTCGAAGATCTCCAGCCAGGAGGAGACCGCGGTCTCGTCGTTGAGGGTCGCCGGGGACAGCATCTCCAGCACCGTCTTCACGGCCTCGTACGAGGCGGGGAGCCGTACGCCGCTGTCCCGCAGCGCCTGGTCGGCGGCCTTCTGCGCCCGGCGGAAGGCGTCGGACCGCGCGCGGGTGGCGATGAGGACCGCGGAGCGCACCAACTGCGGCGACTCCAGGGCCAGCTGCTGGGTGATCAGCGCGCCCAGGGAGGTCCCGACGATCCGGCAGCGGCCCAGGCCCAGCGCCTCGATGAGGCCCCGGGTGTCGTCGACCATCTCCTCCAGCGTGTACTTGCCGGGAGGGGCGTCGGACGGGGCGATGCCCCGGTTGTCGAAGACGACGGTCTCGTACCCCGCCCGGTTCAGCGCCGGAGTCTGGTGCATGGTCCAGACCCGGCCGGCGGCGTCCGAACCCATGATGAGGAGCACCGGCTCCCCCCGGCCCGACCGCTCATAGGCCAGCCGAATCCCATTGGTGTGCACGAACGGCACGATGCGCCCCCGTCATCCACGGTCGAGAACAATCTGCGGGCTCCCGGAGTGCACACCGGCCCAGGAGCTTCCTGACACGGGCCCAAGCCGGTTCTCACCGGGTGCAGAGCGGCCTCCACGAGGTTCCGCCGCCCCCACGATGTCATCGCCCCGCGGCACTGATCAATACCGGCATTCAGCCGGTGGCCCCCTGTTCAACCGGCGCCCGGGCGCAGTTGAACAGTTTTCGGAGCACGGCCTTGCAGGCCGGTCGTGAAACGTTGACGCCGCCGCGCCGAGCCGGGTCATAGTGGAGCCGCAGTGGTTCCCGAAGGCGAATGCCGGCAGGGCGGAAGCGGGCGGTCTGCCCACCCAACGCTTTGCAGGGACGCTGGTCAAGCGATGATTCCTCGGAGAAAGGACGGCCTGGTGACGAATCCGTTCGACGACCCGGACGCCAACTACCTGGTACTGGTCAACGATGAGGGTCAGCACTCGCTCTGGCCGGTCTTCGTCGACGTTCCCGACGGCTGGAAGACCGTCTTCGGCGAGGCCGGGCGCCAGGAGTGCCTGGACTACATCGAGAAGTCCTGGACCGACATGCGGCCCAAGAGCCTGATCGAGGCCATGGAACAGCGCTAGGAACCCGGCCCCGGCAGACCCCGGCCGACGGCGGAACCGCGTTTCCGCCCCGGCCGGGAGAACAGCCCGGCGGTCGTGAGGTGCCGACCGCTGCGTCGGCCGGCCAACTGCCGCAGGGCCGCAGTTGAACACCGCCGGGAACGCAGTTGTCCGGTCGGCCGATATTGATCGACAGTGTGCTCCCCGCCATAGTCTTCGCGGAGCGCTCCGTTTGTGTGGTCCGTTTACCGAAGGGTGGGGCTTAGGTGGCCGAGCAGCAGTTGTTTCTGCGGTCGAATGTCATTGTCGAGCCGCTGGTGGACAGGTTCTTCGCCTGGCCGTACACGATGGCGCCGGTCCAGTCGGCGATGAACCTCGCATTTCTGCAGGTGCCTCTGCTGGAGTCGTATCTGCAGTCCCCGCAGGTCCATGTCGCGGCGAGCAACAACCCGGAGCTGCGCGGCGGCTACTTCATCAACATCCCGGAGGAGCGCGCCGACGAGGTGCGCGACCTGCTCGCCGCCATCAAGCGCGACCAGGCCGCCGTGCTGCGGTTCGCGGAGGCCATCGCGGCGGGGCAGGAGCTGCTGCGGGCCAACGCGACCGGGTTCGACCTGACGCCGCTGTACCCCAAGCTGCCGCCTGAGCTGGGCGGCCTGGTGGAGCTGGCGTACGACATGGACAACCAGGCCCAGATGCGCTTCATGGAGCCGGTGGTCTACAAGAGCCCCTTCTACGACGAGAAGCGCCAGTCGGTCCAGCTCTCCTTCGAGACCGGGGTCGAGCGTCCCTTCGTCCTGAGCACTCCCCGGCTGCCCTCGCCCGACGTCCTGGAACTGGGCATCCCCTTCCGGCACCAGGGGCTGCAGGAGTTCTTCATGAGCCGGGTGCGTCCCACGACGCTCGGCCATCTGCGCGAGGCCCTGGGGCTGGACGACGCGCAGGCCGCGCAGCTGTCGGGGATGCTCACCGAGCGGCCCAGCCTGTCGGAGGACCGGCACATCGACGCCGGCGGCCGTATCCGGTACTTCGGGCATGCCTGTCTGGTGCTCCAGACACCGGAGGCCGCGATCGTCACCGACCCCTTCATCAGCGCCGACAACACCGTCGGGGACCGCTACACCCTGGACGACCTCCCCGACTACATCGACCTGGTCCTGATCACCCACGGACACCAGGACCACATCGTGCTGGAGACGCTGCTGCAGCTGCGCGGCAGGGTCGGGTCGATCGTGGTGCCGCGCTCCTCGCGGGGCAACCTGGCCGACCCCTCGATGGCGCTGATGCTCCGTCACCAGGGCTTCTCGGTGACCGAGGTCGACGACTTCGACGAGGTCGAGTTCCAGGGCGGCAAGGTCGTCGCCACACCGTTCCTCGGCGAGCACTGCGACCTGGACATCCGCGCCAAGTCGACCTACTGGGTCGAGCTGGCCGGCAGGAAGGTCTTCGTCGGGGCGGACTCCTCGGGCATCGACCCCATGCTCTACCGGTACGTCAAGGGCCACCTCGGCACCGCGGACATCGCCTTCCTGGGCATGGAGTGCGACGGCGCGCCGCTGACCTGGCTCTACCAGGCGCTGCTGACGGTGCCGGTGACCAAGAAGATGAGCAACTCGCGCAAGCTCTCCGGCTCCAACGCCGAGCAGGCCGCGGCCATCATGACCGAGCTGGGCGCCGGTGAGGCCTATGTGTACGCCATGGGCGAGGAGCCCTGGCTGGGCCATGTGATGGCCACCACGTACACCGAGGACACCTACCAGATCAAGCAGATCGACGAGTTCATGACCTGGTGCAAGGACCGCGGGATCAAGGCCGGGCACCTCTACGGGCAGCAGGAGTGGCGCTGGTAGCAGCAGCGGGCCTGGGCGGGCGACCGCCCGGGCACGGAGAGGCGGACCACCGGATCACCGGTGGTCCGCCTCTCGGCGCTTCCCCGGGCACCTGCGCCGCGGGGAGGGCGGGTGGGCCGCGACGGGGCGTCAGGCCCGGGCCGGGCGAGGCAGCGGACGTGACGAGCGGGTGGTCGTGGGGTGGGG
>NZ_LIQR01000169.1 GCF_001418575.1 Peterkaempfera griseoplana
CCCCGGGGCGCGGGAGCAGCGCGGATGGGCCCTGCGGCGGCGCCGCGGGCAGGTGCGCCGTCTGCGGCGTCTCCCGCGGCGGGCGGGGCGCAGGGGCGGTGCCTGCTTGGGGTTTCGTCGGGTCGGGCGTCGGATCGGGCGTCAGGTCAGGCGGGGATCGGCTTGGCTCCGGTGGCCTGGCCGATCAGCTCCTCGTAGACGGCGGGGTCGGTGGTGTGCTCGCCGAGCCGCACCGTCTTGCGGGTGCCGTGGTAGTCGCTGGACCCGGTGACCAGCAGGCCCAGGTCGGAGGCCAGGCCGCGCAGCCGGACCCGGGTCTCCTCGTCGTGGTCCATGTGGTCGACCTCCAGCCCGGCCAGTCCGGCCGCGGCCAGCTCCGCGATCACCCGGTCGGGGACGGTGCGGCCGCGCTTGACGGCACCCGGGTGGGCGAAGACCGGCACTCCGCCGGCTGCGCGCACCAGGCGCACCGCCTCGACCGGGTCCAGTTCGTGCTTCTGGACGTCGGCACGTCCGCCGTTGGCCAGCCACTCGGGGGTGAAGGCGTCGCTCACGGTGGCGACGACCCCGGCCTCGACCAGCGCGCTGGCGATGTGCGGACGGCCGACGGCGCCGCCGCCGGCGATCCGGCGCACCTGGTCCCAGCTGATCGGGGCGCCCAGTGCGCGGCACCGCTCCACGATCGCCTCACCGCGGCGGAAGCGGTCGGTACGGACCAGCTCGCGCTCCTGCGCCAGCGCGGGCTCCTCGGGGTCGAAGAGGTAGGCCAGCAGATGCATGCTGATGCCCTCCACCCGGCAGGAGAGCTCCGCCCCGGTCACCAGGGTGAGCGACCCCTCGGGGAGGGCGCGCAGTGCGGCCGCCGCCTCGGCGTGCCCGGCCACCGTGTCGTGGTCGGTGAGTGCCACCACGTCGAGTCCGGCGTGCACGGCGGCGGCGACCAGCTCGGCCGGGGTGTCGGTCCCGTCCGAGGCGTTGCTGTGGGCGTGCAGGTCGATGCGCACGGCTGCGGGCTCCTGACGGGGCTGGGGGAGTGGGCTGCACCAGGATAGCGCGACAGGTGGCGTCGATATGCCCGCAGGACGACAGTTATTACTGTAGTTTGCGCCACACGCCGAAGATCTTAAGGTCAATCCGCGGGATCAGGAAAGAATCCTCGGCGACAGGGCGCCGCACGGCAGCAGCTCCAGCTCGGCCCCGGCGTCCCGGAGGTCGGTGAGCACCAGCTCGTCGTACATCAGCATCCCGGACCGCTCGGGCCAGGCCACGGCCCAGATCCACAGGCCCATGGCCTCGCCGACGAAGACCGCCCGGTCGTCGGGCGTGCCGGGGACGTGCCACATCGGGGTGGGCCGGCCGGCGGCCAGCAGCTTGGCGTCGGCGGGGCGGTCGATGGCCAGTGAGCCGCCGGGGTCGGGGCCGGCGATCCCGGCGTACCTGGCGCCCAGGCCGACCCCCAGCTCCTCGGCCACCAGCACCAGCTCGCCGAACCCGCCCAGCGGGCCGGGGCCGGAGCAGGCGACGGCGGTGGCGCGGGCGCCCGACAGGTCGTCCCCCACATGGGCGATGCCGGTGTAGAGCCAGCCCACCGGCAGGGGCCAGGGCATCCAGACCGGCACCTGGGACCGGGCGACCGCCACCGCGAGCGCCTCGATGCTGGGCGGCACCACGGGTTGCAGCGGGTGCACCGCCCCGTGGGTGTCGCACTGCCAGGTGTCGGAGAAGAGGCCGGGGGCGCGGACGCGGCCTCCGCACCTCGGACAACTGGGCTCGCCCCTCATAGCCGTCAACGGTCCTCCGTCAGGAGGGGCACGTCAAGGACGATCACCCGACCGGGTCACGTGCGCGGCGCGATGGGGGAGAGTTGTGTAATGCAACCAGTGTAGCTAGCATTAATTAGCAGAGCTAAGAAAATGGAGGAGAGGTCCAGTGAGTACCAAGGCAGGGCCAGCCGGCGGGCACCGCGGCGCACAGACCGGGATCCTGCGCCAGCCGATGGCCGTCTGGGCCACCGCGGGTGCCGCCGTGGTGGCCTTCATGGGCATCGGCCTGGTCGACCCGATCCTGCCGTCCATCGCCAAGGGCCTGGACGCCACCCCGGGCCAGGTGTCGCTGCTCTTCACGAGCTACTTCCTGATCACCGCCGTGGCCATGCTGATCACCGGCTTCGTCTCCAGCCGGATCGGCGGCCGCAAGACCCTGCTGGCCGGTCTCGCCCTGGTGGTCGTCTTCGCCGCCCTGGCCGGCACCTCGGACACGGTGGGGCAGCTGGTGGGCTTCCGGGCCGGATGGGGACTGGGCAACGCGCTCTTCGTCTCCACCTCGCTGGCGGTGATCGTGGGCGCCGCGAGCGGCGGCAGCGAGTCGGCCATCCTGCTCTACGAGTCGGCGCTGGGCCTCGGCATGGCCTGCGGGCCGCTGCTGGGCGCCCTGCTCGGCAACGCCAGCTGGCGCTACCCCTTCTTCGGCACCGCCACCCTGATGGCCATCGGCTTCGTCGCCATCGCCTCGCTGCTCAAGGAGCAGCCCCGGCCCGCCCGCCGCACCGGCCTGGCCGATCCACTCAGGGCGCTCGGCCACAGCGGCCTGGCCACCACCGCCGCCAGCGCCTTCTTCTACAACTACGCCTTCTTCACGGTGCTGGCCTTCTCCCCGTTCGTGCTGAACATGAGCCCGTACCGCAGTGGAGGCGTCTTCTTCGCCTGGGGTGTGCTGCTGGCCGTCTTCTCGGTGCTGGTGGCGCCCCGGCTGCAGCAGCGCTTCGGGTCGATCCGGGTGCTGGGCACCTCGCTGGTGCTGATGGCCGCCGACCTGGTGCTGCTGGGCTACGGCTCGCACACCACGGCGATCGTTGCCACCATCGCCTCCGGTGCCTTCATCGGCATGAACAACACCGTCTACACCGAGCTGGCGCTGGAGATCTCCGACGCGCCCAGGCCGGTCGCCTCGGCCGGGTACAACTTCGTCCGCTGGTTCGCCGCGGCCGCCGCTCCCTATGTCGCTCCCAAGCTCCAGGAGCACTTCGACATCCACATGCCCTTCGTGGTGGCCGCGGTGGCGGCGGTGGCGGCCATGCTGGTCGCCGTGGTGCGGCGCGGGCACCTGCGGCGCGACGCCGTCCACGAGGAGCGGACGGTGGGCGCCCATGACCCGCTGGCGGTGGAGCTGGCCGCGCGGCGGCCAAGCTGAGGTTCCCGTCGGAAGGCGGTGGGGATCCCGCCGGAAGGTGCTGAGGGGAAGAGCAGCAGCCCCGCCACCGGGACCACGGTGGCGGGGCTGCTGCGACGCTGCTGCGGAGCGGTCGCCGTCAGGCGGCCGGACAGGGTCGGATGTAGAGACGCTCGCCGGTCGCGGCGGCGGTCTCGACCAGTTCCCGCACGGTGTCGGCGTCGGCGATGAAGCGGTCGGTGGCGACACCGTCGGTGTCGTCCAGTCGCATGATTTCGAAGCGCATGGGCCTCTCCCTTCCTGGCCTCTCACGAGGAGCTGGATGGTGCCGGCAAGGCTCCCCCCACGGTCACGGTGCCGTGCTACTGCTTCGTTGCGGTTGCCCGTCCGTAAAGTCCGGGTTTCGCATATCTTCTACCGCGAAGTAGGAAACGGCGACCTGAACGCGTGTGGGCGAGGGATGGAGCCAGGGTGTCCGTCGGTGTCAACGTGATGTGTGGGTCCGCTGATTCCCGAACACCTCAAATTTTATCCGGCCTAACGAAATCCTGCCGGTGATTTGTCGTAATCGCAGGTCAGACCGGTACCGAGGACCAGAAGTCCAGCAGCGCCCGGGCCGTCTCCAGGGGCCGCTCGGCGTTGGGCGAGTGTCCGGCACCGGGGACCACCACCCGCCGGGCGCCGAGCCGCTCCGCCATCTCCGACTGCCAGGCCACCGGCCAGGCGTAGTCACGGTCCCCGGAGAGCACCAGCTTGGGCAGCGGTGCGGCGGCCAGCTCGGCCACCCGGTCGGGCTCGCCGATCAGCTGCCGGGCCATGGCCGAGAGCGACTGGGGGACGTTGGAGACCCAGCGGCGGTGCAGGAAGTCCGCCACCTCGGGCGACGGAAGCCCGGGCTGGTCGCCGCCGGCCGCCTCCATCTCCCGCATCACCTGCCAGATGCCCTCCAGATCCAGCACCGTGAGGGCGTCCAGCAGCATCTTGGTACGGACCGCCTCGCTCGGATCGATCGCGGCCGGGCCGGTGCTCATCAGGGTCAGCGAACTCCAGGGCAGCGGGGTGCCCGCGGTCAGTACGGACTCGCGCACCACATATCCGCCGAACGAGTGACCGAGCAGATGCAGGGGCGTGCCGCCCGCCACCGCCTCGGTCAGCGCCAGCAGGTCCAGCCCCAGCTGCGGGAGCTCGTAGACGGCCTCGACGGCGGGGCCGCCGCTCTCGTACTGGCCCCGCTGGTCTACCGCCACCACCCGCAGACCCGCCGCCGACAGCGGCTCAAGCAGGGCGATGAAGTCCTCCTTGCTGCCGGTGAAACCCGGCACCAGCAGGGCGGTGGCCCGCACCGGGCCGTCGGGCAGCGCCTCCAGCGCCGCGAAGTCGCCGCGGGCGGTGGTCAGCCGGAGGGCTCGGGCGCAGCTGGGAAGGGCCACAAAGGGCGGCGTGCTCATCCGTCTCCGCCGGTCTCGAAGTGCATGTCGGGGGGAGCGGCAGCGCTCCCACCGTCATCATGCCCTGTGCGGGCCGTCTGTCCGGGAAGCGGCGGCCCGGTGCCGGACGCGCGTCGCCCCCTGTCACCGCAGCTGCGGTGACAGGGGGCGACCCGGTGTGCGTGTGCTGCTCAGCCCTCGGCGGGCGCCGCGGCCTCCCCGGCCGGACGGCGGGTGCGGCGCCGGCGGCGCGGCGCGCCGCCGCCCTCGGCGGCGGGCTCCGCGGCGGCCTCGGCGACGGGCGCCTCGGTCGCGGTTGCGGCGGCCTTGGCGGCGGAACCGCTGCCACGGGAGCGCCGGCGGCGGCGCGGGGCGGCGCCGCCCTCGGTGGCGGGCTCCGCGGCCTCGGCGGCGGGCGCCTCGGTCGCGGTCACCGTGGCGGCGTCGGTGCCGGCGGTGTCGGTGGCGGATCCGGCACGGGTGCGGCGGCGCTGGCGGGTGCGGCGGGGCCGCTCCTCCTCCGTACCGCCGGACTCGGCGGGGGCGTCGCCGCCGGGGCCGCGACGGCCCGGCCGCCCGCCCCGGGGACGGTCGCCGCCCCGGCCGCGCTCACGGCCGCGGCCGCCGGTCTCGCCGAGGTCCTCGATCTCCTCGGCCTCCAGCCCGGCACGGGTGCGCTCGGCACGCGGCAGGACGCCGGTGATGCCCTCCGCGATGTGCAGCTGCTCGTACAGGTGCGGGGAGGTGGAGTAGGTCTCCTGCGGGTCGTTGAACGACAGGTCCAGCGCCTTGTTGATCAGCTGCCAGCGCGGGATGTCGTCCCAGTCGACCAGGGTCACCGCGGTGCCGGAGGCCCCGGCGCGGCCGGTGCGGCCGATCCGGTGCAGATAGGTCTTCTCGTCCTCCGGGCACTGGTAGTTCACCACATGGGTGACGCCCTCCACGTCGATGCCGCGGGCGGCGACATCGGTGCAGACCAGCACGTCGACCTTGCCGTTGCGGAAGGCCCGCAGGGCCTGCTCGCGGGCGCCCTGGCCGAGGTCCCCGTGGACGGCGCCGGCGGCGAAGCCGCGGCGGGTCAGCTGGTCGGCGACATCGGCCGCGGTGCGCTTGGTCCGGCAGAAGATCATCGCCAGCCCGCGGCCGTCGGCCTGCAGGATGCGGGCCAGCATCTCCACCTTGTCCAGCGAGTGGGCGCGGAAGATGTGCTGGGTGACGGAGGCTACGGTGGCGCCCTCGTCGTCCGGCGCGGTGGCCCGGATGTGGGTCGGCTGGCGCATGTACCGGCGGGCGAGGCTGATCACCTGGCCGGGCATGGTGGCGGAGAAGAGCATGGTCTGCCGGCCGGCGGGCAGCATGGTGATGATCTTCTCGACGTCGGGCAGGAAGCCCAGGTCGAGCATCTCGTCCGCCTCGTCCAGCACCAGGGAGCGGACCTTGGACAGGTCCAGCTTGCGCTGGCCCGCCAGGTCCAGCAGGCGGCCGGGGGTGCCGACGACCACGTCGACGCCCTTCTTCAGCGCCTCCACCTGGGGCTCGTACGCACGGCCGCCGTAGACCGCCAGCACGCGGACGTTGCGCACCTTGCCCGCGGTCTGCAGGTCGTTGGTCACCTGGGTGCAGAGCTCGCGGGTGGGGACGACCACCAGGGCCTGCGGCGAGTCGGAGAGCTCGGCGGCGGTCGCCCGCCCGGCCTCGACGTCGGCGTTGACCACCACGCGCTCGATGAGCGGAAGGCCGAAGCCCAGGGTCTTGCCGGTGCCGGTCTTGGCCTGGCCGATGACGTCATGGCCGCTCAGTGCGACCGGCAGGGTCATCTCCTGGATGGGAAAGGGAGTGGTGATGCCGACGGCCTCGAGGGCTTCGGCGGTCTCGGGGAGGATCCCCAGGTCTCTGAACGTGGACAGGATGCTGCCTCTTCCGTGTGGGGGCCGGGAGCGAGGTCGGCGGGCGTCCGGCAGGCCGTCAGGCCCGTGGGACGCGCAACCGCGCCGGTCCCTGAAGCCTCCGGGGCGCCGCCGCTGCCGTACGGCGGCCGACGCGCCCGGTCCGCGGCGCACAGGGATACCGACCCTCGCGTGCACCGTGACCAGCCGTGCCGGCCTGTCGGCCGTGGCGCCCCGTGGCGTCGGGAGATTCCCGCGAAGAGCCCCGGCGCGGGACCGGCGCCGCACTCGGCGCGATCCGCGACGGCCCTCGCTCGGCCACTGAAGCGTTGTCTGGTCGGAGCCGATCGGTCCTCCGACCGGGCATCCGCGTACGTGAGTACCCACTGCTCGTATCGGGTGAACACGGCGGGCCTCACTACCACCATACCTGGCGGGCGCCAGCCACAGAGAGGGTCGTGCGTGACGCATCCGACAGACCGCCCCCGTCCGGCTGCTCCGCCGCAGGTCCGCGCACTACAGTGCGGAGGCATGGACACTCATGGCGAGGCCGCGCGCACAGCGGCCGACGACAGGGCCGGCACGGCGGCGGAGGCCGCCCACGAGTCGATCGGCGACTGGGCGGCCTGCTCGGCCGACCCCCACTACCGGGCCGCGGTGGTGGACCTGCTCGGCGCGCTCGCCTACGGGGAGCTGAGCGCCTTCGAGCGGCTGGCGGAGGACGCCAAACTCGCCCCCAACCTCGCGGACAAGGCCGCCCTGGCCGAGATGGCGGCGGCGGAGTTCCACCACCACCGGCTGCTGCACGACCGGCTGGCGGCGATCGGCGCGGACCCGGACGAGTCCATGCAGCCCTTCGTGGAGCCGCTGGACTCCTTCCACCGGATGACCGCCCCCGCCGACTGGCTGGAGGGCCTGGTCAAGGCCTTCGTCGGGGACGCCATCGCCGCCGACTTCTACCGCGAGGTCGCGGTGCGGCTGGACGACGACACCCGTGACCTGGTGCTGAGCGTGATGGCGGACACCGGGCACGCCCAGTTCGCCGTGGCCAAGGTGCGCACCGCCATCGAGCAGGAGCCCCGGGTCGGCGGACGGCTCGCCCTGTGGGGGCGGCGGCTGATGGGCGAGGCGCTCAGCCAGGCCCAGCGGGTGGTCGCCGAGCGTGACGCCCTCTCCAACCTGCTGATCGGCGGCGCCGAGGTGCGGGGCTTCGACCTGGTCGAGGTCGGCAAGATGTTCAACCGGATCACCGAGGCGCACACCCGGCGGATGGCCGCCCTCGGCCTGGCCTCCTGATCCGGCGCCGCCGGTGGCCGCCCCGCCCCGCCCGCCGCGCCGGACACCTCTGGGCGGCGCGGGCGGCGGCCGCCCGGACGGGACTCGCGGGCCCCGGCTCAGGCGGGCCGGTGGCTGTGCCGCCGGGACCTGCGGTCGGGGCGCACCCGGTCGGGCCGGGCCAGTACGGAGACCAGCAGACCCGCGGTGACCGCGCCGACGCCGGCGGGCAGTGCGGTGTGGTGCGGGCCCAGCGCGGCCCGCGCCACCAGACCGGCGACCACGGCGGCGACGCCGCCGGTGAGCACGGTGAGGGTGCGGGGCGAGGGGAAGTACCCGGGGAGGACCAGCGCGGCGGCCGCCCCGACGAGCAGTCCGACCGAGGCGAGGACGACGGTCTCCACGAGCATGGGTACCTCCTTGTGCCGCTCAGACGGGGCCGGACCGGCAATCGGCGCCAATCCGGTCACATGGGGTACTACCCAGCTACTCGCGGCGCTACCGCGATCGCGCGGAGTACTCCGCCGTGTCCGCCCCGGCGTCGCAGCCCGGTACGGGCACGGCGAAGGCCCCGCCCCCCGGATGCCGGGATGCGGAGCCTTCGCCGTACCTGTCAGGGCTCAGATGGTGCCGAAGCCCACCTTGCGCACCGCCTGCTCGCCGATCTCCACATACGCCAGGCGCTCGGCCGGGACGATGACGCGGCGGCCGTGCTCATCGGCCAGCGTGAACACCTTGGAGCCGCCCTCGAGGGCCTGTGCCACTGCCCGCTCGACCTCATCGGCAGACTGCGCGCTCTCGAGAACGATCTCGCGAGCCGCGTTCTGCACGCCGATCTTGACCTCCACGGCTTCCCGTCCCTCCGGGGTTGCAGCGTTCCTCGCGCGGGGGTTGGCGGAACCGCGGCTCCTCCGCGCCGTACGGCCCCACCTTAACCGGGCGAACGCCGCTGACGTGCGAGACCGCGACGACGGCCGGGCGGCAGGGCCCGGCTTCAGTCGCCCTGGGGGTCGCCCTCGTCCTCCGCCCTGGCCGCCGAGGAGCCGCTGCCGTGCAGCGGGAAGCCCTTGAGGCCGCGCCAGGAGAGGCTGGAGACCAGCCGTACCGCCTCGTCCCGCGGGATCTCGCCGGACTCGGCCAGCCAGTAGCGGGCGGTGACCTGGCAGGCCCCGCAGACCCCGACGGCCAGCAGCATCGCGGCCTCCTCGGGGAGGTCGGTGTCCTCCGCGATCACCTTGCTGACCAGCATCGCGGTCTCCCGGGTGACCCGCTCCACCCGCTCCTTGACCGCCTCCTCATTGGTGAGGTCGGACTCGAAGACCAGCCGGAAGGCCCCGGACTCGCTGGCGACATAGGTGAAGTACGCCTCGGTCGTCGCGGCCACCCGCTGCTTGTTGTCGGTAGTGGCCTCGAGGGCGCTGCGGATCGCCTCCACGAGGGCGTCGCAGTGCTTGTCCAGCAGCGCCAGGTAGAGCTCCAGCTTGCCGGGGAAGTGCTGGTAGAGCACAGGCTTGCTGACGCCTGCGCGCTCCGCGATGTCGTCCATGGCAGCGGCGTGGTAACCCTGGGCGACAAACACCTCCTGGGCGGCGCCGAGCAGCTGGCTGCGGCGGGCGCTGCGCGGGAGGCGTCCAGTGCTCCTGCTGCCTGGGCGCGGGCGCTCGTCCGTGTCCTGGATGGCCGTCACGGCGCTCCTCACATCACGGTCAACGGCTCGCGGTGACGCCGTCCGGATGCCGCAGGGCAGCCCGCGCGCCTTTGCAGCGGACCCCCTTCGGCCGGCCGGCGGCCGGGGCCGTGCGGTCGGTGCCTTTCAAGGTCCCCATCCTACTTTTGGGTAACCCGTCCTGCCCACGGTGGAGCGGAGAAAACCGCAGCTCTCCACTTGTGGGAAGACCACAAGCGGTACGGGGGCAGAACGCAGCGCACCGGTGCGCACCGGTCAGCGGTAGTCGTCCTCGTCCAGGTCGACCACCCGCCGCTGTTCGGTGGCGTCGGCGGGGTTGGCGTCGTAGCCGGCGCGGCCGGGGTCGGGTTCGTCGCGGTGCTGCCGCAGCTCCTGGTGCTGCTCCTGGGCGTCCGCCTCGGGCGCTTCGATGTCGAGTTCCGGGGCCTCCGCGTCCTCCTGGTCCGCCAGTTCCTCGATGTCGTCGGGGTCGGCGGGCGCCGGGGCCGCGGTCAGCGTCTCGCCGAGATCCCGGGCGTCGCGCGGCGTCGTGTCGGACATGGTGCCTCCCTGCGTGGGCCGGTGCGGCCGGGCCGGGCCCGGCCGCGCGGCCTGGTCCTTGGTGAGCACAGGAGAGCGTGCCCCGGGGTCCGCCCCGGCACACCGGTCCGCCGGGGGGCGCTGCGCCCGGCATCGCGCGGACCCCCGGACGGCGGCGGCGGGTGCTGCGTAGCATCGGGATCCATGACGGTTCACAGACAGATCCCGGACGACGCCCCCGGGCGCCCGTTGCGGACCGTGGCGGTGCCCGGCTGCACGCTGGCGGTCAGCTCGCTCGGACCGGGGAGGCCCGGGCTGCCGCCCGCCGTCATGGTGCACGGCCTGGGCGGCTCCACCCGGAACTGGGCCGACCTGATGGCCGAGCTGAGCGACGACGTGGACGCGGAGGCCGTGGACCTGCCCGGGTTCGGGCAGTCACCGCCGCCCGACGACGGCGACCTGTCGGTCTCCGGCCTGACGCGGGCGGTCGCCGACTGTCTGGAGATCACCGGCCGGGGGCCGGTGCACCTCTTCGGCAACTCGCTGGGCGGTGCGGTCGCGGTGCGGCTGGCGGCCCTGCGCCCCGATCTGGTGCGCACCCTGACCCTGGTCTCCCCGGCGTTGCCCGAGCTGCCGCCGCAGCGCAGCGCGCTGCCCACCGGACTGCTGGCGGTGCCCGGGATGCCCCGGCTGCTCACCCGGCTGACCGCCGGGCAGAGCGTGGAGCAGCGGACCGCCGCGCTGCTGGACCTGGTCTACGGCGATCCGGGGCTGATCCCCCAGGAGCGGCGTGCGGACGCGGTGGAGGAGTACCGGCAGCGGATGGAGCTGCCGTATGCGATGGATGTGCTGGCGCGCTCCGCCCGGGGCATCGTCAGGGCGTACACCGAGTGGGGCGGGCAGTCGCTGTGGCGGCAGGCCGAACAGGTCCCGGTGCCGGTGCTGCTGGTGTACGGGCTGCGGGACCGGCTGGTGTCGTACCGCAGCGCCCGGCGGGCCTGTCAGGCCTTCCCGGACGCCCGGCTGCTGGTGCTGCCGGACGCGGGGCATGTGGCGATGATGGAGCATCCGCTGCGGGTCGCCAGGGCGTTCCGTGAGCTGGTGGCCGAGGCCGGGCCGGGAGCGGCGCCGGCCGACGCGGAAGAGATGCTGACGGAACGTCAGCCGTAGACCCGGTGGCAGGTCCGCTCGGCGGGGCTGCCGGGGGCCCAGCGCCCCAGGCGGGTGCCCAGGTCGCAGAGGCCGGCGGCCCCGCCGCCGTGGGGGACGGGCTGCCGGGCGGTGCGATGCGGCGCCGGGGAGGG
>NZ_LIQR01000017.1 GCF_001418575.1 Peterkaempfera griseoplana
GGGCGGGGCCGGGGCCGCGGGCCGGGGCGGCCTCGCCTCACTGGTCCGGGACCCCGCACTGCACACCCTGCAGGCCGCCGCCGGGCTGACCGGCCTCCCCGCGGACCGGCTGCGGAAGGACGCCGGGGCGAACATCCGCGGCGGTGCCGCGCTGCTCGCCTCCTACGAGAGGGCGCTGCGGGGCGGCACACCCGCCGACCCGGACCAGTGGTACGGGGCGGTCGCCCGCTACAGCCAGGCGTCCGGGCGCAGGGCCGCGGCGTCGTTCGCCGACCGGGTGTTCACCGCGATCAGGACCGGCGTCCAGCGGACCACCGACGACGGCCGGCAGGTCCGGCTGAGCGCCGACCCGGCGGTGCGCCCCGCCACCGCCGAGCTGAGCGCGCTGGGCCTGACGGCCGCGGACGCCGCCACCGGCACACCGGCCGAGTGCCCCTCCACCCTGGTCTGCACCTTCGTCCCGGCCTCCGCGTCCAACGGCCAGGTGGCCGACCGGCCGGCCGACGGCATGCGGATCGACTCCATCGTCATCCACGACACGGAGTCGTCGTACGACTCCGCCGTCACCTCGTTCCAGCAGCCCGGGGGCGGTTCGGCCCACTATGTGATCCGCGCGTCCGACGGCGCGGTCACCCAGATGGTGCCCACCAAGGACCTCTCGTTCCACGCCGGCAACTACTCCGACAACATGCACTCCATCGGCATCGAGCAGGAGGGCTTCGCCGCGCAGGGCGGCACCTGGTACTCGCCGACCGTCTACGAGACCATGGCCGACCTGGTGAAGTACCTCTCGGCCCGCTTCGGCATCCCCCTGGACCGCCAGCACATCATCGGCCACGACAATGTGGTCGGCCCGTCGTCGGCCCTGGTCTCGGGGATGCACTGGGACCCGGGACCGCAGTGGAACTGGGGCTACTTCATGCGGCTGCTCAGCGGCCCGACCACCGTGGGCAGGCGCGGGGTCGGCCCGGTCGGCTCGGTGGTGACGATCACGCCCGGCTACCAGCAGAACCTGCAGACCGTCCAGGTGTGCCCGTCGGACGACCCCACCGGCGCCACCACCGCCTGCACCGAGCGGCAGCAGCCGTCCGACTTCCTCTATGTGCGGACCGCTCCGAGCGCGGACGCCCCGATCTTCGGCGACCCGGCGATCCACGCCGACGGCGTGGGCACCGACCGGATCAACGACTGGGGCGGCACGGTCGTCGACGGCCAGCAGTTCGTGGTCGCCGACCGCTGCGGGGACTGGACGGCGATCTGGTTCAGCGGTGCGAAGGTGTGGTTCTACAACCCCGGCGGCCGGTACACCACCCCGGCCGGCGGTGTGCAGGTGATCACGGCCGCGGGTAGCGCCCCGGTCTCCGTCTGGGGCTCGACCTACCCGGACCGGGCCGAGTACCCGGCGGGCCTCTCCCCCTCCACACAGGCGCCGCTGAGCTGGTACACCGTGCCCGCGGGCCAGGCGTATGTGGCCACCCGCCCGGCGTTCCCCACCGACGACTTCTTCTCCTCCAGCGACACGGTGGTGACCGGCTCCAAGCAGATGTTCACCATCCAGTACAACCACCGGCTGGCGCGGGTGTACGCCGCCGACGTCACCGCGGCCGACGCCCCGGCGCCTCACTGACAGCAACTCACTGACTGATCGTCAGCGCCCTGCTCCGCCCCCGCCGCCCGTTCCCACGGCGCGGCGGGGGCGGTGCCCCGACGGTCACCGGACCTCACCCGGAGGCCGCCGCGGCCCTGCCGAACAGCCGTCCCGCGAGGTCCACCCCCACGACCGCGCCGCTGCCGTCGCGGGTGAAGAAGCCGCGCTGCCCCTGCATCGGGCCCTCGGTGACGATGTACTCGTCGGCGTCGCCGGGCAGCAGGCCGACGGCGAACGGGGGGTAGTCCGCCGGGAGTTCGACCCCGGAGGCGGCCCGGATCTCCGGCTTGATCAGGACCTCGACGGTCAGCCCGGCGCCGTCCGTGCCGACGGTGAAGGTCATGGCGTCGTTCTCGTATCCGCCGGCCACCTCCCGGGCCCACGCCTCGTCATGGGGGAGCGGCTCGGGATCGCGGTCGGCCACCCCCAGGCAGGTCCGGAGCGCCCAGCGGACGACGGCCTGGTTGAAGGCGACACCGCCCGGGCCCGCGTTGGACGTCACCACGACGGCGAAGTCCCGGTCGGGCACCAGGAGGAGCTCGGCGAACTGCCCGTTCGCCGACCCGCCGTGTCCCACGGTGCGGACACCGCCCACATCGCGCAGGAACCAGCCGATGCCGATGGCGTCGCCGAGCGCACTGCCCCGCAGGGCGACCGTCGGCTGCCTCATCCGGTGCAGCATCCCGGCGGGCAGCACCCGGACGCCGCTCTCCGCGCATCCGTCACCGAGGTGGAAGCGGGCCCAGCGGAGCTGGTCCGCGACCGAGGACGCCAGGCCGCCGCCGGGGTTGTTGGCGCGGTTGTCCTTCCACCGCCGCACGGTGACCGGTGTGCTGTCCTCGTCGAGGTTGTGCCCGACGGCGAACCGCCGGGTCATCGCGTCGGCGGGCGCGAAGACGCTGTGGGACAGACCCAGCGGCTCCAGCAGGAGCGAGGCGACGGCCTGCTCGTACGGCAGCCCGGTGACCTTCTCGATGATCCGCCCGGCGAGGTTGTACCCCACCTGGCTGTAGGAGGCGCGGGCTCCGACCGGGGCGATCTGCTCCAGCCCGGCCAGCGCGGCCACATGGCCGGCCAGGGCGTCGTCGCCCTCCCCCGTGTCGACGATCAGCCGCCAGTCCAGCCCCGCGGTGTGGTTGAGGAGGTTCAGCACGGTCATCTCCGCTGCGGCCTGCTCGTCCGCGAGCGCGAGTTCGGGGACGTAGCGGCGCACTGGGGCGTCCAGGTCGACCCGGCCCTGCGCGACCAGGCAGACCAGTGCGGTGGCGGTGTAGGTCTTGGTGACCGAGCCCAGCACACAGAGTGTGTCCGGGTCGACGGGCAGCGGGTTGTCGACGCTGGTCACGCCATGGCAGGCGAAGACCTCCCGGCCGTCCGCCCAGATCCCGACGGCGGCGCCGGGAATGCCGAACTCCGCGGCGGCCTCCGCGACGAACCCGGACAGCGTCTCCTGTGACATGGCGTTCCCCTCGTCCCCGGCCCTGGGCGCCACCGGGTCGGCCACGCCCTCCGCCTACGACTTGCACAGTGTTCAAGAAAGGACGTTAGGGCATGACTTGAACAGCGTGCAACAGACTTCTCGAACAACGTTCACGTCGGCGTCGGCCCCCTATCCTGAGCCCATGCCGCGCACCACGCTGACCAGCGCACAGATCGTCGACGCCGCCGTCGGGCTCCTGGACGCCGAGGGCCTGGAGGGCCTCAACATGCGCGCGCTGGGCAAGCAGCTGGGCTCCGCGGCCACCGCGGTCTACTGGCACGTGGGCAGCAAGGAGAACCTCATCGCCCTCGCCGCCGACCAGGTGTGGCACGAGATCCCGCTGCCCGACCTCGCCGTCGTCGACTGGCGGACAGCCGCCACCCGGCTGGCCACCGACCTGCACACGATGCTCACCCGCCACCCCTGGCTGGTGCAGGCCTTCGGCTCCCTGCCGCTCTTCGGCCCCGGCAAGGCCCGCCACGACGACCACAGCCTCGCCATCCACGAGGCCGCCGGGTTCACCGGCGGCCAGGCCGACCAGGCAGCGGCCACCGTCTTCACCTTCGTGCTCGGCAACGCCCTGGGACCGGCCGCGGCGGACTCGCTCGCCAGGAGGCTCGGACGCGCCGGTGACGACGCGGCGGAGGCGATGCGCGACAGCACGGCGAAGGCCCATGAGATCGCCGCACGGTTCCCCCGGCTGCGCGCCCGCCTGGAGACGGCCGCCGCCGGCCACGGGGCGGCCCCCGACAACAGCTTCCAGTTCGGCCTCCAGACCGTCCTCGACGGCCTGGAGGCCCGGCTCGCCGCAGCCAGGCCGTAGCGCCCCCCTCCCGCCACCCGCTCCGGACGCAGGCGGCCGAGCCCCGCCCGCGTCCGGCGGCGCAGCGCCGGCGTACGGCCCTGCCTGAACGGCGGCCCTGGCCTTAAGCCCGGGCGGACCGCGCCCCGTCAGCCGCCGCGCGGTCGGGGCGAACGTAAGCCATCCCACACTGCCGGCACGCATGGGCCGCAGCGGCACGGGCTAGAATTTGAACTGACCAGTCAGTTCAAAAACAGGGGATGACATGACCGACCCCGAGGGTGGCGCCGCCGTCGCGGCCAGGTCCCTCTCCCTGCGCGGCCCACGTGGCTGGGTCTACCGCGAGGTGGACCTCACCGCCGGACCGGGCGCCCTGGTCGCCGTCGAGGGCCCCGCGGGCTCCGGCCGCACCGCCCTGCTGCTCACCCTCGCCGGACGGATGCGCCCCAGCGCGGGCGACGCCACCGTCGCCGGACTGCACCTGCCCCGCCAGGCGGCGAAGGTGCGCCGTATCGCGGCACTCGGCCCGATGCCCGGCGTCAACCAGCTGGACCCGGCGCTCACCGTGGGCGAGCACATCAGGGAGCGCGGACTGCTCCACGCCCCGGTGCGCTCCCTGCTGCTCCGCCGCGGCGACCAGCGGTCGGCGGCGGCCCTGGCCACCACCGGCTTCACCGCCGAAGGCCTGCCCCGCGGCCTGCGGACCCCGGTGAGGGAGCTGGACGCGCTCCGGCTGCTGCGCCTCGCCACCGGGCTGGCCCTGACCGGCCGCCCCCGGCTGCTGTGCGTGGACGACATCGACGACCGCCTGCACGCCACCGACCGTGACGCCGCCTGGCACATGCTCCACCAGGTCGCCCGAAGCGGCGTCACCGTACTGGCCGCCACCACCGACGCCACCGCGGCCGGTGGCCTCGCCGAGGTGACGGTACGGCTGCCCGGGGACACCGGGGCGCAGCCGGCAGCCGATGCCACCGGGACGGCTGACACAGCCGGAACGACCGGGACGAGCGAAACGACCGGGACCACCGAGGGGGAAGCCGCCGATGCACACGCTTAGCCTGGCCCGCCTGGAGCTGCGCAGGTTCGCCCGCGGCCGCCTCCCCCGGGCCGCCCTGGTGGCCCTGATGCTGCTTCCGTTGCTCTACGGCGCCCTCTACCTCTGGTCCTTCTGGGACCCCTACGGCCGGCTGGACAAGCTGCCCGTCGCACTGGTCGTCCAGGACCGCGCCGCCACCGTCCAGGGGACCAGGATCGACGCCGGGCAACAGCTGGCCGGTGAGCTGAGGAAGCGTCACATATTCGACTGGCAGGAGACGTCCGCCCAGGAGGCGGCGGCGGGTGTCGCCTCCGGGAAGTACTACCTCTCGCTGACCGTCCCCCAGGACTTCAGCCGGGACATCGGATCCAGCGACAGCGACCACCCCGAGCGCGCCGCCCTCCAGGTGCGCACCAACGACGCCAACAACTACATCGTCGGGCAGATCTCCCGCTCCGTCTTCACCGAGGTCCGCGCCGCCGCCTCCGCCAAGGCGTCCGACGGCTTCTACGACCGGATCTTCATCGGCTTCTCCGACCTGCACGACCGCACGGTCAAGGCCGCCGAGGGCGCCGACCGGGTGCACAGCGGCGCCGCCAAGGCCCACCAGGGCGCCGGACAGCTGGCCGACGGCGCCGACCGGGCCCACCAGGGCGCGGGGCAGCTCGCCGACGGCACCAGGGACGCCGGTGGCGGCGCCGAACGGCTCGCCGCCGGGCTGGCCAGGGCCAAGCAGGGCAGCAGCGACCTGGCCGACGGCCTCGCCGGGCTCGACCGCGGCGCGGGGCAGCTCGCCGACGGCA
>NZ_LIQR01000170.1 GCF_001418575.1 Peterkaempfera griseoplana
GTTACCCAACACTTTCTCAGGCGTGGCGGCGGATCTGTACGGTGCGGAAGCGGTTGGCGACGAACGCCGCGTCGCAGTACGCCGAGTTGGCGGCCGGGTTGGCGCCGGTGCCGTGCAGGTCGGAGAAGGCCGCGGTCTGGTTGGCGTAGACCCCGCCGGTGAGGTTGAGCGAGAGCGAGACACCCGCGTCCAGGCAGGCGTCGACGACGGCCTGCTCCACCTCGGCCGAGGTGGTCCAGGCGGCGGCCGTCATGGCGCCCTTCTCCCGGACCGTACGGCGCAGCAGCTCCACCGCGTCGGCGGCGGAGTCCACCGCCACCGCGAAGGAGACCGGGCCGAAGCACTCGCTGAGGAACGCCGCCTCGTCGTCCGGCTTGGCGGCGTCGGCCTTCACCAGCGCGGGGGTCCGCACCACCGCGTCGGGGAACTCCGGAACGGTCACCGCGCGGGGGGTGAGGGCGAGTTCGCCGTACGAGCCGTCCACGGCCTGGCCGATCCGCTCGGCCACCCCGGGGTTGACCACCGCGCCCAGGATGGCCGCCGCGCGGGCGTCGTCGCCGAGCAGCTTGCCGATCGCCGCCGCCAGGTCGGAGACCACCTCGTCGTAGGACTTCTCGCCCTGGTCGGTGGTGATGCCGCCGCGGGGGATCAGCAGGTTCTGCGGAGTGGTGCACATCTGCCCGCTGTAGAGGGAGAGCGAGAAGGCGATGTTGCCGAGCATCCCGGCGTAGTCGTCGGTGGAGTCGACGACGGCGGTGTTGACGCCGGCCTTCTCGGTGTAGACCTGCGCCTGGACGGCGTTGGCCTCCAGCCACTCGCCGAAGGCGCTGGAGCCGGTGTAGTCGATGATCCGCACCTCGGGACGGAGCGCCAGCACCTTGGCCAGGCCCTCCCCCGGCCGCTCGGCGGCCAGGGTGACCAGGTCGGCGCCGAACCCCGCCTCGGCCAGCACCTGCCGGGCGATCCGCACGGTCAGCGCCAGCGGCAGCACCGCGCGCGGGTGCGGCTTGACGACCACGGGGTTGCCGGTGGCCAGTGAGGCGAAGAACCCGGGGTAGCCGTTCCAGGTCGGGAAGGTGTTGCAGCCCACCAGCAGGGCCACGCCGCGCGGCACCACGGTGAAGGTCTTCTCCATCACCAGCGGGTCGCGCCTGCCCTGCGGCTTGGTCCAGCCGGCCTGCCGGGGCAGCCGGGTCTGCTCGGCGTACGCGTACGCCACCGCCTCCAGGCCACGGTCCTGGGCGTGCGGGCCGCCCGCCTGGAAGGCCATGCCGTAGGCCTGGCCGGTGGTGTGCATCACGGCCTGGGCGAACTCGTGCGAGCGGGCGTTGATCCTGCCCAGGATCTCCAGACAGACCGCCGCCCTGGCCAGCGGCCCGGCGGCGGACCAGGCGGGCATCGCGGCCACGGCGGCGCCGATCAGCACCGCCAGCGCCACCACGAAGATCCACAGCAGTACGGCGACGGGCGCGGCCAGCGAGCCGTAGACGGTGGGGCCCTCCACCGAGCTGACCAGGTAGACCCGGAGCAGCGCGCTGCAGATCACCAGGACCAGCAGGGCGACCAGGGCGCCGGGGATGTCCTCCCGCCAGGGTGTGCGGACCGGGACGGAGAGGTGGTAGAGCGTGGTGAGGAAGACGATCAGCAGCACGATCGCCACCGGCCAGTAGAGGCCGTTGACCAGCCCCGCGATGCCGGGCAGCGCGGCCACCACCATGCCGGGTCCGGCCACCAGCAGCGGCAGCACCAGGGAGCCGATGACCAGGGCGGCGAGGTAGAGGCCGAGCGAGAGCGTGCGGGTGGCCACGATGCCGCGCTTGCCGTCGAGGCCGTACATCACGGTGATGGTGTCGATGAAGATGTACAGCGCCCGCGAGCCCGACCAGAGGGAGAGCAGGAAGCCGATGGAGATCAGGTCGGGGCGGCCGCCGTCGAAGACGCTCTTCAGCAGGGGTCTGACGATCTGGTCGATGGAGTCGTGGGACAGCACCGTGCCGGAGGCGTCGATGATGTCCTGCTGGAGGTTGTCGATGGTGCCGGCGCCGACGATGTCGTCGAGGTAGCCGAGGGTGCCCGCCAGGCAGAGCAGCAGCGGCGGGATGGAGAGCAGGGTGAAGAAGGCCGCCTCGGCCGCGAGCCCGGTGACCCGGTACTCGATGCAGGTGTTGGTGGTCTCCTTGATGAGCGCCCACACCGTGGAACGCCATGAGGCACCCCCGTACCGCCGCCCGGAGCGCCGGGTGCCCTTCGCCCGGTGCTTGGGGGCCTTCCGGGGGGTTTCGCCTGCTGGTTGCACGTCCTTACCGTATCCGGCAGGGGCCCCTGTACTCACGCCCCGGTCAGGGGGTCCCACCGGGCCCCCTCGGGGCTCGTCTCACATAGTGAAGACATTTTGTCCGACATGCGGACCGCAGTGGACCCGCGGGAGATCCGCATGGGAATCTCTTGCCATGTCTGGTGCCGGAACAACCCTGGTCGGTCGACTCCACGTCGACCTGCTTCGCGTGTCCAGCGCCATCTGTCGGGCGACCTGAGCCCCGCCGTCCCCACCGATCCGGCGCCACCACTCGCCATTCCCGCCGATGCGGATGTGCGGGCGCCTCCGGCCAGGTCACTGCCCGCGTCCTTGCGAACACCGCAGGTCACCGCAGTGCTGTGCGCTGGAGACGACTCGCCCCCACTGCGCGTCACCACCTGCCGAAGGACGCAAAAACCATGGCCAGCACCCCCGCCCACGACCGGGCAGCGCCCCAGCCGGACGCCGCCGCGGCGCGCCGCCCCGCAGCCCGCAAGGTGACCCGCCACCGCGGCGAGGGGCAGTGGGCGATGGGGCACTTCACCCCGCTCAACGCCAACGAGCAGTCCAAGAAGGACGACGACGGTCTCAATGTGCGGACACGCATTGAGACGATCTACGCCCATCGCGGCTTCGACTCCATCGACCCGGCCGACCTCCGCGGCCGGATGCGCTGGTGGGGTCTCTACACCCAGCGCAGGCCCGGCATCGACGGCGGCAAGACCGCCGTACTGGAGCCGGAGGAGCTGGACGACGAGTACTTCATGATGCGGGTGCGCATCGACGGCGGCCGCCTCACCACCGAGCAGCTGCGCGCCATCGGCGAGGTCTCCCAGTCGTACGCCCGCGGCACCGCCGACATCACCGACCGGCAGAACATCCAGCTGCACTGGGTCCGCATCGAGGACGTCCCGGCCATCTGGGAGCGGCTGGAGGGCGTCGGCCTGTCCACCACCGAGGCCTGCGGTGACGTACCGCGTGTGATCATCGGCTCGCCGGTGGCGGGGATCGCGGCCGACGAGATCATCGACGGCTCGCCCGCGATCGAGGAGATCACCCGGCGCTGGATCGGCAGCAAGGAGTTCTCCAACCTGCCGCGCAAGTTCAAGACCGCGATCTCCGGCTCTCCGCAACTGGACGTGGTGCACGAGATCAACGACGTGGCCTTTGTCGGCGTGGTCCACCCCGAGCACGGCCCCGGCTTCGACCTCTGGGTGGGCGGCGGCCTCTCCACCAACCCCAAGTTCGGGGTGCGGCTGGGTGCCTGGGTGCCGCTGGAGGAGGTCCCGGAGGTCTGGGCCGGTGTGGTCTCCATCTTCCGCGACTACGGCTACCGCCGGCTGCGCAACCGGGCCCGGCTGAAGTTCCTGGTCTCCGACTGGGGCGCGGAGCGGTTCCGCGAGGTGCTGGAGACGGAGTACCTGAAGCGGACGCTCACCGACGGCCCCGCCCCCGAGCAGCCCGCCCGGCGGTGGCGCGACCATGTGGGCGTCCACCCGCAGAAGGACGGCAACTTCTACGTCGGCTTCGCCCCCCGCGTCGGCCGGGTGGACGGCGCCCTGCTCAGCAAGGTCGCGGACCTCGCCGAGGCGCACGGCTCCGGCCGGCTGGCCACCACGGTCGAGCAGAAGCTGATCGTGCTGGACGTCCCCGGGGCCCAGGTCGACTCGCTGGTCGCCGGGCTGGAGGCGCTGGACCTGCGGGTCAGCCCCTCCCCGTTCCGCCGCGGCACGCTGGCCTGCACCGGTATCGAGTTCTGCAAGCTCGCCATCGTGGAGACCAAGGAGCGCGGCCGCACTCTCATCGAGGAGCTGGAGCGCCGGCTGCCGGAGTTCGACGAGCCGCTGGCGATCAACATCAACGGCTGCCCCAACGCCTGCGCCCGCATCCAGACCGCCGACATCGGCCTCAAGGGCCAGCTGGTCACCGACGCCGAAGGCCGTCAGGTGGAGGGCTTCCAGGTCCACCTGGGCGGCGCCCTGGGCCTGGAGCCGGCGTTCGGCCGCAAGGTCCGCGGCCTCAAGGTCACCGCGGAGGAGCTGCCGGACTACGTGGAGCGGGTACTGCGCCGCTTCCAGGCGGAGCGCGCCGAGGGCGAGCGGTTCGCCCAGTGGGCGGCCCGTGCGTCGGAGGAGGCGCTCTCATGAGCGAGCGAGTGGCACCGTTCCACTGCCCGTACTGCGGCGAGGAGGACCTCCGCCCGTCCGAGGAGGGCGGCCGCGGCGCCTGGGAATGCGGATCGTGCGCACGCGCTTTCACGGTGCAGTTCCTGGGCCTTGTGTCCCGGGCCGTCTCTGGGGGGAGCACCCGATGAGCAGCACCACCGACAGCACCCGCCGCACCGCCGAGGAGCTGGAGGCGCTGGCCCTGGCGGCCGGCCGCGACCTGGAGGAGGCGCCGGCGCGCGAGGTCCTGCGCTGGGCCGCCGAGACCTTCGGCCGGAGCTTCTGCGTCACCTCCTCCATGGAGGACGCCGTGGTGGCGCACCTGGCCTCCTCGGCCCTCCCGGGGGTGGACGTGGTCTTCCTGGACACCGGCTACCACTTCCCGGAGACCATCGGCACCCGCGACGCGGTGGCGGCGACCATGCAGGTCAACGTCATCACGCTGACGCCGCGTCAGAGCGTTGCCGAGCAGGACGAGCAGTACGGCGCGAAGCTGCACGACCGCGACCCCGACCTGTGCTGCGCACTGCGCAAGGTGGAGCCCCTGCAGCGCGGGCTGATGGCGTACGACGCCTGGGCGACCGGGCTGCGCCGCGACGAGTCCCCCACCCGGGCGAACACCCCGGTGGTCGGCTGGGACCCCAAGCGCCGCAAGGTCAAGATCGCTCCCATCGCCCGCTGGACCCAGGACGACGTCGACGCCTATGTCGCCGAGCACGGGGTGCTGCTCAACCCGCTGCTGTGGGACGGCTACGCCTCCGTGGGCTGCGCCCCCTGCACCCGCCGGGTCGCCGAGGGCGAGGACGCCCGGGCCGGCCGCTGGGCGGGCACCGGCAAGACCGAGTGCGGCCTGCACACCTGATCATCCGTCAACTCAGCACCACCGACCTGGAGCGGACCGAAGTGACGACCACAGCCGACGGGACGGCAGACCGGCAGGACACCGCAGCCGCCGCGCAGCAGCGCGGGGCCACCGTGTGGCTGACCGGCCTGCCCAGCGCGGGCAAGACCACCATCGCGTATGCGCTCGCCGAGCTGCTGCGCGCCGAGGGCCACCGGGTGGAGGTGCTGGACGGCGACGAGATCCGCACCTTCCTCTCCGCGGGCCTCGGCTTCACCCGCGAGGACCGCCACACCAACGTCACCCGGATCGGCTTCGTCGCGGAGCTGCTGGCCTCCCACGGGGTGAAGGTGCTGGCCCCGGTCATCGCCCCGTACGCCGCCTCGCGGGCGGCGGTCCGGGAGCGCCACGCCGAGGCGGGCACCGGCTTCCTCGAGGTGCATGTGGCGACCCCGGTGGAGGTCTGCTCGGTCCGCGACGTCAAGGGGCTGTACGCGAAGCAGGCGGCCGGAGAGATCTCCGGACTGACCGGCGTGGACGACCCGTACGAGGCGCCCGAGCAGCCCGACCTGCGGATCGAGGCGCACACCCAGTCGGTGGCCGAGTCGGCCGCCGCCCTGCACGCCCTTCTCACGACAAGGGGACTGGCATGACGACGGCGACGCACCAGCCGCAGCTCGGCGGCACCGACAACCCCTACACCCTCTCCCACCTGGACGCCCTGGAGGCGGAGGCGGTCCACATCTTCCGCGAGGTGGCGGGCGAGTTCGAGCGGCCGGTGCTGCTCTTCTCCGGCGGCAAGGACTCCATCCTGATGCTGCAGTTGGCGCTGAAGGCCTTCTGGCCCGCGCCGGTTCCGTTCGCACTGCTGCACGTGGACACCGGGCACAACTTCCCCGAGGTACTCGCCTACCGGGACCGTGTGGTCGCCCAGTACGGGCTCCAGCTGCATGTCGCCTCGGTGCAGGACTACATCGACAGCGGCCGGCTGCGGGAGCGCCCCGACGGCACCCGCAACCCGCTGCAGACCGTGCCGCTGACCGAGGCGATCCAGCAGCACCGGTTCGACGCGGTCTTCGGCGGCGGCCGCCGCGACGAGGAGAAGGCCAGGGCCAAGGAGCGGGTCTTCTCCCTGCGCGACGAGTTCTCCCAGTGGGACCCGCGCCGCCAGCGCCCCGAGCTGTGGTCGCTGTACAACGGCCGGCACGCCCCCGGTGAGCACGTCCGGGTCTTCCCGCTCTCCAACTGGACCGAGCTGGACGTCTGGCAGTACATCGAGCGGGAGAAGATCGACCTCCCCGAGATCTACTTCGCCCATGAGCGCAAGGTCTTCCAGCGCGGCGGCATGTGGCTGACCGCCGGCGAGTGGGGCGGCCCCAGGGAGGGCGAGACCGTGGAGCGGCGCCTGGTGCGCTACCGCACGGTGGGCGACATGTCCTGCACCGGCGCCGTCGACTCCGACGCCGTCACGGTGGCGGACGTGATCGCCGAGGTGGCCGCCAGCCGGCTCACCGAGCGGGGCGCCACCCGGGCCGACGACAAGCTCTCGGAGGCCGCCATGGAGGACCGGAAGCGCGAGGGGTACTTCTAGAGATGTCGACCGATCTGACTGCCAACAACGGCCTCGGCGACTCGCCGACGCCGGCCGAGAACCCGTTCGGCGAGGCGGCGGCGACCGCGCTGCTGCGCTTCGCCACCGCCGGCTCGGTCGACGACGGCAAGTCCACCCTGGTCGGGCGGCTGCTGCACGACTCCAAGTCGGTGCTGGCCGACCAGCTGGAGGCCGTCGAGGCCGCCTCGCTGCGGCGCGGCCAGGAGGCCCCCGACCTGGCGCTGCTGACCGACGGTCTGCGGGCCGAGCGGGAGCAGGGCATCACCATCGATGTGGCGTACCGTTACTTCGCCACTCCGCGCCGCCGCTTCATCCTCGCCGACACCCCCGGCCATGTGCAGTACACCCGCAACATGGTCACCGGCGCCTCCACCGCGGAGCTGGCCGTGGTGCTGGTGGACGCCCGCAACGGCGTGGTCGAGCAGACCCGCCGACACGCCGCCGTGGCGGCGCTGCTGCGCGTGCCCCATGTGGTGCTGGCGGTCAACAAGATGGACCTGGTGGAGTACGCCGAGCCGGTCTTCGCCGCGATCGCGGCGGAGTTCACCGCCTACGCCGGCTCGCTGGGGGTGCCGGACGTCACCGCCATCCCCATCTCCGCACTGGCCGGCGACAACGTGGTGGAGCCGTCCGCCCGCATGGACTGGTACGGCGGCCCGACGCTGCTGGAGCACCTGGAGACCGTCCCGGTCGGCACCGACCCGTCCGCCGAGCCGGCGCGCTTCCCGGTGCAGTACGTGATCCGTCCCCAGTCGGGCGAGTGGCGGGACTACCGCGGCTACGCCGGGCAGCTGGCGTCCGGGGTGCTGCGCAGGGGCGACCGGGTCACGGTGCTGCCGTCCGGCATCACCACCACCGTGGCCGGGATCGACGCCCTCGGCGAGGAGACCGACATCGCCTGGGCGCCGCAGTCCGTCACCGTGCGCCTCACCGACGACATCGACATCTCCCGGGGCGACCTGATCGCCGGCGGCACCGCGCCCGAGCCGGTGAAGGACGTCGAGGCGACCGTCTGCCACCTCCATGAGCGGCCGCTGCGGGTCGGCGACCGGGTGCTGCTCAAGCACACCACCCGCACGGTCCGGGCGCTGGTGAAGGAGATCCCGTACCGGGTCGACATCGACAGCCTGGAGCGGCGCTCCGGCGCCGAGGGCCTGGCGGTCAACGACATCGGCCGGGTGGTGCTGCGCACCGCCGAGCCGCTGGCACTGGACGCCTACGCGGACAACCGGCACACCGGGTCGTTCCTGCTGATCGACCCGGCGGACGGCACCACCCTCACCGCCGGCATGGCGGGTGAGGCCTTCGGCGCCGCGCTGCACGGCGCGGTCGCCCAGGACGACGGGGAGGACTGGGTCTGATGCCCGGAGAGGCGTTCTCCGAGATGGACAAGGAAGGCGGCCGCATCGGCAGCGGCGTCCTCGGCAGCGGCCAGGGCGGCGTGGCGCGATGTGCGTGCGGGCGGGCCTGACGGCCCGTCACCGGGCTGCGTCCTGACCCACACCAGGTACCGCGGCCCGGCCCGCCCGGCCATCGCGCCGGCCACTCTTCCGACCCCGTCACGTGAGGACTCCTCCATGTCTCCTGCCCTGCCCCGCACCGATCAGCGGGCAATCCCCGGCTCCGGCCGGATCAGACGCACCGCCGCGCTCTCCGTCGCCGCGCTCACCGCGGCCGGGCTGCTCAGCGCCTGCGGCTACGGCTCCAAGACCACCACCGACAACTCCACCCCGGCCGCGGCGACCGGCGCCGCCACCGGCAAGAAGCTCTCCGCCGACACGGTGAAGATCGGCTACTTCGCCAACCTCACCCACGGCACCGCCCTGGTGGGCCTGAAGGAGGGCTTCTTCGCCAAGGAGCTGGGGGCGACGAAGATCAAGACCCAGGTCTTCAACGCGGGCCCGTCCGAGATCGAGGCGCTCAACGCCGGCTCCATCGACATCGGCTGGATCGGCCCCTCCCCCGCCGTCAACGGCTACGCCAAGTCGAACGGGCAGAGCCTGAGGATCATCTCCGGTTCGGCCTCCGGCGGCG
>NZ_LIQR01000171.1 GCF_001418575.1 Peterkaempfera griseoplana
ACGTTCATGCCGTGCTTCTTGTGCTTGCCGGAGTGTGCGCCGTGAGGCGCTTGTTGTTCGAGTGGAGGTGAAAGACCACCACCATCGTCCTGTCGCAGCAGGGCGGTTGAAGCTGGGGGCAGTCTGATCCGGGAGGTGCCGGGGAGGACGGAAGCAGCCCTGACAAAGCCGGGACGTGCCAGTACTGCCAGATGGTGCGGGTCCGGCGAGCGAGACGGAGAGGAGTACGCGAGGAACCGGCGTCTACGCCTCCTTAAGGCACGCCAGCTCGAACCTGGTGGATCTGGGCTGGATGCGGTGCGTCCCTGCTGGATATTCGGCCGGCGGGGAACTTCCTGGGCGATCTATTTCGGTCGTGCGGGGAGGCCACGGTGAAGTGCTGCGGGGTAGCCGTGGCGAGGCCGCGGGGGCATAGCCGGGCTCCTACTCCGACGATCGAACAGCGAGTGAACACGGGAACCGTCCCTGCTTCGCCCTCCCGCCGCGCCTCCAGCGCGGCGGATGGGCTGGGTCCATCGTCGGCCGATCGGGTCGGGACGGGGCGGAGCCGCCGTAGTACTCCGAGCCGGGGAGAGCCCGGCACATGGGGAAGGGCGGCAGCGGTTTCGAGAAGGGAAGGGGGCTGCAATGCTGAAAGACGCGCTGCTGAACAGCAGTGCTCCCGAGGCCCCATCGGGGTCTCACCAGCGGGTATCGGGGATGCAGGCCAAGCTTCACCGTTGGGCGGCGGCCGACCACGGCCGCAGGTTCGACGATCTGTTCAACCTCGTCTGCGACCCGGCGACGCTGCTCGTGGCGTTCGAACGGGTCGCGGGAAACAAGGGGGCCCGGACACCCGGCGTCGACGGCATCACCGTCGTCGACGTGGAGCGGGAACTCGGCCTTCCGGGTTACCTGGAGGACCTGCGACGCGTACTGAAGACGGGTGAATTTCGCCCGCTGCCGGTGCGCGAGCGCAAGATCCCCAAGCCCGGTGGTAGCGGGAAGGTGCGCAAGCTCGGCATCCCGACCGTCTCCGACCGGGTGGTCCAGGCGGCCCTCAAGCTGGTGCTGGAGCCGATCTTCGAGGCCGACTTCAAGCCGGTTTCCTACGGCTTCAGGCCCATGCGGCGGGCACACGACGCGGTCGCCGAGATCCACCGTTACGGCACCAGCGGCTATCGCTGGGTGCTGGATGCGGACATCGAGGCGTGCTTCGACTCCATCGACCACACGGCCCTGCTGGACCGGGTGCGCGCGAGGGTCAAGGACAAGCGCGTGCTGCGGCTGGTCAAGGCGTTTCTCAAGGCCGGAGTCCTCATCGAGGGCGGCGGCCGCGAGGAGACCTTCACCGGCACTCCGCAGGGCGGCATCCTCTCCCCGCTCCTGGCGAACATCGCCCTGTCCGCGCTCGACGAGCACGTGATGGAGCCGTGGGAGCCGGGCGGGAGGATGTCCACCAGAGGCAGGCGGGCACACCACCGTCACCACGGCCGCCCGAACTGGCGCATCGTCCGCTACGCGGATGACTTCGTCGTCCTGGTCGACGGCAGCCGTGACGACGTCGCCCGTCTGCGCGAGGACATCGCCGACGTACTGCACCCTCTCGGGCTGAGGCTGTCACCGGCCAAGACCCAGATCGTGCACATGTCGGACGGGTTTGACTGCCTGGGGTTCCGCATCCAGTGGCGCCGCAAGCGAGGCTCGAACAAGTGGTACGTCTACACCTTCATCGCCGACAGGCCCATCCGGCAGCTGAAGGACAAAATTCGTACCTTGACGAACAGAACGTCGCAGCAGGACCCCGGGGCCGTGCTCAGAAGGATCAACCAGATCCTGCGCGGCTGGGTCAACTACTTCAAACACGCGGTATGCAAGACCACGCTGAAGGCCCTGGACCAGTTCGTATGGCGACGGGTGACCAGCTGGTGGATGGTGCTGCACCGCTGGAAGTGGAAGGACGTCCGCCGACGCTTCACCGACCGCGACGGCCGGTGGCACAAGCTCACGGCGGGCGGGATCGAACTGTTCCCGATGGTCTCGACGGCGGTCACCCGCTATCGCTACCGGGGCAACACGATCCCCAACCCCTGGACCCTCAACCACGCTTGAACGGCAGAGACCGTGGAGAGCCCGGTGCGGTGAGAGCCGCACGCCGGGTTCGGCGAGCGGCACGGAGAAACGGACCGATGGCAACATCGGCACCGCGCTCCGTGCCGACTCAACAGTACGGCCGGTCGGCGGCGACCCGGTCGATGGGCAGCAGGGTGCCGTCGAGGATGACGAACGCCTTGCGTGTGGCGGCGCGGGTGGCCGTGGCGAGGTCCGGGGCGACCGCGGCCAGGACGTCGACCGCCTCGGTGATGTAGCGGTAGACGGTGGCGATCCCGACGCCGAAGCCGGCCGCGAGCTGGGCGTAGGTGTGGCCGCACCGCAGGTGGGCCAAGGCCATCAGGGCCTGCCGGTCCGCGGGAAGCCGGCGCCACCGCGTGCCGAGCTCCAGGCGCCGGGCAGACAGCAGGCGGGAGAGGTAGCGCAGGGTCGAGCTGGACAGATCGATCCCCGATGGGTACACAAGCACGCGAAGCTCCGGGCGGACAGGTTGATCTTGGTCGACAACCCATCTACCAGGAGCTTCACCTCTTCCCGGACACCACCCCCACGCCAACTTGCCAGCTGCTCAACCAAGTTGGAAACAGCTCAATGTTCCGGTGACCGCGGCCGGTACGGACCTTGGAGGCGTCCTCACGCAAGGTGGTGTCCCGCACGAAGTGCAGGCGGTTCTCGATGGTCCACTGCGAGCGGGCAAGCTTGCCGATCCGCTCAGATGATGCCTGGTGGTGGCTCAGGTCGGTGTGCGCGTAGACGGTCTGGCGGGTCAGCCTCCCGGTCTTCAGGCTCATACGACACCGGGTGATCCGGCCGGCCTGGACGGCGTGCGGGAAGTCCAGCCCCAGGTCGGTGACGGTCAGCACGCGTACTGCGCGGGTCTCCCGGCGGCCGTGGCAGGTCCCGCGCTGGTAGTGCCGTGCGGTGACCTCGCTCAACGGCAGGGATCGCAACCGGGCGAACAGGACGGGCGTGGAATCAGCCCCGCGGCGCGGTGCCCCGAGGGGTCGTTTCCGCGCGGCTCCTCCCCAAAACGGACGTGCGGGTTTCCCCGCATCCGGCTCTCCAGTGGTGCTACTGAGCGATCGGCTGCCGGTGGGTCTCGGCGTGACAGCGGTCGCGGACGAATCCGGCCGCGCGCGTGGTCGATCGGCGGCAGCAGGAGCCCGTGGGCCACCATCCAGTGGCGCAACCCAGAAGCGCAGAAACTGCCGACCCTCCGCATCGAGATCCTGACCGAGCTCCCCGAAAGGATCGCCCAGATCAACGCTGCGGCGCGCTGAGCATCGTCCCCCGCCCAATGCTGCCGGTCACCCACTGCCGCACGCCCTCCAGATCCTTACCCCAGGCCAGCGCCCGCCGGGGTTCCCGAACCACTGCAGCCCAGCCGCCTACCACCTGATCGCAAGCTGAACCTGGTCCGCAACGAGCAGGCCCCTGAACCATCAGCAGGGCGTTCCGTGAGCGGATTCTCACCCACGGCCCACCGACGGTGCGCGCCCTGCGGCGAACGGTGCGCACCAGGAGGAAAGCCGACTCCATCGTCGACCATCGCGGCGGCGTCCAAGCTACAGTCCACGTAGCCGACACCGCTTTCCTCACAACCAGGCGGGTGCGAGGTTCGCCGTCTCGCCGTCTCCGGACAGGGTGGACACCCAGGCGATCGGCCGTGGCACCACCACGGCCGTGAGCAGCTTGTAGAAGGCCCCTGGATCCATTGCGTCGGGGTCGTAGTCGATGCGCATGGGGCCAGTATCGCCGCGGGAAACCTGCAGCGTGCCAGCCACACGGGCGCATGGGCGTCCGTCGGTGCGACGGAAGGTGTCCGGGGCCGGTCCGCCGCGAGCAGCCAGGCTGAGCCTTTCATGACGCATTCGTCCGCCCTGTCCGTCCGGGACGACTTCGAGCTCCCCGCGCACGTCCGCAACCGCGGCATCACTCTCGACATCCACGACCAGTTGTCCGCGTTCGTGCCACAGCGACCTGGGGCATTTCTGCGGATCTCCTCCGACCGGTTCGGTCTGGAGGCCGGCGTGGAGCGGCAGTTGGAGGATTCCGAGGACACCCGCACCCGACTCGCCTGGGGACCCTTTGCCCGGGTCTACAAGGAGAACGACACCTCGGCGTTCAAGAAGAAGAAGCTCGTGCGGGCGGACGGGTCGATCGACTGGGTGGTGATGCGTCCGAAGTTCCGTCAGCTGCTGGCCGACCTGGCGAGCGGGATCATCGACGGAGTGATCTTTTACGACCTGGACCGCCTGGTGCGTCAGCCGCGCGACCTGGAAGACCTCATCGACGTCGTCGAGTACGTCAAGCGTCCGGTGATCGGTGCCACCGGCGGCCGGATGAACCTGATCAACAACAGCGACCGGCACATGGCCCGCATGATGTGCGTGATGGCCCTGAAGTCCTCCGAGGACACCGCCCGGCGCGTCGCACGCATGCATCTGTCCCTCGCCCAGGAGGGGAAGGTCCAGGGCCGCATCGCCTACGGCTGGGTCCGCAAGGGCCCCGGCAAGGGCACCACCGTGCCCGCAGAAGCCGCCATCGTCCGCCGCATCTTCACCTCCTGCCTCACCTGCCGGCCGAGCAGCGAAACGCGGGCATCATCTACTCCGCGCGCCGCGTTCGCGGAGCTCTCTCAAGTGGCCGGTCTCGTAACGCGGTTGTCGCCCGACAACCCTCTGAGGAGATCGCGTCCTTCAGCCGCCCCCCACTAGCCCTTCGCCGCTGACCCGCGCGGAGTAGAGTCCGGCGGCATGCACCCGATCTGCCGCCGCGGCCCCCGTCTTACTCTCCGACAGTTGACTGTCGAAGACGTCGACGCAGTCCACACCATCTACGGCAGCCCGGAGGCGACCGCCCACCTGTCGTTCGAGCCCCGCTCGCTCGACCAGGTGGGCGCCATCGTCACGCGCTCCATCGCATCAGCCGCTGCAGAGCCCCGCGATGAGTACGCGGTCGCGGTCATCGAGAGCGCCAGCGGCGCGCTCGTCGGCTTCGCCCGCCTGGCTGCGAACGCTACGCCGCCCCGCTGATGGCCACCCTCGACAGCGAGAACTGATCAGGCCTGCCGCTGCGGTCGGGGTCGGAGCCGCAGCCAGGATCGCGCGTGCCTCTCGCGAGCACAGGTCGTGCTTGTGGTCGGCGAACGCCGCCAGGATGGCCGGGTAGAACTCCCGCAGCTGGGACCGGAGTTTGTTGTGGGCCTGGCCGCGGTCCCAGACAGCGTCCTGCTGGGCTCGGGCAAGTACGGCGATCGCCTGCACGAGTTCGGAATCCGCAGGTAGTGGCCGGTGAGCGGCTATGTCGGTCCGCAGGATGTTCGCCAATGCGGCGGCGTCAACGGCATCGGACTTCCTCCGGGCGACCGAGTGCCGGTCGCGGTAGCGGGCGACCGCCAGCGGGTTGATCGCGTAGACCGGGCGGCCACTGGCCCGCAGACAGGCGACGAGAAGTCCGCGTGAGGTTTCGATCGCGACGGGGATGGCCGCGTCCGCGCGGTCGCCGTGTTCCAGCAGCAGGGCGGTGAGCTGCGCGAACCCGGCCGCATCGTCGCTGATCCGTGCCTTGGCGAGTTGTGTTCCGCCGGCGTCGACCACGTCCTCGGGACGGACCATCTCGATCCAGCGGGCGAGGTCGTCGAGTTCCTGGCCGGCGGTCTGCGGGAACAGGTGATAGGCGATGCGCAGGGAGAGCCGGCCCTCCCTGGCCAGCTCGGTCACCGTGCTGTAGTTGTCCGGGAAGTTCTGGAAGCCTCCGGCGGCGTCGATCGCGGAGGTCAGCCCGAACCGGTTCAGCTCCCGCAGGAAGTGCAGGGTGGAGGTCTTCTGCTCCCCGCTGTCGAGCAGGGGGGCCTTGGCGAGGGTGGAGTAGAGGATCAGCGCGCTGGGCGCGGCCAGCAGCATGCCGTTGGGGTCGCCGTTGCGGTCCCGGACCAGCTGCCCGCCCCTGGGGTCGGGGGTGTCCCGGGTGTAGCCGACGGCCTTCAGCGCCGCCCGGTTCAGGATCGCCGACTGGTACAGATGCAGCACGAACACCGGGGTGTCCGGTGCGGCGGCATTCAGCTCGGCGGGAGTGGGCAGCCGCCGTTCGGCGAACTGCTCGGCCGACCAGCCGCCCACCACGCGCACCCACTGCCCCTTGGGTGTGCGGGCCACCTGCT
>NZ_LIQR01000172.1 GCF_001418575.1 Peterkaempfera griseoplana
TCGTCGCGGCCCCCGCCACCGCCCCCGGCGCCGCCGCACGGCCGGCCGCGGACCCGCCGCCCGCCAAGTCCCCCCAGGCCGTCGGCCGGGGCGGAGCCGTCGCCAGCGTGGACGCCGACGCCACCGTCGCCGGCATCGAGGTGCTGCGCCGCGGCGGCAACGCGGTGGACGCCGCGGTGGCCACCGCCGCCGCGCTGGGAGTCACCGAGCCGTACTCGGCCGGTATCGGAGGCGGCGGCTACTTCGTCTACTACAACGCCCGCACCCGCACCGTGCAGACGCTCGACGGACGCGAGACCGCGCCGCTCACCGCAGACCAGAACCTCTTCGTGGAGAACGGCGCACCGCTCTCCTTCGCCGACGCTGTCACCAGCGGCCTCTCCGTCGGTGTGCCCGGCACCGCGGCCACCTGGCAGCGGGCGCTCAGCCTGTGGGGCAGCAGATCACTGGACGACGTGCTCGAACCGGCCGAGCGGATAGCCGACCGCGGCTTCACCGTCGACCAGACCTTCCACGACCAGACCGCCGCCAACCAGGACCGCTTCCGCGACTTCCCCGCCACCCGGGACCTCTTCCTGCCCGGCGGCGACCTCCCCGCCGTCGGCTCGACCCTGCGCAACCCCGACCTCGCCGCCACCTACCGCGAACTCGGCCGCCAGGGCATCGGCGCCCTTTACCGCGGGGACATCGGCGCCGACATCGCCCGTACCGTCCAGCACCCCCAGGTCGACCCCGCTGCCACCCGCACCGTACGGCCCGGCAGACTCTCCCGGCAGGACCTGCGCGGCTACGACGTCCACCTCCAGGACCCCACCCATGTGGCGTACCGCGGCCTGGACGTCTACAGCATCGCCCCGTCCTCCTCCGGCGGCACCACCGTCGGCGAGGCCCTCAACATCCTCTCGGGCACCGACCTCGGCCGGCTGGACAGCACGCAGTACTACCACCGCTTCCTGGAGGCGTCCCGGATCGCCTTCGCCGACCGCAACCGCTGGGTCGGCGACCCCGCCTTCAACGACGTGCCCACCCGGGAACTGCTCTCCCAGCGCTTCGCCGAATCCCGGGCCTGCCTGATCACCCCCGACCATGTGCTCACCAGCCCGCTGGCCCCCGGCGACCCCCGTCACCCGGCGGCCGGCTGCGCCACCGCGGGCAAGGGCGTCGCCGAGACCCACGAGGGCCCCAACACCACCCACCTCACCGTCGCCGACCGCTGGGGCAACGTGGTCTCCTACACCCTCACCATCGAGCAGACCGGCGGCAGCGCCATGACCGTGCCCGGCCGCGGCTTCCTGCTCAACAACGAGCTCACCGACTTCTCCTTCGTCCCGGCCACCCCGGGCGTGCCCGACCCCAACCTCCCCGGCCCCGGCAAGCGGCCGCGCTCCTCGATCTCGCCGACCATCGTGCTGCGCGACGGGCAGCCGTACTTCGCGGCCGGCTCCCCGGGCGGCGCCACCATCATCACCACCGTGCTCCAGGTGCTCCTCGGACGGATCGACCGCGGGCTCACCCTGGAGCAGGCCATCGCCGCCCCGCGCGCCAGCCAGCGCAACGCGGCGGCCACCGGCGCCGAGCCGGCCTTCCTGGCGCTGCCGGAGCGCGCCAAGCTGGAGGCGATCGGCCATGTCTTCACCGACGCCGGCGAGATCGGAGCGGCGACCGGGGTGGAGCGGCTGCCCGACGGCCGCTGGCTCGCCGCCGCCGAGCCGGTCCGCCGCGGCGGGGGCGCGGCCGCGGTGGTCGTCCCGTCCCGCTGACCGGGCGGCGGTGGACCGCCGCCTGAGCGGGCGGCTCACTGTCGGTGGCGGACGGTAGCTTTGGGTCGGGGAGCCCTCCGGGCTCCCCGACCCCTCGTCCGCACCGTCCGGAAGGCCAGCCCGCCGTGACCGTCCGCATCGCCACCTGGAACATCAACTCCATCACCGCGCGGCTGCCCAGGTTCCTGGAGTGGCTGGAGGGCGCCAAGCCCGACGTGCTCTGTCTGCAGGAGCTCAAGTGCACCACCGAGGCGTTCCCCCACGACGCCGTCAAGGAGCTCGGCTACGAGGCCGCCGCCCACGGCACCGGCCGGTGGAACGGCGTCGCCGTGGTCTCCCGGCTCGGCCTGGACGACGTCGTCCACGGCCTCCCGGAGCAGCCCGGCTATCTCGCCGACGGTGCGATGATCCCCGAGATCGAGGCCCGGGCGGTCGCCGCGACCTGCGGTCCGGTCCGGGTCTGGTCGGTCTATGTGCCCAACGGGCGCGAGGTCGGCCACCCGCACTACACCTACAAGCTGGAGTGGCTGGCGGCGCTCAGGGCTGCGGTGCTGGAGGACGCGGCGGGCGACCGTCCCTTCGCCGTCCTGGGCGACTTCAACGTCGCGCCGACCGACGCGGACGTCTGGGACCCCTCCCTCTTCGAGGGCTCCACCCATGTCACCCCCGCCGAGCGCCAGGCGCTGGCGGAGCTGCGCTCCGCCGGGCTGGCGGACGTGGTGCCGCGGCCGCTGAAGTACGACCACCCGTACACCTACTGGGACTACCGGCAGTTGGCCTTCCCGAAGAACAACGGCATGCGGATCGACCTGGTCTACGGCAACCGGCCGTTCGCCGCCGCCGTCTCCGACTCCTATGTCGACCGCGAGGCCCGCAAGGGCAAGGGCACCTCCGACCACGCCCCGGTCGTGGTCGACCTGGACCTCTGAGCCGCCCGCGGCCGCCGGACCGCACCCGCGGGTGCTGCACCGCCCCGGGCGGTGCCGGACCTGCGGGTGATCCGCAGGTCGCGCGGCGCCGGGGCGGACCGTGCTCCGCCCCGGCGCCGCCGGTGCCTTCCTCAGAGTGCCTCCCTTAGGGCGCCCCCCTCAGAGCGCCTTGGGAGCCAGCCCCCGGTCGCGCAGCCAGGCCAGCTGCTCGGGCGCGGTGGCTCCGTAGCCCCCGCCGTGGTCGGCGAAGTGCCAGACCCGGATGTCCCGGTCGCCCTGGTAGCGGTTGTAGGCGGCGAAGACGGTGGACGGCGGGCAGATCGGGTCCATCAGCCCCACGCTGAAGAGGGCGGGCGCGGTGGCGCGGGCGGCGAAGTGCACCCCGTCGAAGTAGTTCAGCGTCTCGAAGGCGGTCTCCACATTGCCCTGGCTGTGCCAGCGCAGATACTTGGAGACCTCGACATAGGGCCCCTCGGGGGCGACGTCGGTGCCCCGCCGGTAGTGGCAGAGGAACGGCACATCGATCAGCGCGCCCGCGACCAGGCCGCCGGTGAGGCCGGCCACGGCCAGAGCCAGCCCGCCGCCCTGGCTGCCTCCGCTGACCACGATCCGGTCCGGGTCGACCTGCGGCAGGGCCCGGGCGGCGTCCACGGCCCGCACGCAGTCGGTCATCAGCCGGCGGTAGTAGTGGTGGTGCGGGTCGTCGATCCCGCGGGTCATGAAGCCCTCCACCCACTGGGTGCCCCGGCCCTCGTCCCGGTCCGGGGTGTCGTGGCCCTGACCGCGGCTGTCGACGACCAGGTGGGCGTATCCGGCGGCGGGCGGCAGCAGATGGTCGGTGGGCCGCCCCCGGCCGCCGCTGTAGCCGATGTACTTGACCACGGTCGGCAGCGGCCCCTCGGAGCCGCGCGGCAGTATCAGCCAGGCGGCGACGGGCTCCCCGTTCCACCCGGGGAAGCGCACATCGTGCACCTCGAAGGCGGTCAGCAGGTGGTCCTCGACGGGGGACAGCGCAGGGCTGCCGCCGTGCGTGCGGGCCTGCTCCAGGGTCTGCGCCCAGAAGGCGTCGAAGTCGGCGGGGGCGGGGACCTCGGGGCGGTACTCCAGCAGTTCGTCGAGGGGGAGGTCGCTGAGAGGCATGGGGGCTTCTCCTGAGGGGTGGGGAACGGGATGTGCCGGGCAGCCCGCCGGTGGGCGGGCTGCCCGGCCGACGGACGGGCCGGTCGGGGCTCAGGCTGCGCGCAGCTCCAGCACACGCACCCCGTAGCCGGGCAGTGTCACCGAGTCGACGGGGGTGCCGTCGAGTTCGTGCAGGGTGCCCTCGGTGACCGCGGGCTTGACGGTGATCTCCTCCTTGGCCTGGCTGACCAGCCACACGAAGGTGCGGCCGTCCTCGTGGACCAGACGGTCGGTGCCCACCCGCGGGTCGGCGACCGTCACCGGCCGGCGCACCCCCGCATGGGCGCCGAGGGCGTCGTACAGGGTGCTGGTGTCCTCCGGATTGACCCGGGGGGTCACCGCCGCCATGTGCTCCAGCGGGTAGGTGGAGAACACCACGCTGCCCTCGCCCACCTGGCGCAGCAGGAGCGCCGGGCGGCCGTGGCCGTCGACGGCGAGCACCTCCGCACCGTCCGGGACGACCGGCAGGAAGACCCGGCTGTTGACGGTGCCGGCGGCCCGGAAGGACAGCCGGGCACCCTCGGGGAGACTACCGAACGCCCGGGTGAAGGTGAAGATCACCTCGTCGTCCTCGATCGGGTTGACCAGGCCGTACTCCAGCTGGTGCCGCACCCCGAAGAACTCGTCCAGGTGGGCGTACCACGGGCCGCGCTGCTCGTCGTGGGCGCCGGGGCAGTACGAGACATAGACGGTGGCGCCGGCGCGGGCGAGCTCCTCCAGCCGGTACCAGGTGGGGGAGAGCAACTGCTTGGTGGAGGGCACCAGATAGAGCCGGGCGTCCTCGGTGAGGCCGTCGCTCTCCCGGGTCACGGCCGGGGCGAGGTCGGCGAGGCGGCCGGCCACCCAGGCCTGGCGGGCGGCGGTGTAGACATGGCTGCGGTCCTCCTCCCGGGTGAAGGGGTAGTGGGTGTCCAGGTAGGAGGAGACCACCAGGGCGGTGTCGCTGTCGGCCCGGCTGGTGCGGTCGAAGTCGACCTGCTTCAGCACCTCGGTGAAGTCCTTGAACTCCTTCAGCTGCGGCTTGGCCCGGCCGTGCCGGTCGGTGAGGCCGAAGTGCAGCTCGAAGGCGTGGTGCAGATAGGGCGGCTGGTGGATCAGGTCGTCGTAGTCGGTGTTGTTCCAGGCGATCCAGCCGGTGGCCCCGGCCAGCAGGGTGTTGTGCAGCACCTGGCGGTAGTAGTGGGCGGCGCCCGCGCCGCTGACGAAGTCGGAGGTGACGCCGAACTCCTCCAGCACCACCGGCTTGCCGAAGGTGCCGGACAGCTCGCACACCCAGGCGGCGGCGTGGTGCTGGCGGACCGGGTCGTCCTCCATGCGGTAGACGTGCGGGCCGAGGAAGTCGCAGATCTCGGCGGAGTGCTTCACCGAGAAGCCGTTCTCATGGCCGGTGTTCTCCAGGCCCCAGGCGCCGTCGCCGAGCGAGACCGGCTGGGTGCCCCCGGCGGCGTGCACGGCGTCCACGATGATCTGGGCCCAGGAGGAGACCGACTCCCGGTCGCGGGTGGCGTCCCCGTAGATCGGCATCTCGTTGGAGACCAGCCAGCCGGAGACCGCCGGGTGGTCCTTGAAGCGGCGGACCATCTCGCGGGCGAACCAGGCCTGCCGGGCCACCATCCAGACGTCGGTGTAGAGGTCGCGGCCGCCCCGCCAGGACGGGTCCCAGTTCTCGCCGGACATGTGGCCCACGATGAAGGTGGGGATGGTCGTCATGCCGAGGGCCTGGTGGCGGTCGAGGAAGTCGGCGAAGTGGGCGCACTTCTCCTCGTCGACGCTGTACGGCGTGGGCATGAAGTCCGGCCAGTAGTAGAAGGACCGGGTGACGTTCATGCCGTGGTCGCGCAGCGCCAGCAGCTCCTCCTCGATGACCTGGGGGTCGTAGGAGCGCCACATCAGCGGGCCACCGGTGCGGGACCAGTAGTTGGCGCCGAGCCAGGTGACCGGCTTTCCGGTGGCGGTCAGCCGGGCGGAGTTGCGCAGCATGGGCGGGGTCCCCTTCGGACGGGTGCGGGCGGGAAGGCGGCAGGCCGCGGCGCGGGCGCGCGGGCGAGGGC
>NZ_LIQR01000173.1 GCF_001418575.1 Peterkaempfera griseoplana
GCCGCGGCGGCGCGCGCGCCGGGTGCGCCGACCGCGAGGGCCGGCTGCCCCTCGTCCTCGGTCGGCATGGAGGCGACCTTGACGTTGTTGCTGCGGCACTGCTCGAAGCGGGCCGCCGCGTCGTCGGCCTGGGACAGGTCCTCGTCCGTGTCGTGCACCAGGCAGCGGCGCAGTACGGGGGACGCCTTGGCGCCCACGTACACCGCGGGATAGCCGGTGGCGGAGACCGCGCAGTCCTCCAGCAGGCCCTCGGCGCCTTCGCCCGCGTACACGCCGTTCTTCACGGTGCCGGCGATGGTCACCGACCGCACCCGCGGGCGGGCTCCGGACCAGATCACCAGCCCGCTTCCCTTGGTGTCGGCGATGGTCAGCTCCTCCACCAGGGCTTCGGACCCCTCGTCGAGGAACACCCCGGCCGACCCCGCGCCCTCGACCCGGCCGCCGCGTACCACGGCGCCGGTGGCGGCGGCGATCTCGATGCCCGTCTTGGCCGACCCGGACACCTCGCAGTCCTCCAGCAGCGGGCGGTGCCTGGTCTCCAGCCTGATGCCGATGTCCGCCTCGGCGACCACGCAGCGGCGCAGCACCGCGTCGGCGTCCTTGATGTCGATGCCCGTCATCCGCGCCCGCTCGACGCGGACGTCCTCGGCGAGGACGTCCGCCTGGGCCTCGGCCCGCAGGGCGTGCTGCGCGCTGTCCCGCAGGGTGCAGGAGCGCAGTTCCGCGCGGGCGTTGCCGCCGACGTACAGGGCGGTGTACGTGGTGGTGGAGATCTCGCAGTCGGTGAGGCGGACGGTGCAGCCGTCCGCCGCGTGCACGCCGTTGGCGCCGGTGCGGGCGACGGTGCCGCCCCGGACGGACACCTGGGCGCTGTCCACGGCGCCCAGCCCGGTCCCGGGCAGGTCCACCACCCGGGTCCCGTCGAGCTCGACCCTGCTGGTGCCGGCGGCGATCACTCCGGCGCCGCCGGTCTCCCGGATGTGGCAGTCCCGGAGCCAGAACTCGGCTCCGCCGGACACCACCACGCCGTCCCCGGCGGTGCGGAAGATCTCGCACTTCTCCAGCCGGATCCGCATCTCCTCGCGGCCCGCCGCGTCGGCCGCCTGGTCGGTGGCGGAGCCGGGAGCGGCCGGTGTGACGCCGGGCGCGTCGGTCACCAGGACGCCCTGGGCCTTGCTGTCGTGCAGTCGGCAGCCGCGCAGCAGCGGACGTGCCGGGGTCTGCACCATCAGGGCGGCCTCGCCGGTGTGCCGGACCGTGCAGTCGTCGAAGACGCCCTGCGACTCCCCGGCCAGCACCACGCCGCCGCCGCTGACCCGCTCCACGACGGTGCGGCGCACCTCCGCCGTGGCGGCGTCGCTGAGCGTCAGGCCGTGACCGGAGACCGACCGGATCGTGCAGTCCTCGACGAGGACGCCCGCCGTGCCGGTGGCGTGGAGACCCGCACCGAGGGCCTCCTCGATGGTGCACGAGCGCAGTTCGGCGGCCGCGTCGCGGATGACCTCCACACGGCCCCGGGACACCTCGCACTGTTCGAACACCGCCCGGCCGCCGCCGACCAGCACCGCCGGCCCGCGCTCCAGGACACCCTCGATCGTCATGTCCCGCAGCGTGGGCGCGCCGCTGTTCACACTCACGGCGGGGCCGTGCGCGGCCACGATGCGTACGGTCCCCGGGCCCTTCTCCGCGACGACGGTGACCTCCCGGTCCAGGACCAGTGACTCGCGGTAGACGCCCGGCTGGACGTGGATCACCGCACCTTCCTCGGCGGCCCGGACGGCGGCGGTGACGGTGCGGTAGGCACCCCAGCCCCGGTCCGCAACCCGCAGGACGTTCCGCTTCACCGGCACCACACTCCGTTCCGCTCGACGACCGTCACGGCGTCTGGCCGGAGTTCAGCAGCGATGCGTACACGCCGAAGACGCCCACCGCCAGCGGCACGGCCGCCAGCAGGAAGAGCCCGCCGAGCGGGTCGATCCACGCGGGACGCCCGTCGGCGCGGTCCGCGCGGAAGGCCCGGCTCAGGCCGACCAGCAGCGCGACCACGGCCGCGGCGATCAGCGCGAAGGAGCCGGACCCCGCCGGTGCGCCGAAGGTCTCCGGGGCATGGATCAGGGTGACGGCCAGACCGATCGTCCCCGCGGTCACCACCGGCACCACCGCCACCGCGATGGTCACGCGTCCCGCACGCAGGACCAGGGCCAGGCCGAGGCAGCCGGCCAGGGCCACCGCGAACGGCTGGTCCGAGGTGCCGAGGATCACCAGGCATGCGGCGGAGAGGAGCGAGGCCAGCGTGTTCAGTCCGACGAGCAGCCGCTGGCCGCGGCGTACCAGGTGCAGCACGTCGGACTCGTCGCCGTAGGCCTCCGCGCCTCCGATGTGCGAACCGGCCAGCACCGAGGTGTGTCCCGCGATCTTGGGGGCGACGCCGAGCACCACCATCATGAAGACGCCGACCACTGCGGACGACTGCGGCAGCGAGGCGCCGCCGAGGGCGAGGCACACGGTGAGCAGCAGGGCGGAGATGCTGATCGCCACGGCCATCAGCGTCGTCGCGTGACGGATCGCCAGGACCGCGGCCAGCGATCCGATCACGGTCCCCACGCTCACTGCCAGCAGCACGGCGGTGGTGCTGGTGGTCGCGGCGGGAAGCGAGGCGGCGGCCACGGCGGCCAGCGGGACCGCGGAGTACGCCATGATCAGCCGCAGGCCCAGCGGCAGCGACCAGCCCTGACGGGTGGCGTGCCAGGCCAGCACCGTCAGCAGCGAGGCGCCGGCGATCGCGCCGGCCCCGGTGGCCGGCAGGGCCTGGTCGGTCCAGGCCAGCGTGGCGAAGCCCGCGACGAGGCTGAGGACACCGAGGACCAGGATGGTGAAGGCGCGCGGCCTCCAGCCCCACGCGGTGGCCACACCGTCGATCTGCTCGACCGCCTCCTCCAGGTCGGTGACCACGGGCTCGTCGAACTCTCCCGCGGCCATGTCCCTGAGGTACAGGGTCGCGCCGTCGACGACGCCGCACTCACGCAGCGAGGCCTCCGGCGGGAACGGCGACGTGCCGGGCATGGCGAGCGACCACACCGGCGGGAAGGTGTCGTCGAACTCCACCTGCCCCACGAGGTCGAGCAGGGTCGGGGTGTACTCGGCGATGGCGGCGTCCGCGGGCACCGCGAGGTCCACCCGCCGCCGGGTTCCCACCACGGTCACGTGGCAGCGTTCGTTCTCCACTGGGCGATTCCTTGTCACACACGTAGGGCCGCATCGGGGCGTGCGGCCGCGCGGTCCGCTGTTGCCCGGGTCAGGCCGAGGACTTCCATGTCGCGAGGTTGGCTTCCTCGGTCGAAACGGAGTTGACCCAGGCCACCTTCAGCACGTTGGCGATCTCGCCGAGGATTCCGCCCTCCTCCGCGGAGCCGAAGAGGCCCACGGCGGCCAGGTCCCACTCGTGCATGCACTCCTGGTACGCGGTCGCGGACTGGGCCTGCCAGGCGTCGATCAGCGACGCCAGGCTGGTCTTGAGTCGGTGCAGGTCCCCCATGATCGTTTCTGCCTGTGCGTTGAGACTGGGCCCGGCCACTTCCAGCTCCGAGCCGACCTTGATCCGCGCACTTGCCAAATCGGGCATGTCAATTCCTCAGACGAAAGGTGTGGAGTTGCGACTGACGGCTTCGGCGGCGCCCGGCGCAGGGCTACAGCCGCGCCCGGGGGAGCTGGATCCCGTGCAGGTTCGACACGTTCACGTGCTCGGCCGCGGTGGTGTTGTGGGAGCTGCCCTCCAGGCCGCCCGCGATGGCGAGAAGCGCCTGCCGCAGCTGGGTCGCGTGCTTGTCCCACTCGACCATGAGGTCCTGGAACAGGAGCGCGGCGGGCCCCTCCCAAGAACTCCCCAGCACCACCACATTGGCCTTCATGGCGCCGAGCTCCGCCTCGACCAGCGTCTCGGTGCTGCGGATCTCTTGAGCCTTGAGGAGGAGCTCGTCGGGCGACATGCTGTAGAGGACGCCGTCCCTCAAAGTTTCTTCTGCCATGGTGTCCGCCTTCCTGAACTGTTCCGCTGCTTGCCGGCATCCGGCGTACCGCCCCTGTGTGAAGAGTGCGCAGGCACCGCTCCACCGGGCGGAAACCGGCGCGGAGTCATGGTCGTGACCTGCGGATCGCCCCAGGGCGCGTGCTGATTGAACCAGGCGGAAGCGAATCTCCCGGGAGCCTCCGGGGAGCCTGGCGCGGACGTTCAAGCCCCTGGCACTGAGCTTCTGGAAAGAGCCTGGGAGCTGGCTGAGGATTCAGTCAGTGGTGACAACAGTGGGCGTACGGGTGCGGTGACCGGGTCGGGTGAGCTTCAGGCAAGGACATGGGTGGGGGCGGACGTGAACGAACGAGCCGCTTCCGCTGCGGTGACTCCCGGATGTGACCGCCGAAGGCAGCCGCTCGGTGCGCCTGCGTCCGGACGGCGCGCTGCCTGCCACCCCGTGACCGGGCGCCGAGTGGGCAGCGACCTGCCTCGACGCGGAGTGGAGCACTGCGGCGACCTCGGCGGCGGACGCGTCCGTGTTCCTCAGTGACGCCGGTGTCCGCCCGCGAGCGGGCCCCGGGGCGTCGTTCGGAGCACGTCGACGACGTTCCCCGTCACCGACGGGAACACCGTGGCTCCGATCCCGCTGACACCGCGCGGCGTGCGCTGCACGTCTTCGTCCGCACGTCTTCGTCCGCGCAAAGAATCATCACAAGACAGGCACGCATGACTGAGACCTCTGCCCCGCGCATCCCGCAGGGGCGCTGCGCCGTCGCAGTGCCGCCCAGCGCGGACCCGTTCGCGAGGGGCACCCGATGAGCCGCCGCAGCCGGCCCTTCACCGGGGGTGACGCCAGGAGCGCACGGTCGCAGGACGACCACGTGGCACCCGCGGCGCCCGCGCCCCGGGTGCTCGTCGAGGACCACAACGGACTGCTGGTCCTGCGCCTGCCCGCAGACGACAGTCTGCACCCGGCCGACATCACCGACCTGGCCCGCACCCTCGGCGGCCAGGACGGCACCGCCGCCCTCGTCGTCGGCGTCGCCGGTGCAGCGGTCGACGCACTGTGGCCACGGCTCAGCGAGGCGCTGGACTCACTGCGTGAGACCGGCACCCGGACCGTACGGCTGGTGATGGCCGGCGCGGGCGCCGACAGCCCCGGCCGCCCCGCCCTGGCCCGGCGGATCGCCGAGGCGTGGAAGCTGGCGGTCGAGGCACCCGACGGCCCCGCGCTGGTGGTCCCGGGTGGCTCGGTCTTCGTCCCCCCGGGGAACGGCGGCTGGTGGCGGTTCACGCCCGGGCGCGCGCCGGTGGCGCTGGGGCCGCGCCTGCCCGCTCCCCGCTGGCAGTCCGCCCTGCACCAGGTCCCCGCCACCGCAGTGAAGGGCTGCACGGTGGACCAGATTCCGGCCGGGCTGCTGATCCGCCCGGTCGACAGCAACCGCACCGGACAGGACGACCTGTTCCACGCCGTACCGGTCGACCCCGCGCGGCCCGCGCTGGTCGTCGGCGTGCCGTGGGGCGAGGACGTCGCGGCCTCGGACGTCCTCCAGCTGCTCGAAGCCCACCCCGCCGTCGCCGAGAACGGCCTGCGGCTCATCCCGGGCGGCCGCTCCGATCTGCTGCCGCTGGCGCAGTCGGTCGCCCGGTCGCTGGGCGCCGCCGTCGAGGTCACCACCGGCCTGCCGCTGATCGCCTCCGACGGCCGCACGGGCCGGTACTCCGTCAGGTCGGTGCTGCTGAGCGACGACGAGGCGCCCTCATGGCTGCCGTTCGTCGACGCCGTACTGTGCGTGCCCGCTCCCCCGGAGCAGGCCGGCGGCGCCCCGCCACCCCGGGTGCTGCGCTGGTTCCCCCCGTTCACGGGACCCGGCGGCGCGCCGGTCGGCGGTTCCCCCTCCGCGAACGGCACGGTTCCGCTGTCCGACGAGTGGCAGCTGGTGGTCACCCGGGCCGGCCTGTGGATCTGCTCCCGGTCCGGCCCTCCCGTGCCGCACAGCTGGCGCCCGGTCAGCGCCCAGGGTCCGGTCATCGAGGTCGGCCGCGCCGGTGACCGGCTCACCCCCACGCTGTGGCCGGTGCTCTCCCGGCTGCTCGCAGGGCTCACCGCAGACATTCGCACCCGCACCACCCTGCATGTCCACGCCGCGGTGCCGGACAACGGCCGCGCGCTGCGCGCGCTCTCGGCCGAACACGGCCTGCGCGTCATCCGCTTCTCCCAGCCCCAGACGCCGCCCCAAGCGGCGGGCCGGCGCCCTGCCGTCCCCACCGGCGGGCTCCCCGGGCACCCGGGGATGCCCCCGGCCGCACCGGGGCTGCCCCCGACCACGCCGGGACCGCCTCCGACCACGCCAGGAATGCCTCCCAGCGCGCTGGGAATGCCGCCGACCGGGCCAGGAATGCCCCCGACCGGACCGGGAATGCCCCCGGTCGGTGCGGGGCTGCCCCCGACCGGGCCAGGAATGCCCCCGACCGGTGCGGGAATGCCGCCGACCGGGCCGGGAATGCCCCCGACCGGGCCAGGAATGCCTCCCACCGGACAGGGAATGCCTCCGGCCGGGCCCGGGGTGCCACGGTCGGCGCTGCCGGAGGCGGCATCCCCTCCGGCGGCGGCCGCGTCGCCGGGTCAGGCTCTGCCTCCGGCAGCCGGTGAAGCGTCTGCTGCGCCCGAGCCGACTCCCCCGCCTGCGCCTCGGCCGCAGACCGCGGCCCACCCCCCGGTGCCGCAACCCGACGGAGCGATGCAGCACATGCCGCCCCCGGCGCCGGTGTCCCCCTGGCACCGGAGCACGGAGTACGAGCGGGAGGTCTTCCGTCCCCTGGCAGCCTCGGCCTGGGAACGGCACGGAGCCGTGGTCTCACAGGCACTGCGCGGCATGCCCGAGCTGAGCGGGCCGGAGTACGAGAGCGCCCAGCTCGACCTGATGGCCGTCCGCATGTACCTGCGCGAGATCGGCGGCCCCCTGGACCCCAGAGAGCTGTCGGCAGCACTGCGGGCGGGCGACCAGCGATATCTCCCGTACGCCGCCTGCCTGGCATCCGGGCTCGGACGTCTGCCCGTCCACCGGGGTGCGGTGCTGCACGGGGCGGGCGGTGCCGTGTTCGGCAGCGCTCTGCGGCCCGGGCAGTCGCTGCGTGAACCGGCGCCGGTGAGCGCCCTGCCGCTCGGCCCCGTCGGCACGCCGGAGGGCCCGGCCTACGCGATCTGGTCGATCACGGGCCGCAGCGTGGGCTCCCTCAAGCACGACGGCGACGAGATCGTCTTCGCCCCCGGCACGATCTTCAGGGTGCTGGACGTCCGTACGGACGCCGACTCACCCCTGGTCCTGCTGCGCCAACTGCCCAGCAGCGGCGCTGGGTTGGGCGACGGGGCACTGGAGGACGCCGACGGCACGGCACTCGCCCGGCTGGACCAGGCGCTGGCGAGCCGGTCGGCCGCCGTGCCGGGCCCGGGCATCTGGCCGGCTCACTGCGCCGGTCCCATCGGGCAGCACTGACATGACCAACATGGAGGCAAGACGCCATGTCCCCGCAGAACGACCCGCCATCGGCTCCGGCGATCCGGATCCGGAGAACGACCGTGCTGCCCGCGGTCACCGGCGAGCCCGGCGCGGGCCTGGAGCCGGTCGGCGCAGCTCCGGCTCCGGCTGCCTCCCCCGCAGCAGCCCTCAGACCGGCAGCCTCCCAGGCAGTAGCCCTTCAACCGGCGCACTCCCGTACACCGGACTCCCGTGCAGCGGCCTCCCGTCCAGAGACCGTCCCTCTCCCGCCGCCTGCCGGCACCGAGCCCACCGTGCCTGCGGCAGCGCCCAGACCGAGGCCTGTGCCCGAGCCGAAGCGCGATCCCCGGCCCGAGCCCGTGGTGCAACCGGATCGCGAACCGGCTCCCCAGCCGCGTCGTGGGCCCGTGACGAAACCGGTGCCCGTGCCAGAGCGGGCGCGCGCGACGGAGCTGGTGCGTGAGCCCAGGGATCAGAAGCCCGCGGACAGGGACCGCGCGGAGTCGAAGCCGACGGAGCCGAAGCAGGCGCAGCCGAAGCAGGCGCAGCCGAAGCAGGCGCAGCCCGAGCAGCAGGCGGCCCCCCGGGCCTCCGACGTCGAGGAGGTGGTCCGCGCCGTCGCGCGCCGCAGAGCTTCGATGAACGGTCGCCCGGACCCCGGAAGAACCCCGTCGACCGGTGGTGGCGCGGGCCCGCACCCCGACGGCGACCGGCCTCGCGGGGCCGGTCGGGTCGCCGTCATCGGCCTCGTGCTTTCGTCCCTGCTCGCGGGCGGTTACCTGGCACTGTCCACGGACGGTTCCGCCGGCACCGCGGACACCCCCGGCGGGGCCGGGACGTCGAGCACGGAACCCCACGCCGGGGGCGGCTCCAAAACCTCCGCCCCGCCGTCCGGCAAGGCATCGTCCAAGCCCGGCTCCACACCCGGACACCGCGTGCGGCCCGGCTCCGGCACCAGAACGGGCGCCCCGGCCTCGGCGAACGCCAAACCGAAGCCGAGATCCGGCGAGGCCGCACCGCACTGACCCGCGGGCCGGTCCTTCCGGCCGCCGCCGGACATGCCGCGCCGGGCGTGCGACGCGCCGGGGATCCCGCCCCCGACATGCCCTGACCGCTGAAGAGGTCGGGGGCGGCCCTGCACGCCGCGGACGAAAAAGCCACGCGGCAGCGCACCGGCACGGAAACCCGGCAGATCACCCAGGCGACCGTCAACGCCGGGGTCTGGTCTGCCCGCACTCACTCCCATCGAGCGATCAGGTGATATCCAGCATGGCTGTATCGGACATCTCGGGTGCCGGCCCGCCGTCCAGTTCTCCCCCCATACACATTCAGATCCCGCTGGCCCACCCCTCACGTGACGAGGTGCTGCGGCGCCGGTGGCGCAGCGTGAGCCGGAACGGCTATGCGCACGTCCACTCCCTGCGATTTCCCAAGCAGTACACGACAGGCCAGTTCCGGTGCTGGATCGACCCCGCGACGATCGGGGACATCACGGTCAGCGATCAGTACGGCGACGCGGTGGAGGGAATATCCGGTGGCACGGACCGCATGGGGGCCGCGCAGCGGCTCGCGGTGGTCCACATCATCCGCAGTGGCGGGCTGAGTCTAACCGCCGCAGGTCGCACGGTGCACGTCCCACCCGGCATGCTGTGCGTGCGGGATGCCGGGATGCCCTGGGAGTTCTCGACGCTGCCCGGCACCAGGTGGCAGGTCCTGCAACTGCCGTACGAGGCCCTCGCCTCCACCGGGCTCGACCAGCTGCCGACGCTGGCGCTCGTCCCCCAGACGGCCCCCGAGGCACGGCTGCTGACAGGCCAGCTCCAGGTCACACGTGAGGCACGGAGCGAACTGACTCCGGCAGGGCTCCGCGCCGCCGAGCAGTCCGTGTTGCACCTGGTGGCCGGCACGCTCATGGCCCAGGGCGTCTCCGCCGACTCAGCCTTCCGTCCCTCGCTGCGCGCTGCGGCGCGCAACTGCGCCGATGCGCGTCTGACGGACCCGGACCTGTCCCCCGCCGAGATAGCGAAGGCCCTGTCGGTCTCGGTGCGCACCCTGCACCGGGCGTTCAGCGAGGCCGACGAGTCGCTGATGGCCTATGTGCGGCGGCGCCGGCTGGAGCGGGCCCGCCAGGAACTCGCCACTCTCGGTGGGAGGTACACCCTGTCCGCCGTGGCGGCCCGGTGGCACTTCGCCGACGCGAGCCACTTCAGCCGGGCCTTCAAGCGGCAGTTCGGCGAGACACCCAGCTCACTCACCCGCTGATCCGGGCCGGGCGGGCGGGAGCCTGGCCTCCTGTCCGCTCCGGCGGCGGTCCGGGCGTGTCCGGTCACGAACGCCCGCACCCGTCCTGGTAGATCCCGGGACGGGTGCGGGTGTCAGCGGGCCGACTGCCGCAGGCAGCGGGCAGACGGCTCAGTTGCCGACGCGAGGGGGCGTCGCCGTTCCGTGGATCCGCTTGGCGTGGGCCGCGTACCTGCGGCGTCCGAGAGCCGGGACGAGCAGCCGGACGGGCAGCGGGACCGTCGCAAGGACGGCCTTGACGACCTCCGGGTCGCCCTCGTACATCGCCATTCCGAAGACGAGCGGCAGGATCCTCTTGGGAATGGCCGCCATGCCGTGCTCACCGAGCTGGTGCCACTCCTTGGCGGTGACGTACTTCTCGGCCAGCGGCAGGACCTCCCTCTCCTCCAGCGCCATGTGCCGCTCCAGGGCGGCCGCCAGCCCCTCGACCGCCTCAGCGAGCGCCTCGCCGCCCCACGCGGTGGAGCGCCAGGTGCGGAGCAGCCCGGTCACCTCCGCGTACCGCTGCTCGATGTCGTGGTGCTGCTGCTCCATCGTCGGCACGATGGCCTCCGCCGCCGCGCCGCCGCGCTCCCGGAGCCTGGGCCACAGGAACAGGTCCTCGCCCTCGTGGTGCCCGTGCAGGACTGCGCACACCAGTGCGGCGTGGGCGCCGACGACCTCCGCGCGCCGGCTGTCGCCCGGCTGGGCGGAGCGGATGACGCCGGGGAGCAGCCGGAGTTCCCGGCGCAGGGCCGCGTGGGCCATGTACATGTCGCGGGTGTCGGCCATGGGTTCGTCGGCCTTGGGAGCCATAGTCCTCTTCCTTGTCCTCCGGCCGGTGTCGGGGGATCGAAGCCGGCCGGCGTCGTCGACCGGGTCAGGCGCTGGGTGAGCAGACTGCCCGGTGCGGGGGGCGACCGTCGCCGTCGACGGATTCGCCGGGTCTCTGCGGGGGGGCAGGGCCGAGGGCACGCCCTCTCCGGCCCTCACCAGGAGGCGTCCACTACTCGGGCGGAGGTGCTGTCTCCCCGCTCTCGGGCCGGGTGACCCACGGATCGTCTGCGGGTGCCGGCGCCGGAAGGCGCCGCGGGGCGGCGCCTTCCGGCACGGCGCCGCAGACGAGGTCCGCGGTGACGGTGTAGCCGGCGCTGCGCAGGGTGGCGATGGCCTCGCCGGTACGGTGCGTCGTCTCCAGGTCGTCCCCGGACAGGACGCGCAGCGGGGTACCGGAGACCGGGCGGAAGCCCAGCCGCTGCAGCATCAGCTCCGCGGCGGCGGAGTGTCGGGGGGTTGCGGCGACGATGCCGTGGACCGGATGACGGCCGATCACGATGTCAGAGGCGGAATCCAACACATCTCCAGGGGGCGCGTGCCGGGACGAGGTACGGGTCGGCGGGGCGGCGGTGGCGGTGACGCGCAGGCGGGACGGGCGGCTCCGGGCCGCCCTCGCCGTGTGTTGCGGGCACGCGGTCGCTAGGCGGGCAGGTTCCACTGCTGGTTGGCCGTGTAGGCGCAGTCCCAGATCTGCAGACGGGTGCCGTCGGCCGAGCTCGGCCCGGTGGCGTCGAGGCAGCGGCCGGACTGCGGGTTGCGCAGCGCGTGGCGGGCCGTGTCGTAGGTCCACTGCTGGGCGCCGGTGCCGTTGCAGGTGTAGAGCTGGACGACGGTTCCGTTGGCGGTGCCCGCGCCGGCGACGTCCATGCACTTGCCGAGGCTCTGGACGGTCCCGTCGGTGCGGACGGTCCACTGCTGGCCGGCGTTGCTGTTGCAGGTCCACAGCTGGATCGGGTTGCGGTCGGCCGGGCTGCTGTCGGCGTCGTCGACGCACTTGCCGCCGTAGCCGGTGATCCGGCCCGTGGGCGCGGTCGGGGCGGGGGACGCCGTGGTGCTGGTCTCGGCGGACCACCAGTTGAGGTTGAGTCCGCCGTGGAGGAACTCCAGCCTGACGGTGTGGGCCGTACCGGGCTTGAAGGAGAAGGTTCCGGCGCTCACCGTCTGGTAGGCGTGCCAGTCACCGGTGCTGGGAACGGTGACGGTGGGTCCGGCGACCCCGTCGATGACGAAGCGCAGCTGGGCGGTGCTGTTGGGCGTGGCGACGCGGACCTTGAGGTCCTTGGTGCCCTGCATGCCGACTTCCTGCCACTGCAGCCACTCGCCGTCGTCGATGCTGCCGACGTTCCAGCCGCCTCCGGTGTCGCCGGGCTCCTTCTGGACGTCCATGTCACCGTCGCGGTAGGAGGTGTAGGTGTTTCCGGGTGTCCTGTCCAGGTAGGCGTCGGCCGACTCGGCCTCGACCCTGAGGGCGACCGGGAAGGGGTCCTTGGAGAACCGGCGCAGGGTGTTGAGGTGCTGGCTGGGATAGTCGTAGAGGCGCTCGCTGTAGCTGCCCTCCCTGGCCCGCCACAGCGCCGCGTTCTCCGGCCAGTCGGTGAAGCCCTCGACCAGGGTGATGTCCGCCTTGGCGGCGTTCACGGTCGCCTGGAGGTTGTTCTGCAGCGTCGCACCGTGCTCGGGATCGATCACCATGTCGGTGTCGAAGTCCACATAGCGGAAGCTCGGCACCGCGACGGCCGCTGTGACGGTGGGGTGTGTCTCTGCCGTGGTGATCCTGAAGGCGTCGATCATGCCCACCTTGGTCGTCCTGTTGACGACCTTGATGGTGTGCGGGCCGTCGCTCAGCCCGTTCCTCTGGAACACCACCTGCTGTGCCTTGCGCCCGGTGGTGGAGTTCAGGTTCACATTGGTCTGGAACACGTCGTCGAGGTAGACGTCGACATTCCCCTCGTCGTTGTTGAGCTCGGCGAGGTAGGCGATGCCGGTTCCGGTGAAGGTGTAGCCGGCGGTGGCGCCCGCCTTGGTGGTGTAGACGATGTCGTCGTTGTAGTCGCCGACGTTGCGGCCGGTGGAGATGCTCCAGTTGCCGTCGTGGCTCACCACGTCGCTGTTGGCGATGTCGGCGTCGAAGGTCACGACCGACCTGCCGGTGTCGTTCGTGGTGAACCAGTTGTCCTGCCCGTAGGCCTGGGAGACGGACTGCGGGTCGAGCCTGGGCCAGGTCTGGTCCAGGACGAAGGCGGGCCGGAAGCCGAACTGCTGCTGCGCCCGGTCGGAGGCGTACTTCAGCATCCGCTCCGCGTTGCCGTTGCCCTGGTTGGTGAAGAGCGGGGAGCCGATCGACCACTCGTAGATCAGCGGCTTGCCGCCGTCCACCTTGTAGAGGAGGTCGCTGGGCACGGCGTCGAAGAACGCCTTGAGGTTGTTGTCCCAGAAGTACTGGTAGCCGCCCTCCCCCTCGCCGGTGGTGTCCCCGAGGTCGAAGGCCGGAACGTAGCCTCCCCTGTTGTGCTTGACCTGGTTCTTCTTGTCCACCAGCGAAGCCGGGGTGTCGTCCAGCGCCGCGATCTTCAACTGGTTCTGGACGCCGCGCTTCTTGATGGCGTCCACCAGGCCGGTGAGGACACGGGGGTCGCCGCCCCCGTTCGGCATGGCCGACCCGGGGATGTAGCCGCGGATGTCGACCGCGACGAAGTCGACCCCGGCCGCGACCAGTTCCTCGACGTAGTTGTCCCAGAACTCCGCCCTGTCCGCTGTCGCCTTGAACAGCGGCAGGTTGTAGATGGTGTTGTCCTCGTTGGTGTAGTTGGTGCCGGCCAGGGTGTTGGGTTCGAACCCGAAGGTCACCCCGACGGCCCCGGTCGCCCCCGTGGCCCGGACGGGCAGCACCGTGCCGCCGTCGTCCACCACGGGTGCCGCCGCCACGGCGGCGGCGGTCGACAGCGCCGGCCGCAGCGGTCCCTGCCCTGCCAGTGCTGAGAGCGCAAGCGCCGCCGCGGCGCCCGCCAGGACCCGCCGTGACACCCGGCGGTAGCGAGAATGTGCTGACATCGACTCTGCTGATCCGTTTCCTGGACGAAGAATGCGGGTCGTTCCCGGCTCGGTCGGCCGCCACCGGAGCGGCCCGGCGCAGCTCTTCACGGCGCGGGTGAGAAATGGGGGCGACGGCGATCGGACAGCCCCGTGGGACGTCGCTCGGCCGTGATGGCGGAAGAGCCTAACAGGAATGATCAGGAGCACTGCGCGAAGGCGATCCGCCCTCGTTCGCCATTCCTTTTCTCGCCGCGTCCGAATCGCCGGCGAGAACGCCGCGAGAACGGGAGCCGCCCCACGGTTCCTCAAGGAAACCCGTAGACACCAACATCAAACGGCACACTTCGAACGGGTAACTAGAAAATCGGTGCCAACCCCGTGAACATGCGAGCCACGAGGCGGAATGGCGCACGCACATCGGCGTAGCCTGCACACGCCGAACCTCTTCGAGCGGCGGCCGCGGGGCGCGACGGATCCGCGTGGACACCCGTCAGCCGTGCCCGGGCGGCCTGCTCGACGGTGAGC
>NZ_LIQR01000174.1 GCF_001418575.1 Peterkaempfera griseoplana
CCCACCGGCCCCACCACCCCGCCGGCCTCCTCGGGCTGCGGCTCCGCGGTGATCTGCTCGGGCTTCGAGGACCAGACCGGCACCGTCCCCACCGGCGACTGGCAGGTCGTCACCCCCGACTGCCAGGGGTCGGGCACCGCCGCCATCGACACCTCGGTCGCCTACAGCGGCAGCCGTTCCCTGCGCATCGACGGCCATGCCGGGTACTGCAACCACGTGTTCGTCGGCACCACCAAGAACGTCTCCGCGATCGGCCCGGTGCTGTACGCGCGGATGCGGGTCCGGCACACCACCGCGCTGCCGACCTCCCATGTCACCGCCATCACCATGGCCGACGCCAATGACGGCGGCAAGGACCTGCGGATCGGCGGCCAGAACAACGCCCTGCAGTGGAACCGGCAGTCCGACGACGCGACCCTCCCGGCGCAGAGCCCCGCCGGAGTCGCCCAGTCCGCCCCGCTGCCCACCGGGCGCTGGGTCTGCCTGCGCTTCCAGATCGACACCACCAAGCAGGCCGCGAGCACCTACCTCGACGACGTCGAGGTGCCCGGGCTGCACCTGGACGGCACCCCCACCCAGGACATCGACAACCAGTGGCTGAGCCGCACCACGGCGCCCCGCCCCACCACCTTCCGCCTCGGTTGGGAGAGCTACGGCAGCGGGGACGACACCCTCTGGTTCGACGATGTCGCGGTCGGCTCCCAGCCCATCGGCTGCTGACCCGCGGACCTGACGCGTCGGCGCCCCGATGTCGGTGACATCGGGGCGCCGACGGCGCAGGATGACCTCGGAACAACGACGAGGAGAGGGAGCAACCGTGGCCGACAACACCCCGGGCACCGCTGTGGCGGTCCTCGGCACCGGAATCATGGGCGCGGCCATGGCGCGCAACCTGGCCCGCGCCGGGTTCCGGGTGCAGGTGTGGAACCGCACCCGGGCCAAGGCCCAGCCGCTGGCGGCCGACGGCATCAGCGTGGCGGACACCCCGGCGGAGGCGGTCCACGGGGCCGATGTCGTCCTCACCATGCTGTACGACGGCCATGCCGCACTGCAGGCCATGGGCCAGGCGGCGCCCGCGCTGCGGCCCGGCGCGGTCTGGGCCCAGTGCTCCACCGCCGGGCTGGAGGCCCAGCCGGTGCTGGCCGCGTTCGCCGCCGAGCACGGCCTGCGCTATGTGGACGCACCCGTCCTGGGCACCCGGCAGCCCGCGGAGAACGGCCAGTTGCTGGTCCTGGCGGCGGGACCGGAGGACACCCGGGCCGTGCTCGCCCCGGTCTTCGACGCCGTCGGCAGCCGTACCGCCTGGGTGGGGGACGACGGGGCGGCCGGCGCAGCCACCCGGCTCAAGCTGGTCTGCAACAGCTGGGTGCTCACCATCACCCACGGCACCGCCGAGGCGCTGGCCCTCGCCCAGGCACTGGAGGTCGACCCGCACGCGTTCCTGGACGCGGTGGCCGGCGGCCCGCTGGACATGGGCTATCTCCGGACCAAGTCCGCCGCCATCCTGGCCGGCGACTACAGCCCCAGCTTCGCCGTCGCCACCGCGGAGAAGGACGCCCGGCTGATCGTCGAGGCGGGCCGGCAGGCCGGTGTCGCCCTGGACGTCACCGCGGCCGGTGCCGAGCGGTTCCGCCGGGCGGCCGCGCAGGGACACGGCGACGACGACATGGCCGCCACCTACTTCGCCTCCTTCGCGGGCTGAGAGGCGCGGGCGGCGGGCCGGCGGCAGCTTCGGGGGCGCGGTCCGTCCACGGGGACGCCGCCGCCGGCGCCCCTGGCCCGGCGGGGAGCGGGGGGCGCAGGATGCTGGCCGGTTTCCCCGCCCCCGGAGGTCGTCATCCCTGGCCGGAGGCGCTCCGGGCGGCGTCGATCCGGCTGAGCAGCTCGGCCGGGTCGTCCGGAGCGACCGCGCCGCCAGGCCGTCCGCCGCACCGTCCCCCCACCGCCGGCGGCCGCGGCGGTTCGGGCGCGGCCCGTTGCGGGCGGCGCTCCGGCCGAGCCGGCTCCGGCTCCCGGCGCCCGCCCCGACTGAACCGCGGGCCGGGTCGTCGTCGGCGGCGGCGGGACGGGTGCCCCACGCCCGCACCCCCGGCCGTGCAGTCGCTCAGCCGTGGCGGTCGAGCAGCCGCTGCTCCTCCGCCGGGGAGCAACCGCGGGTGAGCGGCGGCTCGCCCCGTTCCCGGTCCCAGGCCAGTACGTCGGCGGCGGTGACCGCCAGCGGCGTCGCGGGCAGGCCGGCCGCCCGGGCGCGGGCCGGATCCCTCTGCTGGGTGACGTGGTCCGACCGGACCAGGGGGAAGCCCGGCGCGGCCTCCGGTGGTACCGGCACGATCTCGACCCGGCTGCCGGCCGCCCCGGCGCAGGTCTCGATCAGCCCGCCCAGGGTGGTCGGCTCCGCCGGGCCCACGGCGTGGAAGGCGCCGGGCCGCCCGTCCGCCAGCAGCCGCAGCACCAGGCGGGCGGTGTCGCGGGAGTCCACCACCTGCACCGGCTGTCCCGGATCGCCGGGCAGGGCGACCCGGCCGCCGCGTGCGGCGCGCCGCACCCAGTAGGTGAAGGCGTCCGAGTGGTCGTGAGGGCCGACCACCTGACCGGGCCGGACAATGGTGGCGCGGTCGCCGTAACGGGACGTCACATCGTCCTCGCAGGCGACCTTTGACGGGCCGTAGGTGTCGTTGTCCAGATCCTGGACCCGCCGCACATGGCGTACCGGGGCCAGTCGGGGGGTGTCCTCGTCGGCGCCCGGCTGCACGCCCTCCCGTGCGTAGACCGCGTTGCTGGAGATGAAGAGATAGCGGCCGACCCGGTCGCCGAGCGCGTCCATGGCCTGCCCGACGTGGTGGGGGAGATAGCCGCTGACGTCCACCACGGCGTCCCAACTGCCGCCCCGCAGCGCGTCGTAGTCGCCGGTGTCCCGGTCGCCGGTGAGCCTCGGTACGTCCGGGAAGAGGCCGGTGCCGGTCCTGCCGCGGCTGAAGAGGGTCGGCTCGGCGCCGGTGCGCAGGGCTTCCTCCACGATGGCCCGGCCGACGAAGGAGGTACCGCCCAGGAGGAGGATGCGCATGGCAACAGATGCTAGCCCGCGGTTGCCCGGGTGGGAGCGGTATGCTGCTGGCACTTTCGCCCATGAGCAGTGCCAATAACCTGTTGAGACGTCATGTCAGTAGCGTGCACGTGCACCTGCACGCCCCTAGGCAGCATGCAAGCGCTTCCGGTAACTTGCCCTGCCACCGTCGGTCGGTTCGGCGGTGCAACGGGTGAGGGAGAGTGGCACGGTGCGCGACTTCAGCGTCCCGCCCTTGGTGGAGCCCCCGTGCAGCGGAGGGCTGGCCGACACGGTCTACCAGGTGGCGGCACAGGAACCGCAGCGGATCCAGCTCGCGAGGCGGGTGCCCGGCGCCGCCGGCTGGTCGGAGGTGACCGCGTCCGCCTTCCGCGACGAGGTGACCGCCCTCGCCAAGGGGCTGCTGGCGAGCGGCGTCCGGTTCGGCGACCGGGTCGCCATCATGGCGCGCACCCGCTACGAGTGGACCCAGTTCAGCTACGCCCTCTGGTCGATCGGCGCACAGGTGGTCCCCATCTACCCCACCTCCTCCTCGGAGCAGGTCAGCTGGATCCTGGCCGACTCCCGGGCGGTCGCCTGTGTGGTGGAGCACGAGGACGACGCCATGACCGTGGGCGCGGCCTGCGACGGGCTGCCCACCCTGAAGCGCATCTGGCAGCTGGACGGCGGCTGTGTGCGTCAGCTGTCCCGGCTGGGCTGCGACATCCCGGACGAGACCGTCGACAGCCACCGCGCGGCCGTCCACCCGGACTCGCCCGCCGCCATCGCCTACACCTCCGGAACCACCGGGCGGCCCAAGGGCTGTGTGGTCACCCATGCCAACTTCGCCGTGGAGTGCGACACCCTGCAGGCCGGGTGGGGCGAGCTGGTCGCCGCGCCGGGCGAGCAGCCGGCCGTACTGGCGTTCCTGCCGCTGGCCCATGTCTACGGACTGATGGTGCAGATCTTCTGCCTCCGCGCGGGGGTGCGGCTCGGGCACCAGCCGGAGATCTCCGCCGGGGAGCTGCTGCCCGCGCTGGCGTCCTTCCGGCCCACCTTCCTCTTCGCCGTGCCCTATGTCTTCGAGAAGATCGTCGCCAGGGCGCGGCTCAGCGCCGCGGAGTCCGGCCGGGCCGACGCCTTCGACAAGGCCATGGAGGTCGCGGTGCGCTTCGCCGCGGCCCAGGAGGCGCGCCGGGAGCGCAGCGGCCCGGGGCCCGGTCCCGCGCTCCGGTTGCGGCACCGTATGTACGACCGCATGGTCTACCGCCGGCTGCGCGCGGTGCTGGGCGGCCGGGTGCGGCATGCGGTCTCCGGCGGCTCCGCGCTCAGCCGCTCCCTCGGGCTGCTCTTCGCGGGCGTCGGCATCACCGTCTACGACGGCTACGGACTGACCGAGACCACCGCCGCCGTCACCGGGCAGCCGCTGGGCCGCCCCCGGTTCGGCACCGTGGGCCGCCCGCTGCCGGGCTGCGCCGTCCACATCGCCCCGGACGGAGAGATCTGGGTGCGCGGCGGCACCGTCTTCGCGGGCTACCTCAACGACCCGCAGGGCACCGCGGAGGTGCTCAGGGACGGCTGGTTCGCCACCGGTGACCTGGGGTCGCTGGACCGCGACGGCTATCTCTCCATCACCGGCCGCAAGAAGGACGTCATCATCACCAGCGGCGGCAAGAGCGTCGCCCCGGCGGTGCTGGAGGAGCGGGTCCGGGCGCATCCGCTGATCTCCCAGTGCCTGCTGGTGGGGGACGACCGCCCCTATGTGGCGGCGCTGATCACCCTGGACCCGGAGGCGCTGGTGCACTGGCAGCGGGTGCACCAGAAGCAGGCCGACGCCGGCTGGGGCGCGGTCACCGACCAGGACCTGCAGGAGGAGATCCAGCGGGTGGTGGTGACCGCCAACACCGCGGTCTCCCGGGCGGAGTCCATCCGGGCCTTCCGCATCCTGCCGGTGGAGTTCAGTGTCGGCCAGGGGCTTCTCACCCCGTCGCTGAAACTGCGCCGCCGGGCGATCGTCAAGGCGTACGCCGCGGACATCGACCAGCTCTACGCGGACTGACGCGCCGCGCCGGACCGCACCCCGCCGCGCCGCACCGCCCCGGGGGCCTGCGGGCCTGGGGGGCACGCGGGCGGCGGTCAGCCGCGGACCGGCTCCACCGTGATCTCGCTCCGGGAGTCGTAGAAGCACACCAGCCCGGCGATCGCCGCGCTCTCCCGCAGCGGGGTGGGGTAGGTCCAGGCGACGTCAGGGTGCAGCCGGCCCCCGATCCGCGCGGAGAGATGCTCGGCGCGGCCCTTGTAGGGGCAGTGGCTCACCGTCTCGCCGGGCTCCAGGAGGTCCAGCCGCACATCGGTCTTCGGCAGGTAGAAGCGCGGCGGCAGGCCGGTCTCGAAGAGCACCCGGGGACTGCTGCTCTCGGCCACCGTCACACCCTCGATCTCCACCCTCACGGACCGGGAGGAGGACAGGATGTCGATTCGGGTGTAGGGGCTGCGGGGGTGGACGAAGACCTCCTCGTCCTCCTCGAACCAGGCGTCCATGGCGTCCCAGTCCAGGCGCACCAGGTCGCGCAGCTGCGCCACGGGCGAGTCCTGGTAGCGCACCGCGGCGTCCCGCGCGGTGCGGCCGCCGGACCGTACGTCGAAGAGCCGGCCCTCCCCGAGCCCGGGGGAGTGCCTGGTACGGCCGGTGGGCTCCAGCTCCGCCCGAAGATCGGCCGCGGGGAGGTAGTAGGCCGGGTAGTAGGGGACCTCCCACACCAGGGAGGGCCGGACGGTGTCGACGACCGGGAGGCCGCCCAGGAAGGCGCGGATCCGCTTGCTGCCCGCCTCGACGCGGGGGCTCTGCTGTTCCGGTTCGGTAGCCATGCCCTTGGAACGCGGACGGCCCGCGGCGGATTCCGTCACCCCGGCGCGTCCGGCCGCCCGCGTCCGGGCCGGGTCACTCGGTCTGCGGCACCGCGGTGGTCCAGCTCCAGCCGTCGTCGTCCTCGGGGGCGGCGGGAGCCCACTCGGTACCGGGGTCGTCAGGGTTGCCAGTGCTCATCTCAGGTTCCATGCCCGGGGAACGCCGCAGGTGGGAGGGGGGTCACGGGAGGGGCGCCGCGGTACCGCCGTCCGGGTGTCCCGGTGATCTGACGGCTCGTCAGTAAGTTTACGTACCCATCGGTATTGTCAATGCCTCCGGACTGTGTCAGGCTCCGGATGCGGGCGGGGGTCCCCCCGTCTCCCGCCCGCACCAGAGCCGGAGCGCCGTCAGCGGCTCGCGCCCGCGATGTGCAGCACCGCCGCCGCGAGCCGGTCGGCGCTCCTGTGGAAGTTCGCGGACGGCAGCACGATATGGCTGGCCGTCAGTCTCACCAGCGTCTCCACCGCATCGGTCACCGCCTCGCGCGGAGCCTCGGGCAGCTGGCGCGAGAGCCAGTCGGCGAGCAGCGTCCGGGCACCGCTGAAGACCGGATCCGGCCGGGTGGTGAGAAACGCCAGCAGATCGTCCGCATGGCCGTCCCGGGCCGGGCGCAGCATGGCGCGGACCAGTGGATTGGCGGCCGCCTCGGTCAGCGTCCAGCTCATCGCGGCGGACAGCGCGGCCCGCATGTCCGCCGGGTGCCGGGCCAGCGCCGCGGCGATCCCGGTGAGGAAGTGCTCACTCTCGCGCCGGATCAGCGCCTCGCCGATCCCGGCCCGGTCGCCGAACTCCTTGTACACCGTCGGACGGGACACCTGGGCCCGGGCCGCGAGCTCGGCCAGCCGCACACCCTGCCAGCCGTACTCCACCGCCAGCTCGCGGGCGGCCTGCAGCACCCGCTCGCGCATCTGCGCGCGGAACGCCGAACGAGGCTGCGCCCCGTCGCCTGCCGGGACCCGCCGGCCCCCACTCCCCGTGACCACCCGAACAGTCTGGCACGGGGCACCGACACCGCCCCGGGCCCGTCGCGGCGCCGCCCGCCGCGGCGGGGGCGGGGACGGGCGCAGGGCGCGGCCCCGCCGTCCGGCCGGTCCGCGCCCTGCCGCACGGCGGGGTCAGCTCTGCTGGGTGGCCCAGAACTCGTCCCAGGAGATCAGCCCGTCGCCGTTGCTGTCGGCGGCCTTGATGACGCTCTTGGCGAGCTCCTCGGTGACGTAGTGGTTGCCGAGAGCCGCCATGGTGCTCTTGTACTCGGCCGCCGAGATCTGTCCGTCGCCGTTGACGTCGAACCGCTCGAACGCCGCCTTGGCCGCCTCGATGTCCGCCATGGGGTGCCCCTCCTCGTTCACGGTGTGTGGTGCAGCGGCACGCTAGCAGGAGCGCGCCGCCGCTCCCCAGCGAGCAGCCGGGGACACCGCCGTCCGCCCCGGGCCGGGAGCCGGGGGTCCGTCGCCGGAAAGCCGGGTGGAGGAGTCCCGGCGCCGGGCGGTGAAGGGCCGGTCAGGAGCGTTGGGTACGGTGTCGGGGTGCGCCGCGGGCGCTGGAGGTGCGGAAGTGTGAGCGAGGGCACACAGCAGAGCGAGGGTTCCGCAGACCCGGACTTCGACCATCCGGCTCTGCTCTACCAGGGACTGGACGGGTATCTGGACGGCGTCGGCGGCTTCGTCCGGGCCGGTCTGGAGGCGGGCGAGCCGGTGCTGGTGGCCGTCCCCCGGCCGCGCCTGGGACCGCTGCGCGAACGGCTGGGCGACACCGCCGGTGCGGTCGCCTTCGCCGACATGACCGAGCTGGGCCGCAACCCGGGCCGGATCCTCGCGGCGCTCCGGGAGTTCGCCGACCGCCACGCCCCCGGCCGCAGCCGGGTGGTCGGCGAGCCGATCTGGCCGCAGCGCTCGCCCGCCGAGGTACGGGAGGCCACCCGCCACGAGGCCCTGATCAACCTGGCCTTCCGGCGGCGCCCGGTCTCCGTCCTCTGCCCTTATGACACCGCGGGCCTGGCGCCGCAGGTCGTCGAGGACGCCCATCGCACCCACCCCGTGATGCTCCAGGACGGCAGACGCCGGCCCTCGGACGGCTACTGCGCACCCGCCCGGGTGTGTGCCGACTGCGACACCGCGCTGCCCCAGCCGCCCCACTCCGAGCAGCTGGGCTTCACCGCGGGCGAGCTGGCCGCCGTCCGCAGCTGGCTGGACGACCGGCTGGAGGGCTGGGGACTGGACCGCGACCGCCGTCGCGACCTGGTGCTGGCCGTCGGCGAGGCCACCGGGAACTCGGTGGCCCACGGCGGAGGCGGCGGAGTGCTGCGGGTCTGGTCGGAGGGGGCGGCCGTGGTGGCGGAGGTGCGCGACTCCGGCCGGCTGGGCGACCTGCTGGCCGGGCGGCGGCGGCCCGGGCTGGACTCGGCGGAGGGCGGCCGCGGACTGTGGATGATCCACCAGCTCTGCGACCTGGTCGAGATGCGTGCCGCCGCCGACGGGCTGACCCTCAGGATGCATGTGGACACCGGCGCGCCCGTCCGGCGGCCTTAGGGCCCGTCCGGCCGGACCCCGTCCGTTCCGCCGCTGCTCAGCGCACGGCCAGGCCGCTGCGGAGCAGCTGCCAGACCGCCTCCAGGTCGTCCCCGACCCGGGGGTCCGACCACTGGGCCGCATGGCAGGGGTCGTGGAAGCGGGAGGTGGCGTGGAAGAAGGCCCGGGCGGCGGTGGCGGGGTCCTCGGCGGTGAGCAGGCCCTGCTCCACACCGTCGGTGATGATCACGGTCAGCTGCTCGACCAGGGTCTCCAGGTGGCGCTCCACCACCCCGCTGGTCTGGCCGATGAGCTCGGTGTACGTGGCGAACAGCTCCGGGTCGGACAGCGCCTTGTGCTGCTTGGCCTCGAAGAGCGTCCGCAGCCAGCGGTGCAGCCGCTCGTCGGCCGGGCCGGACTCGGCGGCCACCCCCGCCAGTGAGACGTGCGCCCGGTCCAGCCACCGCTCGGTGACCGCCTCGCGCAGTGCCGCCTTGCTGGCGAAGTGGCGGTAGACGCTGCCGTGACTGACCCCGAGCGTCCGGGCGACGTCCACGACGGTGGCCTTGGCGGGGCCGTACCGCCGCAGCACGTCCTCGGTCGCCCGGAGGATCTGCTCGGGGGTCAGTGCACTGTCCGTCACGGGGCGGGCCGTCCTCAGTGGTCGTGGTGGGCGCCGGACTCGCTGTCCAGATGGGCCATCTGCTGGGCAGCGTACCGGTCCCCGGCGGCGGCGCCCGCGGGCACCGCCTCCTCGATCCGGGCCAGCTCGCGGTCGGAGAGCCGCAGGTCGAGCGCCCCGAGCGCCTCGGCCAGCCGGTCCCGGCGACGGGCACCGACCAGGGGCACCACGTCCTCGCCGCGGGAGAGGACCCAGGCGATCGCGGTCTGGGCGACGGTGGCCTGCTGTTCCTCGGCGATCGCGCGCAGGGCGTCCACCAGGGTGAGGTTGTGGGCCAGGTTGTCGCCGCTGAAGCGGGGGCTCATGGCGCGGAAGTCGCCGGGGGCGGTCTCCCGGTCCTTGCTCCAGCGGCCGCTCAGCAGACCGCGGGAGAGCACCCCGTAGGCGGTGACACCGATCCCCAGCTCACGGGCGGTGGGCAGAATCTCGGCCTCGACGGAGCGGGAGAGCAGCGAGTACTCGATCTGCAGGTCGGAGACGGGGTGCACGGCGTGGGCGCGGCGCAGGGTGGCGGCGCCCACCTCGGACAGGCCCAGGTGGCGGACGTAACCGGCCTGGATCAGCTCGGCGATGGCGCCGACCGTCTCCTCGATCGGCACGGCGGGGTCGAGCCGGGCGGGGCGGTAGACGTCGACATGGTCGGTGCCCAGCCGGCGCAGGGTGTAGGCCAGGAAGGTCTTCACCGACGCCGGACGGGCGTCATTGCCCAGCCAGCTGCCGTCCGGGCCGCGCAGGGCGCCGAACTTGACACTGATGGCGACCTGGTCGCGGTCACGGCCCCGGAGCGCCTCGCGGATCAGCATCTCGTTGTGGCCCATGCCGTAGAAGTCGCCGGTGTCGAGCAGGGTGACCCCGGCGTCGAGGGCGGCATGGATGGTGGCGACGGACTCCGCCTCGTCGGCCGGGCCGTAGAGGTCGGACATACCCATGCAGCCGAGTCCGATGGCGGAGACGGTGGGGCCGGTGCTGCCGAGGGAACGGGTGATCACGGTGACTCCTCAGGAATGGACGCAGAACGAGCATGGCATGAGAGATGACAGATTTCAATATCTGTCACCCTTAGTCTCTTCGGCGCGGCGCGGAGGAGGCCTCACGGGTCCAGGCCCTCACCGCCGCCCGGGAGGAGCCCCGCCGTGCGGCAGGGTGAGGGCTGCAGGTCTTCTGGGCGGGGGCGGGGCGCCCGCCCGGGTCACTCCCTCGGCCGGGCGGCGCTGCGGGAGCAGCCCCCCGGCTTGGTCGAAGTCGCGCAGACTGCGGACCAGGGCCATCGGACCCATCGACGGGATCACCGCCTCCCGGACCGCGGCGTCGAGCGGCCCGTGCAGCCGGCCCGCCACCGCCTCGCAGGTCATCCCGGCCGCCGCCAGCCGCTCGGCGCCGCCCGGCCCGGTGGCCGGCGCCCGGCGCCCGGCGCTCGCGCCGAGGGTACGGACATCAGCGCGTGGTGCGCCGTCAGCAGCCGGTCCCGGACGGCGGTACGGCGTCGGCCGGACGGTGCCGCCGGCCCGTGCTCCCCCTCACCGGCCCGGCTCTGCCGTGAGCAGGGCGTGGATCCGTTTGGCGGCCTCCCGCCCGGCGCGGTTGGCGCCCACCGTACTGGCGGAGGGGCCGTAGCCGACCAGGTGGATCCGGGGGTCGGCGGTGGCCCGGGTGCCGTCGAGCCGGATGCCGCCACCGGGCTCGCGCAGTCCCAGCGGGGCCAGATGGCCGACCTCGGGACGGAATCCGGTGGCCCAGACGACGGCGTCGACCGTGATCTGCCGCCCGTCGTCCCAGGCGACGCCGGTCCCGGTGAGCCGGTCGAACATCGGCAGCCGGTGCAGTGCCCCCAGCTCCCGGGCGCGCAGCACCGCCGGACTGTCGGTCAGGCCGGTCACGCTCACCACGCTCTGCGCGGGCAGTCCCGCCCGGACCCGCTGCTCCACCAGCGCCACCGCGGCGCGGCCCGCCTCCATGGTGAAGGGGGTGTCGCGGAAGACCGGAGGGCGCCGGGTCACCCACACGGTCTCCCCGACCGCCGCCACCTCCGACAGCACCTGGATCGCGGACGCCCCGCCGCCGACCACCGCCACCCGCCGTCCCCGGAACTCCTGCGGCCCGGAGTACTCCGCGTAGTGGAGCTGCCGTCCCCGGAACAGTCCGGCGCCGGGATAGTGCGGGACGAAGGGCCTGGTCCAGGTGCCGGTGGCGTTCACCAGGGCCCGGGTGGTCCAGCTGCCCGCGTCGGTCTCCACCAGCAGCAGCTCCGCCGGGCCCGGCCGCACGGCACGCACCCGTACCGGGCGCAGCACCGGCAGGTCGTGGACCCGCTCGTAGGTCGCGAAGTACTCCGGCACCGCGTCACGGGCCGGCCGCCCCGGGTCGGCGGGCGGCAGCGGCAGACCGGGCAGGTCGTGGAAGCCGTGGACGGAGGCCATGGTCAGGCTGGGGGAGCGGTGGCGCCAGGCGCCCCCGGGGGCGGCGTCGGCGTCCAGCACCACCAGGCCGCTGTACGGGGCGAACCCGCGCCGCCGCAGGTGGTACGCCGCCGACAGTCCGGCCTGGCCCGCCCCGATCACGACCACGTCGGCGGTGGAGACGGTGGCGGGGGCGGGCCGGACCTCTTCGGCGTAAGCAGTCACGCCCCTGCAACACCGGGCCGTGGGCGCCTCTTCCGGGGGCGTGTCGTTCGGCAGCGCCTCCCTCCGGGCCTCAGCCTCGCTGCGGCTCCCGGAGGCCGTCCTGCGCCGGACGGGGAGCTGCGGCCGGGGCCGCGGCCGCCGGCCGGGGCAGCAGCAGGCAGGCGGCCGCCCCCAGCAGAGCGGCGATCGCGGTGGCGGTCCAGCCGTGCCGGAAGGCGTGCAGGGCGGCCTGGGCGCCGGCGGGGGAGCCCAGCAGGGTCACCATCAGCGCCACCCCGAGGACCGATCCGGTCTGCCGGGCCATGGTGGTCACCGCCGAGCCGGTAGCGAAGCGGTGCGGCGGCAGGGCCGCGGCGGCCGCGCCCACCAGGGTGGGCAGGGCCAGGCCGACGCCGAGGCCGGTGACCAGCATGCCGGGGAGGAGCCCGGCGGCCCAGTGCGGCCCGGTGTCCAGGGCCGTCGCCCACCAGAGCGTCCCGGCGCCGAACACCAGGCAGCCGACCGCCGCGACCGGCCCTGGGCCGAAGCGGTGCACCACGCGTCCGGTGGCCAGGGCGAGCGGGGGGACCACCAGGGGTCCGGGCGCGATGGCCAGGCCGGTGCGCAGCGCCGAGTAGCCCCAGACCTGCTGGCACCAGAGCACCGAGGTGAGCAGCATCGCGGCGAAGGCGACGGCGAAGAGCAGCGAGGCCCCGGACGCGACGGCGAACGCCCGGACGCGCAGCAGCGGCAGTTCCACCACCGGGGCCGGATGGCGGGCCGAACGCAGCAGGAACCCCCCGGCCAGCAGCGCCGAGGCGGCCAGCGCCCCGATCACCCCGGCGGAACTCCAGCCCCAGTCGCGGGCCTTGACCAGGCCGAGGGCGAGGGCGCCGATGCCCAGGGTGAGCAGTGCCGCCCCGGCGAGGTCGGGCAGCGGGCCGCGCTGCTCCGGCCGTACATCGGGCAGCAGCCGGGCGCCGACCGCGAGCGCGGCCGCTCCCACCGGGAGGTTGACCAGGAAGACCCAGCGCCAGTCGGCCGCCACCAGCAGGCCGCCCAGCACGGGGCCGAGGCCGGCGGCGATGCCGCCGATGGCGGCCCAGCCGCGGACCGCGTGCGTGCGGCGCTCGGCGGGGGTGGCGGCGAGCAGCAGCGCCAGCGAGGTGGGCATCAGGGCGGCGGCCCCGGCGGCCTGCAGCATCCGGGCCGCCACCAGCCAGCCGACGCCGGGGGCCACCGCGCAGAGCGCGGAGGCGGCGGTGAAGACGCCGAGGCCCAGCAGGAAGCCCCGGCGGTGTCCGGCCCGGTCGGCCAGGCGCCCGGCGGGGACCAGCAGCGCCGCGAAGACGATGGCGTAGGCGTTGAGCACCCAGGAGAGCGAGGACAGCGGGGCGTGGTGGAAGGAGGTGCCCAGGGCGGGCATGGCGACGTTCACGATGAACAGGTCGAGGTTCACCACGAAGACGCCCGCGGACACCACCCAGGTGGTGGCGGCTGCCGAGGCAGGTGAGTTTGATTCTCCAACTCTCATGGCCGCAAGCTAGCGGCAGTGGGTTTGGAATGGCAACCTTGTGGGGTGACCGGTACCACCCCCGCCCTGCCCGGGCGTCCCTGCTCGGCCGCTGCCGCCCTCGGCGTCGTCGGTGAGAAGTGGGCGCTGCTCGCCGTACGCGAGATCCTTCTCGGCAACCACCGCTTCGACGCGCTGGTCCGCAACACCGGTGCCCCCCGGGACCGGCTCACCGCACGGCTGCGCGCCCTGGAGGAGGCAGGCGTGGTCGAGCGCCGCCCCTACAGCGAACGCCCGCCACGTTTCGAGTACCACCTCACCCCGGCGGGCCGGGACCTCAGCCCGGTGATCCGCGCCCTGCTGGCCTGGGGCGACAAGTGGGCCGTCGCCGAACCCCCCGCCGTACTGCGCCACCGCGACCACACCCTGGACCCGGCCGTGGTCTGCCGCTGCTGCGGCGACGAGGTGACCCCCGAGGAGGTGGACCTGGAGGTCCGCGCCCCCGGCTGGGGCCGCAGCGGACCCGTCAGCTGACCGGCCTCAGTCGGCGGCACCCGCGGCCGCGCCCCGCACCTGGCCGAAGATCAGACTGGTCCGGGCCTGCTGCACCGCGGGATGCGCGGTCAGCTGCTCCAGGACGAAGTCCCGCAGCGCCGCCGTGTCCGCCGCCGCCACATGCAGCAGATAGTCGTCCGGCCCGGCGACATGGAAGACCGACAGCACCCCCGGCAGGTCCGGTGCGCCCCGCACGAACGCCGCCACATGCCGGGGCGCATGGGAGTGCAGCCGCACCGCGATCATGGCCTGGACGCCCAGGCCCAGCGCCCCCGGGTCCACATCGGTGTGGAAGCCCCGGATGACGCCCCGCTCGCAGAGCGACCGGATCCGGGTCAGGCAGGTCGACGGCGCGATCCCGACCGCCTCCGCCACGGCCTTGTTCGGGGTGCGCGCATTGTCGCGCAGCACCCGCAGGATGGCCCGGTCGACGGGCGCCAGCTCGTGGTGACGTTCGTTCGGCACGAGCACGATGGTGACCCCGTGTACCGAAGAAGAGCAAGAGTCGGCGGCCGGAACCCGAATATCGTGCGGCCGCACCGCGCGGAACACCGCAAGTCCTCCACGGTGGCCTCCACAGCGCACCCGCCCCAGGGAGGACCGACATGACGGAACACCGCCGCCCCGACACCACCGCCGTCCACGCAGGCCGCAGCGATCTGCACGGCCTGGGCGTCCATGTGCCGCCCATCGACCTCTCCACCGCCAATCCGCTCCCCGGCGTGGGCACCGGGGGCGACGCCTATGAGCAGCTGGCCGGCGGCGGCCGCCCCGACCCCGCCCACAGCCATGTCTACCAGCGGCTGTGGAACCCCACCACGGCCCGCTTCGAGGACGCCCTGGCGGAACTGGAGGAGCAGCCCGAGGCCGTCGCCTTCGCCTCCGGCATGGCCGCCCTCGCCGCCTGCCTCACCGCCGCCCGCGCCGCGGGCCGCGGCCATGTCGTCGCGGTACGCCCTCTCTACGGCGGCACCGACCACCTGCTGGCCACCGGACTGCTCGGCACCGAGGTCAGCTGGGCCGAGCCGCACACCGTCGCGGCCGCGCTGCGCCCCGACACCGGCCTGGTGATCCTGGAGACCCCCGCCAACCCCACCCTGCAACTGGTCGACATCGCCGCCGTCGCCGCCCAGTGCCGCCGCCCCGGGGCCGACCCGGTGCCGCTGCTGGTCGACAACACCTTCGCCACCCCCGTGCTCCAGCGCCCCGGGCGGCACGGCGCCGACCTGGTGCTGCACAGCGCCACCAAGTACCTGGGCGGACATGGCGACGTCCTGGCCGGTGTGGTCGCCTGCGGCCCCGAGTGGGCCGCGCGGCTGCGGTCCGTACGCGCCGTCACCGGCGGCATCCTGCACCCGCTCTCCGCCTATCTGCTCCACCGGGGTCTGCAGACCCTGCCGCTGCGGGTGCGCCGGCAGAGCGAGAGCGCCGGGGTCCTCGCCGGCTGGCTGGCCGACCGGCCCGAGGTCACCCGGGTGCACTTCCCCGGACTGCCCGGCGGCGACCCGTCCGGCCTGCTGGGACGGCAGCTGGCACTGCCCGGGTCGGTGCTGGCCTTCGCCGTACGGGGAGGCGCCGCAGCCGCCGAGCAGGTCGCGGCGGGGTGCCGGCTGATCACCCATGCGGTGTCGCTGGGGGGCGTCTCCACCCTGATCCAGGTGCCCGCCGCGCTCACCCACCGGCCGGTGGCGGAGGGTGCCCGCCCGGATCCCGGTCTGCTACGCCTCTCGGTCGGCCTGGAGGACCCCCAGGACCTGCTGGAGGACCTGGCGGCGGCGCTGCGCACGGTCCCGGTCCCGCTGCTCAGCTCAGCCGGCTGATCACCGCCGCGGTGCCGTAGGCGCAGATCTCCGTCCCCGCCTCGGGGCCCTCGGTCACATCGAACCGCATCGCCAGCACCGCGTTGGCGCCCCGGGCGCGGGCCTGCTCCTGCAGCCGCTCCATCGCCTCGTTGCGGCTCTGCACCAGCGTCTTGGTGAGCCCCCGCAGCTCACCGCCGATCAGCGACTTCAGGCCCGCGCCGACCTGGCTGCCGAGGTGCCGGGAACGCACCGTGAGGCCGAACACCTCACCCAGCACCCGGTCCACCCGGCAGCCCGGTACGTCGTTGGTCGTCACCACCAGCACATCGGCCGAGGGACCCTGCCCGCCGCCGTACTCGTCGATCCTGCCCATACCGCCGTCATTGCCCATACCGCCATCCTGGGACGGGGCGGCCGGGACAGCCACCGGGACGTTGCGGCGGAGAAACGGCCGCGGAGGTTCTAGGCTGGGCGGCATGGGTACCGACGCCGCCGTCGACCGGGCCGTCCGCGAGCTCTACCGGGCGCTGCTGGAGGGCTGGAACACCCGGGACGCCGAGGCCTTCGCCGCGACGTTCGCCGAGGACGGCGAGGCGATCGGCTTCGACGGGAGCCGCCACTGCGGGCGCGACCAGATCGCCGCCGACATGGCCGCGCTCTTCGCAGGACACCTCACCCCGGTCTATGTGGCCAAGGTGCGCGGGGTGCGGCTGCTGGGGTCGGACGCCGCCGTACTGCAGGCGGTCGCCGGGCTGGTGCCGCCCGGCGAGTCGGACGTCAAGCCCGAGCTCAACGCCCGTCAGACGATCGTCGCCGGCAGGCTCGGCGGGGGCGGCTGGCGGATCGTGCTCCTCCAGAACACGCCCGCGCAGTTCCACGGCCGGCCCGAACTGCGGGAGGGCCTCACCGCGGAACTGCGGGACCTGCTGCTGCCGCCGTTCCTCGACGAGTGACCGGACGCCCCGGCGAGTGACCGGACGGGCCCTGTCCGGCCTCAGGCCGACGGCACCCGGTCCAGGAACCCGTACACGCTCTTCAGCCGGCCCTCGCCGTCCGCCACGGCCACGTCGAAGCCGACCACCGGTGCCTCCCCGCCGCCGTCCGGCACCAGCTCCCACTGGAACCGGGCGATGTGGTGGTTGGTGTCCACCTCACCCGCCAGCCGGAAGGAGAAGCCGGGGAACTGCTCCCGGGCCGCGGCCACCACCGCGGCGATCCCGGCCCGCCCGGACACGTCCGCCAGCGGGTCGGTGTACGTCCCGTCCTCGGCCCAGAGCTCCGCGACGGCCTGCTCGCGGCGCTCCGCGTCGGCCTCGTTCCAGACGGCGAGGTAACGGACGACAAGCTCCTTGAGGTCGCTCATGGCGGCCCCTCCTTCGGTGTGTTGCTGCGGTTTCCCTGACACCCGGGACTCTGTCAGGGGACCCGCACCCGGGTCGATGACCTCAGAGGTCATCACCCTCGCCGCTGCGAGGGGGCCGGCGGGACGAGCACGCCGTCCCCTGCACCGGGTGCGGACCGCACAAAGCCGGCTCCACGGCCGTCACGCCCGTGGAGCCGGCTTGTTCCCCGACGCCGCCGAGGTAATGAATCACCGGTCAGTAATTGCCGCAGAACTGCGCCTCGGCCGCGATGTAACCCGCCTGGTATCCGTCGCCGTAACCGAGCTTCCACTGCGCGTTGTTCTGCCCGTACCCGTTGTTTCCGCCGTTCTGCTCGCAGTTGTCCCGCGCATCCGCCCAGCCGTCACGGAAACCCTGCCGGTAACCGGTTCGGTAGGGGTTGTTGGCGGACGCGGAGTGCGGTGCGGCTGCCACCGTGTGAGAGCCCGGCGCTGCCCAGGCACTTGGGGCGGCGGTCGGCGCGATGGCCACACCGGCAGCGAAGAGGGCTGATCCGAAGACGGCGACCGGCTTCTTCATCTGCATCAGCGTTCCTCCCGTCGATTCGGAGAATCGTCTCCTCACCACGCTACGCGCGGCCCGGACGTGACGCACACGCGGCGGTCGCGCGGGCCGCACGCCCCCGCATTCCGCCGCGGAATTGCGCTCTCCTCACGCCCGCCGGTGAGCGGAATCGTCATTCGGCCCGGGCCCGGAACGCCTCCCTTTCCGGGGGAGATATCCGGGGCCGGGTCAGCTGAGCCCGAGCCCCTTGGGCCACGCCACATCCGGGGACTTGTACAGATAGACGATTCCCCCGGAGCCGCCGCGGACGGAACCGTCGGCGGCGTAACGCCTGGTCCTCAGCCAGATGTTCTCGAACTGGCGCCGCCGGTAGACATGGCGGACCGCGGTGTCGTCGGCGGAGGCCGGGTCGTTGGCGATGACGTCGCCGTCGGCGGTGAAGCCGATCAGGGTCATCAAGTGGCCGGAGGTGCCGTAGCCGGCCCCGTCCAGTTCGGTGGCCAGGAAGGACTGGGACGTTATCACCGGGATGCCGGCCTTGATCAGCCGCTCCACGTCGTTCAGCGAGCGCAGCCGGGTGACCAGCGCGTCCAGGCCGTAGGAGGCCGCATAGGCGGCGTTGAAGGGCCAGTTGCCGCAGCCCGCGTACTGGCTGTCGTAGGTGGAACGGGCCGCCTGGCAGACCGCCGGGTCGGCGTATGAGGGGTCGATCCAGGCGAGGTCGGCGGCGGAGGGGTGGTGGCCCCAGTACTCGACGACCATCTCCGAGGAGGTGGGGCTGCACCAGGCCTCGCCGCCGTTGTCGTACTGCGGGTACTGGCCCTTGTGGACGTCCTGCGAGTAGCGGGGGACGGCGAGTTCGATCCCGCGGCCCTCGCCGGGGACGGAGGCGGGGACGGTGAAGCGGTCGGGGATGTCGGACGCCATGGCACCGAGCCTGCGCACCAGGGGCGTGGCGGTGCTGCCGGGACGGCGGCGCAGGGTGATCCGCAGCCGGTAGGAGGCCAGACGCAGTCCGCTCGCCTTGTCGCTGATCTCGAAGGTGTCGGTGGAGATGTCGCTGCGGGAGTCGCTCTGGCCGTCGACCGAGGTGCGCCGGATGTCGGCGTCGCCGGCCGCCCAGCGGCCCATCACATACCAGGGGGTGGTGCCGCCATCGCTGTAGGTGCCCTGGAGCTCCACCTCGATCCAGGTGCCAGGCGGGGTGTCCGCGTTCCAGGAGGCGACCAGTTCACTGGCGCCGAAGCCGAGGCGGTGCTCGGGGGAGGTCCAGGTCGCGTACTCCCAGTCGGCGGTGGTGCCGGTGTGGGGGTCGGTGTACGGAGCGGTGCCGAGCGGCTGGTCGATGGTGATGCCGTCGGGGGAGTGGCCGCCGCCGGGCCGCACCCGTACCCCGGCGGCGGTTCCGGCGTGCCAGTCCGCGTAGCGGGTCCAGGCGTGGTAGTCCACGGGAGCGCTGTCGGGCGTCCGGTGACGGTCCGGTACGGCGGCGTGCGCTGTCTGCGGGACGGAGACGGCGACGGCTGCGGCGAGCGCGCCGGTGAGGGCGGCGCGGCGGGAGATCGGGGCCTGCTCCATGAGCGCTCCAGGAGTCGACGAGGGCACGACAGGGCATCACTCTCCTCGCTGCGTACGGCGGTTGCCAGCGAATGCGGTGGTGTGTCCGCCCCCACCGAACTTCCTGCACCCGGACTTCCGGCGCCCGGACGGCGGCGGTCCGCTGGGAGTGAACGGACGCTGGCCCGCCGGGCCCGGCGGCTTGTACCGTCCATGCGCCATGCACATGCCACTCCCTAGTTCCGAGGGGTAGTCATGACCATCAGCCTCCGGACCGTCCGCTCCGCCGCGGCCGTCCTCGCCCTGGGAGCCCTGGTGCTGGGCGGCACCGCGGGCACCGCCGACGCCGCCAGGCCGACGGCCGGGCCCGCACATCCCGACAGCGACTATGCGGGTTCGACGATCCGTCAACACGAGGGCGGCAACATCACCCCCCGCACCGCCCTTCCCATGGTGACCCAGACCCCGGGGATGGATGTCAGCGGCTACCAGGGGAACGTCAACTGGAGCACCGCCTGGGCCAACGGCGCCAAGTTCGCCTATGTGAAGGCGACCGAGGGCACCAGCTACACCAACCCGTACTTCGCCCAGCAGTACAACGGCTCCTACAACGTCGGCATGATCCGCGGCGCCTACCACTTCGCCCTGCCGGACAACTCCAGCGGTGCCTCCCAGGCCAACTACTTCGTCAGCCACGGCGGCGGCTGGTCCAAGGACGGCAAGACCCTGCCGCCGGCGCTCGACATCGAATACAACCCGTACGGCGCAACGTGCTACGGGCTCAGCCAGTCCGGCATGGTGAGCTGGATACGTGACTTCAGCAACACGGTCCACAGCCTCACCGGTCGCTACCCGACCATCTACACCTCCACCAGCTGGTGGACCACCTGCACCGGCAACAGCTCGGCCTTCGGCGCCACCAACCCGCTGTGGGTAGCCCGTTACTCCACCGCCGTCGGAACCCTGCCGGCCGGCTGGAGCTACCAGACCATCTGGCAGTACGCCGACTCCGGCACCTTCCCCGGGGACCAGGACTACTTCAACGGCGCCTACGACCGGCTCCAGGCCCTCGCCAACGGCTGAACCGCCGGCCGGCGCACCCGGCCGCCCCGGGACCGAACCCCTCCCAGACCTTCCGTCAGGAGTGCTCATGCTTCCTGCCAGAGCGCGACGCAGCACGCCGCGCACCCTCGCCGCCGCGACCGCGGCCGCCCTGCTGTCGGCGGTCGCGGCGGCCCCGCAGGCACACGCCGCCCAGCAGCCGACGGAACGTCAGAACACCTACCGGGAGGCCGCTCAGCGCTACGGCGTCCCCGAGGCCGTGCTGCTCGGCGTCTCCTACCTGGAGTCCCGCTGGGACACCCATGCCGGGCAGCCCAGCACCGACGCGGGCTACGGCCCGATGCACCTCACCGACGCCCCGGCGGCCCTGGCCGCACTGCCGCGACAGTCCGGTGACGGCGGGGGCGACGCCCGAGGTGACGACGCCCGTCCCCTGGACCGGCCGACGGCGCCGGCACCCGCACCCGCGGCCGTCCCCGCAAGGCTGCGCACCCTGGAGCGCGCCGCCCGACTCACCCGGCTGCCCGCCGCCGCGCTGCGTACCGACCCCGCGGCCAACATCGCCGGCGGGGCGGCCCTGCTCGCCGACCTCCAGCGGCAGCAGCACCGAGCGGCGAGCGGCGACCCCGCCGCCTGGTACTGGACCGTGGCCCGCTACTCCGGCGCCGACGACGAGGCGACACAGCGTCAGTTCGCCGACGAGGTCTACGGACTGCTGCGCAGCGGCGCCCGGCGTACCACCGACGACGGGCAGTCCGTGGCGTTGCGCGCCGCACCGGTCGACACCCCCGCGGCCCCCGCGGAGGACCGGGCCCCGGACTGCCCGCGCACCCTGGCCTGCGAGTGGCTGCCGGCGCCCTACCAACAGCTGACGAGCGACCCCGGCGACTACGGCAACTACGACCTCGCCGACCGCCCCGAGTCGCAGCAGATCGACTACATCGTCATCCATGACACCGAGGCCAGTTGGGACACCACCCTCAAACTGGTGCAGGACCCGACCTACCTGGGCTGGCACTACAGCATCCGCTCCGCCGACGGCCATGTCGACGAGCACATCCAGCCGCGCAACGTGGGGTGGCACGCGGGCAACTGGGACATCAACGCCCGCTCCGTCGGCATCGAGCACGAGGGCTTCCTGGCGAGCGGCGGCACCTGGTACACCGAGGCGATGTACCGCAGTTCGGCGCGCCTGGTCCGCTACCTCGCCCAGCGGTACGACATCCCGCTGGACCGCCAGCACATCCTGGGCCACGACAACGTGCCCGGCCCCACCGCCTCCTCCGTGGGCGGGATGCATCTGGACCCCGGCCCGTACTGGGACTGGGCACACTACTTCGAGCTCCTGGGGCGGCCGTTCCACCCCGACGCCGGTCCGAACGGCGGCCTGGTCACCATCCTGCCCGACTACGACACCAACCGGCCCGTCTACACCGGCTGCACCGCCGCCGGCGAGCCGTGCCCGTCCCAGGGCTCCGCGTCGGTCGCGCTGCACACCCTGCCGGCGGACGACTCGCCGCTGATCACCGACATCGGCCGCAGCCCCGACCCGGCGACCGACGCGGTGACCGACATGGGGGCCCGCGCCACCACCGGCCAGCGCTACGCCCTCGCGGGCCGCGAGGGCGACTGGACGGCGATCTGGTACCTCGGCCGGAAGGCCTGGTTCCGCAACGCGCCGGACGAGCGCACCGCCGTCTGGTCCAAGGGCGTCGTGGTGACACCCAGGGCGGGCCTCGCCGACATCCCCGTCTACGGCCGGGCCTATCCGGAGGCGTCCGCCTATCCGGAGGGCGTACCGGTGCAGTCCGTGACGCCGCTGCAGTACCGGATGCCCGCGGGGCAGCGGTACGCGGTCGGCGGCACGGTGGCCGGGCAGTACTACTGGGCCACCACCTTCGACCCGGCCGGGCACCGGGTGGTGACCGGTCAGACCTGCTACTACGAGATCCAGTTCGGTCACCGGGTCGCCTTCGTCAAGGCCGACGACGTCGATCTGGTCCCCTCCCGGACCGCCCTCGGGTGACCGTCCGCCGCCTCCGTCCACGGCTCAGCGGCCCCAGGACCACCTCTGCTCCCCATGGCGTACGCCGTGGGGAGCGGACGGGTGGACACCGGGGCCGTCGTGGTGACCCGGGGCGGACAGCGGAGGCGCCCGGCCACCGCGCCCGGGGAGCCGGGAACGTCCTCCGCGCCCTCCGGCCCCCGCCCGCCGTGCAGGGATCTCCGGCGCCCTCCCGGGGTACCGGGAGTGATGACGGACCGCCCGCGCCGCGACCGTCCCCCGGGCGTCGCCCGACCGGTCCGGTTCACCCTGCCGGGGGACCTCCGGGGCTCCCGGCCGCTACTTCCGGCAGGACGTGGTACGCGCCCGGTACGGACCCGTGGGGCCCGGCCGCGGCGGTGCCCCGTACGGCCGGACCGCACCAGCTCCGCAGGACCCCGACCACGTCGCCCGCCGACCGCACCGGGCAGAGAGAGAGCAGCAGATGCGCATTCTGGTCTCGGCGGACATGGAGGGCGCCAGCGGCGTCACCTGTCCCCAGGACGTCCGCCCCGGCAGCGAGCAGTGGGACCGCTTCCGCCGGATGCTGACCTCCGACACCAACGCCGCGGTGCAGGGCTTCCTGGACGCCGGCGCCGACGAGGTGCTGGTCAACGAGGCGCACTGCACCATGCGCAACATCCTGCTGGAGGAGCTGGACCCGCGTGCCGCCATGCTCACGGGACGGCACAAGCCGCTCGGCATGATGGAGGGGGTGCTGGAGGCCGACGCGGTGGCCTTCGTCGGCTACCACACCGGCGGCGGCGAGCCGGGTGTGCTGTCCCACACCTATATGCCCACCGGCCTGCTCCAGCTGCGCATCAACGGCGAGCCCGCCTCCGAGGGCCGGCTGAACGCGCTGCTCGCCGCCGAGGCGGGAGTGCCCGTGGTGCTGGTCACCGGAGACGACCTCACCTGCAAGGAGGCCGCCGACTGGGCGCCGCACGCACGCACCGTGGCGGTGAAGACCTGCGTCAGCCGCTACGCCGCGGTCTGCCTGCCGCCGGTGCGCACCGCCTCGCTGATCCGTGAGGCGGCAGCCGGCGCCCTGGAGGCGGCAGGCCGGCCGCAGAGCGTACCGCGCGGCCCCTGGCGGTTCGAGTTGGAGTTCTACGCCACCCAGCTCGCCGACGCCTGCACCGCCGTGCCCACCGTCACCGCCGAGGGCCCGCGCACGGTGGCCTTCACGGCTGAGCGGATGTACGACGGGATGCGCTGCTTCCGCGCGCTCACCCATGTGGCCGCGGCCGCCCGGGAGCCCGACTACGACTGACGCCGAACCCGAGGAACCCGACGGCCTCTGTGCCCGGCTGCCCGCCGCCGCCCGGGCCCGGGAGCGGCGCATGCGGCGCCGGCTCGCCGAACTGGTCGCCCTGGAGTCCCCCTCCGGGGACGCCGCCCGGCTGAACCTGCTCGCCGGCGAACTGGCCCGGGGGCTCTCCGCGGCCGGCGCCGACGTCGAACGCATCCCGGGTGCCCACGGCGACCACCTGGCAGCCCGGCTCCGACCGCGCCCTGATGGACCATGCGCGGGTGCTCGGAGCACGGCTGGGGCTGACCCTCACCGGCGGTCCGGCGGGCGGCGCGGGGGACACCAACTGGCCGGGCGCCGCGGGGGTTCCCACCCTCGACGGACTGGGCCCGCGGGGCGGCGGCGCGCATGCCCGCAGCGAGCACGTCCGCCTGGACGCGCTCGCCCCGAGGGCGGCCCTGCCGGCGGCCCTGCTCGCCTCCGCCCCGCCCGTCGGCTGAGCGACCCGCCGGCTGGGGTCCCCGCGCCGCCGGGGGCACCCGGACGGCCAGGACGGACACCCGACCCGGGCCCCGACCCGGGCGCCCGCCCAGCGGCGAAGGGCCGTGCGCGGCGCCTGGAAAGGCGGTGCGCGGCGGCCCCGGTGCGGCCGGGGGAGGGACCTGGTGGGCCGAATGGGTTGTCCGCTGTTCGTTGAGGGCAAACATTGCTGACGAGGCGTTGCCTCAGGCCACCCCCGGTGGTGTTCTTTGGCATCACACTCTGCCGCCCGGAGGTTCCATGACCAGGCTCGTCCGCCCCGTCCGCTGGGGCGCCGCAACCCTCGCCGCCCTGCTCGCCGCCACCGCGTGCGGCGGCTCCGGCGGGAAGGGGAAGGGGGACGCCACCGGTGCGGACGCCTCGTACAGCGTCGCCCTGACCGAACCCGACCATCTGACCCCGGGCAACACCTCCAGCAGCTACTCCATCGATGTGCTCAACGGCGTCTTCGACACCCTGGTGGTCCTGGACCCCAAGGACGGCCATCCGGTGATGCAGGCGGCGCAGTCGGTCACCTCCGGCGACCAGCGCAACTGGACGATCAAGCTCAGGGCGGGGCAGACCTTCCAGAACGGGGAGAAGGTCACCGCGCAGAGCTTCGTGGACGCCTGGAACGCCGCCGCGTACGGCCCCAACGGGTGGGCCAACAACTACTACTTCGGCAACATCGAGGGCTATCCGGCGCTCAACCCCGAGGACGGCAAGGCGGCCCCGGCCGTCAAGACCCTCAGCGGCCTCAAGGTGGTGGACGACCTCACCTTCACGGTGAAGCTGACCGCCCCCTTCAGCCCCTTCCCGATGACGCTCTCCTACATGGGCTTCGCTCCGCTGCCCCGGGCGGCCTTCAGCGACCCCAAGAAGTTCGACGTCCACCCGATCGGCAACGGCCCCTTCCAGATGGACGGGGACTGGCAGCACAACCAGCAGATCGCGCTGAAGAAGTACGCCGGCTACAAGGGCCCCCGGCCGGCCGCCGCGGGCGGCGTGCAGTTCAAGATCTACGCCAACAAGGACACCGCCTGGACCGACTTCCAGGCCGGGCAGGTGGACTACATGGTGAACATCCCGCCCGCGCACATCCCCGAGGCCAAGCGGCTGCTGGGCGACCGGCTGCTGGACACCCCCAGCGGCACCATGGACTACCTGGGCTTCCCGGTCTTCGACAAGCGCTTCGCCGACCCGAGGGTGCGCAAGGCCTTCTCCATGGCGATCGACCGCAAGGCCATCGTCAACGCGGTGTACAACGGCGCCTACCAGCCGATGGCCTCGCTGCTGGCGCCCAACGTCCCCGGCTACCGCAAGGACGCCTGCGGCGAGGCCTGCACCTACGACCCGGCCAAGGCCAAGCAGCTGCTCACCCAGGCGGGCGGCTTCAACGGCCCGCTGGAACTGTGGTTCGCCAACTCCGACTCCACCTACGAACAGTGGATGACCGCGGTCGCCAACGAGCTCAAGCAGAACCTGGGCATCCAGCAGATCACCTTCCGCAAGATCCCGGCCGCCGACTACTCCTCCACCCTCTCCGGCAGGAAGGAGAGCGGGCCGTACCGGCAGAACTGGGTGATGGACTACCCCAACGCCCAGGACTACCTGGAGCCGATGTGGGGCAACGGCAACAAGATGGGGTGGCAGAACCCGAAGTTCCTGGACCTGGTGAAGCAGGCCAACCAGGCCGCCGACCCGGCCGCCGCCATCCGCCTCTACCAGCAGGCCGAGGATGTCGCGCTGGGCGAGATGCCGATGGTGCCGCTGTGGAACTGGACCGACTACTCCGCCTACTCCGAGCGCCTGCAGAACGTCAAGGTCGACCCCTACATCACGCTCCACCTCGACCAGATCAGCGTGAAGTAGATGTGGCGGTACACCGCACGGCGGCTGCTCCAGGCGGTGCCCGTGTTCCTGGGGACCACCTTCCTGATCTACGCCCTGGTCTTCGCGCTGCCCGGCGACCCGGTCCGGGCCCTGGCGGGCGACAAGCCGGTCTCACCCTCGGTGCTGGCCGCGCTGCACCAGCGCTACCACCTGGACGACCCCCTGCTGGTGCAGTACGGCAAGTACCTCGCCGGGCTGCTGCGCGGCGACCTCGGTGAGACCTTCACCGGACAGAACGTCTCCGACCTGCTGCGCGACCGCTGGACGGTGACGGCCCAACTGGCCGTCACCGCCTGGCTCTTCGAGCTGGTCTTCGGCACCTTCCTGGGGGTCGTCGCCGGGCTGCGGCGCGGCAAGGCGGTGGACACCGCCGTACTGGCCGGCACCACCCTGGTGATCGCCGTGCCGGTCTTCGTGGTGGGCTACACCGCCCAGCTGCTGATCGGCCTGAAGTGGCAGCTGCTGCCCACCGCGGGCACCGAGGACGGCTGGCCCACCAGCTATCTGCTGCCCGGCATGGTGCTGGGCTCCTTCGGTCTGGCGTACGTGGCCCGGCTGACCCGCACCACCCTGATCGAGAACCTGCGCGCCGACTACGTCCGCACCGCCACGGCCAAGGGGCTGACCCGCACCCGCACCGTGGTGGTGCACACGCTGCGCAACTCCCTGATCCCGGTGGTCACCTTCCTGGGGGTGGACTTCGGTTCGCTGATGGCCGGGGCGGTGGTGACCGAGGGGATCTTCAACCTGCCCGGGGTGGGGCAGCAGGTGTTCCAGTCCATCCAGCTCAAGGAGGGCCCGGTGGTGGTCGGCGCCACCACCGCGCTGGTGCTGGTCTTCCTGCTGGTGAACCTGGCCGTGGACCTGCTCTACGGCGTTCTGGACCCGAGGATCCGCCATGAGTGAGCCCACCACGCTGGACCCGGTCGCAGCACCGCTGCCCGACCCCGAACGGCCGCCCGCGGAGCGGGTCCGGCGGCGCGGCGGCGACGCCTGGTACGAACTGCGCCGCAGACCGCTTTTCTGGTGCTCCGTGGTGATCCTGCTGCTGGCCGCGGTGATGGCGGCGGTCCCCTCGCTCTTCGCCCGGCTGGGCCCCAACGAGCAGTGCGACCTGCTGCGCGCCAAGCAGGGCCCGGCCTCCGGGCATCCCTTCGGCTGGGACGTCCAGGGCTGCGACTACTGGTCGCAGGTGGTGCACGGGGCCCGGCCCAGCCTGGTGGTGGGCACGGCCGTGACGGTCTTCGCGCTCGCGGTCTCGGTGGTGCTGGGCACCCTGGCCGGATACCTGGGCGGGGTGGTCGACGCGGTGGTCTCCCGGCTGACCGACATCTTCTTCGGGCTGCCCTTCGTCCTGGGCGCCACGGTGATCCTGGTGGCCTTCCCCGGGCACGGCATCTGGGCGATCACCCTGGTGCTGGTGGCGCTCGGCTGGACCACCATGACCAGGATCATGCGCTCCCAGGTGATCGCGGTACGGGAGGCCGACTTCGTGCTGGCCGCCCGGGCGCTGGGGGCGGGGCCGCTGCGGCTGATGGCCCGCCACATCCTGCCCAACGCCTTCGCGCCGGTCTTCGTGGTGGCGATGCTCAACGTCGGCAATGTGATCGCGGGTGAGGCGACCCTGGACTACCTGGGCGTGGGACTGCAGTACCCCACCGTCTCCTGGGGTCTCCAGCTCAACATGGCACAGGACTTCTACGCCGACCACCCGCACCTGCTGGTCTTCCCGGCGCTCTTCCTCTCGGTGACGGTGTTGTCGTTCCTGCTGCTGGGCGACGCGGTACGGGACGCCCTCGACCCGCGGCTGCGCTGACGCCGCCCGGGCCCGCGCTCCGGGACGGTCCGCCGTGGCCCGAAAATCATTGAGGAGATGAAATATTCATCCTATGATGCTCGTCGGTCAGCCTACCGAGGAGCCGTCAGTGACCGTGCAGCAGCCCCAGCGCCCCGCAGAACTGCGTCTCGCCCGCGCCCTGCGTGACGCCCTGGACCCGTACCACACCAGCGCCATCCTGGCCCCGCAGACCGCCGCCGCCTACCAGCCGTACGGCATCACCCACCCCTGGGCCGTCTACTTCGCCGGACGCGCCGCCCCGCTGGGAGCGGTGACCGCCCCGGCCGTGGACGCGGTCTTCTACCACTTCAGCCCCGCACTGATCGCCCGCTCCCTCCCCGCCGTCTGGGACCGGGCCGACCCCGGAAAGGTCCTCGCGGCCCGCCTCACCGGCGCCGACGCCGCACTGCGGGCACTCCTCGGCGACCGGACCGTCGACTCCCCGGAGATCGCCGAGGCCGCCGAGCTGGCCGCCGCGGCGGCGGCCGCCTGTACCGCGGCCGGGCGCCCGCTGGGCGCGGCCAACGCCGCGCTGCCGCTCCCCGACGAGCCCCACCTCAGGCTCTGGCAGGCCGTCACCACGCTGCGCGAGTGGCGCGGCGACGGACACAACGCCGCCCTGCTGCGCTCCGGCCTGGACGCCGTCGAGGCGCTGGTGGCCATCACCGCCGAGGGCGGCGAGGTACGAAGCTCCCTCCAGCCCCGGCGCGGCTGGTCCGACACCGACTGGGAGGCCGCGGAGCACCGGCTGGCCGACCGCGGGCTGCTGGACGGCGACGGCAGGCTCACCGAGGCCGGCCGGGCCCTGCGTCAGGGGATCGAGGACCTCACCGACCAGCTGGCGCTCGCCCCCTGGCAGCGGCTGGGCACCGGCCCGAGCACCCGCCTCTACCAGCTGGTCAGGCCGCTCTCCACCGCCCTGGCCGCAGCTCTGGGGCATCCGCTGCGCGACCTTCCCGCGGACCCGTTGGCCTGACGGCCGCACCGGCGCCCGGCATCCCTCGCGCGGCGGCGGCCCCCAGCGGGCGGGGGACGCCGCCCGCCAGGGCTTGCCGGGGAGGAGCCGACCGGCCCGGCTCAGCCCTGGGTGCCCAGCACCATCCACCGCTGCGGATCCGCCAGCGGCCGGAAGCCCACCCGCTCGTACACCCCGTGGGCGTCCCCGGTGGCCAGCAGCACCCGCCGCAGCCCGTAGGGCGCCAGATGGTCCCGGACGGCCGCCGCCAGCGCCTGGCCGAGTCCCCGCCCCCGGTGCGCCCGGTCGACATAGACGTCGCAGAGCCAGGCGAAGGTCGCCAGGTCGGTGACCACCCGGGCGTAGCCGCACTGGGTGCCGGAGCCGTCGTAGGCACCGAAGTTCAGCGAGGCGTCCACGGCCCGGTCCATGGTCTCCGGGCTGCGGCCCAGCGCCCAGTAGGCGTCGGTGGAGAGCCAGCGGTGCACCAGTACCCGGTCGATGCGCGCCGGGTCGGTGTCGATGCCGTAGCCGGCCGGTATGCCTGCGGTCATGGCAGGCGAGCCTACCGGCCGCCGGTCCGGCGAAGCGGGGCTGGCATGCTGGAACGCGTGACCGATCCCTTCGACGAGCCCTCGCAGGCGGCCGCCCGCGACGCGGCGCCGCAGTATGTGCTTCCGCTGGTGGTCCGCCTGGAGCGGGCCGAGCCCCCCGGCCGTACCGACGCCCTGGAGACCGCCGCCCGAGCGGTGCTGACCCTGCTGGCCGACCCCAGGGCCACCGGCGGCGAGTGGGCCGAGGCGGTGGACGCCTGGCAGGACGCCCGGATCCGCAAGGTGGTGCGGCGGGCCCGCGGCGCCGAGTGGCGGCGCGCCGGGGACCTGCCCGGGATCACCGTGCGGGGCACCGCCGCCGAGGTGCGGGTCTACCCGCCCGTACCGCTGGACGGCTGGCCCAAGGACCTGGCCAGGCTCCAGGTCTCCGGCACCGAACTGGACGACCCCGAGCCCCCGCCGGTCCCGGCGCCCGGCACGCCGGTGCTCTGGCTCAACCCCGACCTGCCGATGAGCGCCGGCAAGACCATGGCGCAGGCGGGGCACGCCGCCCAGCTGGCCTGGTGGGAACTGACCGGGGCGGAGCGGGCGGCCTGGGCGGAGAGCGGGTTCGCGCTCGCGGTGCGCACGGCGGAGCCCGCCGCCTGGGCGGCGCTGGTGGAGAGCGGGCTGCCGCTGGTGCGGGACGCCGGCTTCACCGAGATCGCCCCCGGCTCCTGCACCGTGGTCGCGGATCTGCCCGCGCTCCGGGCGGCCCGCCGCTGACCCGGCCGGGGCCGGGCCGGTGCGCGCCCGCCCGGCCCGGCCCCGGCCGTGGCTCAGTGGCGCTCGGCCTTGGCGACCTTGGGGGTGGTGGTGGTCTGGCTGGCCTTGGACCCGAAGGTGAGCAGAGTGGCGGTCTGGCCCGGGCCCAGGTCGTCGAGCGCCGTCACCGCGGTCTCCACCACCTTGCCCGCGCCGTCCGCGAAGTCCACCTGGACCGCGTACGACGCCGCGGTGCGGGTGTGGTTGGTGATCTTCACGGTGGCGGCGGGGTGCCCGTGGGCGGTCGCCTCGTCCACGGCGGACAGCTGGACGTCCCCCACGGCGTTGCCCCGGCCCTTGACGGTCTTCAGGGCGGCGGAGGCGGCCGCCCGGGCCGCGGCG
>NZ_LIQR01000175.1 GCF_001418575.1 Peterkaempfera griseoplana
TGTCCGGGCCGGCCCCGGACACGATGGGCGAAACCGGGCCTGCCCCCGGCCCCAGCCCGCGGCCGACGGGCCGACGGGGCCGACCGGCCCGGGTGCGGGCGGTGGGACGAGAGCGGTGAAGGCCAGGCGGTAGGGCGAGGGCGGGGGAGGGACACGCGGTAGAGCAGCGGCGGGGAGCGACGGGCGGGGAAGCGAGGGAGCAGGGGCATGGAAGCAGTGCTGGTGGCCGCCGGCGCGTTCCTGATGACCCTGCTCGGCGGCTGGGTCGCCCAGAACATCGGCGACCGGCGCCACCTGGTGCTGGGCCTCGCGGCCGGGCTGATGCTGGGGGTGGTCTCCTTCGACCTGCTCCCCGAGGCCCTCAAGGCCCAGCCCACCGAGATCTTCGGCGTACCGGCCGCGCTGCTGATGTTCGTTCTCGGCTTTCTGGTGCTGCACATCGTGGAGCGCTCGGTGGCCGTCCACCGGGCCCATGAGGACGAGTACGCCGCGCACACCCATCATCTGGGCGCCTCCCACCTCCATGCGCACGGCCACCGCCATCCGGAGCGGGCTCAGGGCGTAGGTCTGACCGCGGCGGCGGCGCTGGTCGGGCACAGCCTGATGGACGGGTTTGCGATCGGCGCGGCCTTCCAGGCGGGCGGCACCGTCGGCGTGGCGGTCGCCATCGCGGTGATCGCCCATGACTTCGCCGACGGCTTCAACACCTACACGGTCACCCGGCTGTACGGGAACAACCGCCGCCGCGCCCTGGGGCTGCTGGCGGCGGACGCGGTCGCCCCGGTCACCGGTGCGGCGGTGACGCTGGCCTTCACCATCCCCGAGCGGGTGCTCGGGCTCTATCTGGGGTTCTTCGCCGGGTTTCTGCTCTACCTCGCGACCTCCGACATCCTGCCCGAGGCGCACAGCCCGCATCCCTCCCGCACCACCCTGCTGTTCACGGTGACAGGGGTGCTCTTCATGTGGCTGGTGATCGGCCTGGCGCGGTAGCGGGCCGGTTCGCAGCGGTGGCCGAGCCTCGGCTCTGGGAGATGCCCGCCGCTGGGGAGATGCCCGCCCGCGGGGACGTGCCCGTCTCCGGCGGCGTGCCCGGTCACGGCGCCGCGGCCGGCTCCGGCGCCGCGTCCCGCAGTGGCCAGCAGTCCCGCATGGCGGACAGAGCGGCGGTGATCGCGGGACGGCGTGACGCCTGCCGCCGCCAGAGCGCGTACACCCGCCGCACCGGCTCGGGCTCCACCGGACGCACCAGCACACCGGGCGGCAGCGGCCCCCGGCCGAGCCGCGGCACCAGACCCACCCCCAGCCCCGCCGCGATCAGGGCGATCTGGGTCTCGAACTCTCCCACCTGGTACACCACATCCGGCTCCTCGCCGGCCTCCCGCAGGGTCCGCACCAGCCAGTCGTGGCAGATGTTCCCCGGCGGGACGCTGATCCACCGCTGACCGCGCAGCTCGGCGGTGCCCACCACGGCGGACCCGGCCAGCGGGTGCCCGTCCGGCAGCAGCAGGTCCACCGGGTCGAGGCCGAAGTCGGCCCGCGCCAGGTCCTGCGGGACCGGCAGCGGAGTGTTCTCCCAGTCCTGCACCACCGCCAGGTCCACCTCGCCGCGGGCGGCCATCTCGGTGGCCTGGTACGGGTCGGTCTCCAGCAGCCGCACATCCAGTTCCGGGCACCGCACCCGAAGCTCGGCCAGCGCCCCGGGCAGCAGCCCCCGCGCCCCCGTGGCGAAGGAGGCCACCAGCAGCCGGCCGGTGGCCTGCCCCCGCTGCTCCTCCAGCGCCACCTCGGCCTGCTCCACCAGCGCAAGCACCCGCTGCGCGGTGGCGGCCAGTGCCTGGGCGGCGTCGGTGAGCGCCACCCCGCGGCCGCGCCGCTCCAGCAGCACCGTGCGGGTCTCCCGTTCCAGCTTGGAGATCTGCTGGGAGACCGCGGAGGGGGTGAAGCCGAGGGAGGCGGCCGCCGCTCCGACCGATCCGTGTACCGCCACCGCGTGCAGGGCGCGCAGCCTGCCGAGATCGAGCATGCAGTGATGCTAAACCCTTACCGTCAGATGTCATCGCTGGTGCTGAACATTGAGCGCCCGACATCCTGAACGCATGCACCCGCCAACCGCCGTGCGACGCGGCGTCATGTCCCCTGCCCACATCGCGCTCGCCGTCTCGGTCGCCGCCGTGTGGGGCCTGAACTTCGTCCTCATCGACGTCGGCCTGGACAGCTTCCCGCCCCTGCTCTTCTGCGCGCTGCGGTTCGCCGCGGTGGCGTTCCCGGCGGTGTTCCTCGTCGGGCCGCCGGGGGTCGCCTGGCGCTGGGTGCTGGCGGTCGGAGTGGTGCTGGGGGTGGTCAAGTTCGGCCTGCTGTTCATCGGGATGAGGGCCGGGATGCCGGCCGGGCTCTCCTCCCTGGTGCTGCAGAGCCAGGCCGTCTTCACCGCCGTGTTCGCCGCGGTGCTGCTGGGGGAGCGGGCGGGCCGGCTCCGGGTCGCCGGTCTGGCGGTGGCGATGCTGGGCATCCTGCTGGCCGCGCTGGACCACGGCCTGGGCGGGCCGGTGGGGTCCTTCGTCCTGGTGATCGCGGCGGCCGCGGCCTGGGGCCTGTCCAATGTGCTCACCAGGAAGGCCGCGCCACCGGACATGCTCCGCTGGATGGTCTGGGTGAGCGCGGTGCCGCCGCTTCCGCTGCTGGCCCTCTCCCTGGTCTTCGAGGGACCCCGGGCGGACCTTGCGGCGCTGCGCGGCATCACCCCGGCCGGGGTGGGCGCCGTCGCCTATGTGGCCTGGGCGGCCACCCTGTTCGGCTTCGGTGCCTGGGGCCGGCTGCTGCGGACCTATGACGCCACGGCGGTGGCGCCGTACTCGCTGCTGGTGCCGGTCTTCGGCATCTCCTCGGCGTGGCTGCTGCTGGGGGAGCGCGTCAGCCTCACCGCCGGGTGCGCCGCGGCGCTGGTGGTGGCCGGCGTGGGGATGACCGCGCTCAGGCCCCGCCCTGCCGGCGCCGGCCGCGCTCGTCGCAGGGCGTCCGGGCTCCGTAGGAGTTCTCCGCCTGCCTCAGCACCCGCAGCACCACCTCCCGCTCCTCGGCGCTGACGTCCGCGAAGTACTCCTCGGCGACCTCCTGGCGGACCAGGCCGATCCGCTGGACGGCGCGGCGGCCCGCGTCGGTGAGGTGCAGGCCGACGGCCCGCCGGTCGGCCGGGTCGGGGACGCGCACCACCATGCCGGCCGCCTCCAGGGCGTCCACCACGGTGGTGGCGGAGCGGGGGGCGATGTGCAGCCGGTCGGCGAGTTCGCTGAGCCGCATGGCCCTGCCCGGCGTCTCGCAGTTCACCGCATGGGCCAGCACCCGCAGTGCCCGGCCCTGTCCGGGAGTGATCCCGTAGGGCTCCAGACGCAGGGACGTCTGGCGGCGCATTCGCTTCATGGCGCGCATCAGAGCGTCGGAGAGCTCTGCTGCGTCCCCCTGCTCCTGGGGTCCCTGGGACGGTCCGGCGTCCCCGGCCGCCGCGGAGTGGGCAGGATCGACGGCGGCCGTCGCCGTGGCGGCGGGGGCGTCGTCGGCGGTGCGGCGGATGGTCGGGGCCATGGGCGGGCTCCTTGGTGCGCGGTGGTCGCCCAGCGTAGCGGGAGGGGAAGGTCCAAAATATATTGAGCCAAGCTCAGTATCTTGGTTAGGCTCCACTGACCGGGGCGGATCACCACCGCCCCCGGAGCCCGCACCCCTTTGGAGAGAGCATGCCCCGATCCCGAGCCCGAGTCGCCACCGACCGCCCCCACCGCTATGCCAAGCAGCTGGCCTCCCATCTGGGACGCCGTGTCGACGCCGTCTGGGACGAGGAGTCCGGCACCGGCACCCTGACCTTCGGCTCCGGGCGCGGCACCCTCACCGCCGAGCCCGGCGCTCTGCTGCTCGCCGTCGAGGGCGAGACCGCCGACCTGCCCACCCTCGAGGACGTCGTCGGCCGCCATCTGGTCCGCTTCGGCGCCAAGGACGAGCTGGTGGTGGAGTGGCGCAGGGACACCGGTGAGCCCGGCCTGGTGCACCGCAACCAGGAGGAGGACCCGGTCTGACTCTCAGATCTCCCGCTTGAAGCCCAGGTGGGAGGCGGTGAAACCGAGCCGCTGATAGAAGCGGTGGGCGCCGGTGCGGGTGGCGTCCGAGGTGAGCTGCACCAGATCGGCCCCCAGCCGGCCGGACTCCGCCACCGCCCACTCGATCAGCGCGGTGCCGAGGCCGTTGCCCCGCTCGGCGGAGTCCACCCGTACCGCCTCGATGATCGTGCGCACCGTGCCCCGCCGGGACAGCCCCGGGATCACACTCAGCTGCAGAGTGGCGACCACGCGGCCGTCCCGCACCGCCACCGTCAGATGCTGCCCGGGATCGGCGGCCACCCGCTCGAACGCCGCGAGATACAGCGCCAGGTCGTCCGGGGACTCCCGGGTGGCTCCGAGCGCGTCGTCGGCAAGCAGGGCGACGATCGCGGGCACGTCCTCGGCCGTGGCGCGGCGTATCTCCAGATCACTCATGGCCGTCACAGTAGTGGCCGGGCACCGGACGGCCGGGAGCCGCCGGTGCCCGGCGGCCGTCAGCGCGGCAGCTGGCCCTCGATCGCGGCGACCACCTCGTCCGACTCCGGCTCGGTGCGCGGCCGGATCCTGGCCACGGCCTCGCCCTTCGGCGAGACGACCCACTTCTCGAAGTTCCACTGGACGTCGCCGGCCTCGCCGGAGGCGTCCTCGACCTGGGTCAGCTCGGCGAAGAGCGGGTGCCGGTGCTCGCCGTTGACCTCCACCTTCTCGAAGAGCGGGAAGGAGACCCCGTAGGTGGTCGAGCAGAAGGTCTGGATCTCCTCGGCGGTGCCCGGCTCCTGCCCGGCGAACTGGTTGCAGGGGAAGCCCAGCACCGCGAAACCGCGCTCCGCATAACGCTGCTGAAGCCGCTCCAGGCCCTCGTACTGCGGGGTCAGGCCGCACTTGGACGCCACGTTCACCAGCAGCAGCGCCTTGCCCTGATGCTCGGCCAGCGAGGTGGGCTCACCGGTCAGGGTGCGCAGCGGAATGTCGTACAGGCTCAAGGGAGCGTCCCTTCAGAGGGTCGTGGAGGGTACGGAATGCCGATCATGCCCCAAGCGTCAACGGCCCCGGCCGCGCTGCTGTTCCCGGCGCGCCGTCAGCCGGCGGCGCTGGCGATCACCGAGAAGGACGCCCCGGACGGGTCCTTCAGCTGGGCCATCCGCCCGACGCCCGCCATGGTCGCCGGGGGCATCACCACCCTGCCACCGAGGCGCTGCGCCCTGGCCACCACCGCGTCGCAGTCGGCGACCTCGAAGTACGGCAGCCAGTGGGAGCCGACCCCCGCGGCCTGCTGCTCGGGCAGCAGCGGCATCACCCCGCCGAACGAGGCGTCCTGACCGCCGCCCGACGTGCTGACGACGGTGTAGGTGAAGTCGCCCAGCGGCATGTCCTGGGCGTCCCAGCCGAGCACCGTGCCGTAGAAGGCGCGTGCGGCGGCGGCGTCGGAGGTGTGCAGCTCGGTCCAGCAGAGCGTGCCCGGATCGGTGACCGCGTCCAGCCCTCTGGTCCCGCCCGGCTGCCAGACGGCGAACTCGGCGCCCGTGGGGTCGGTGAAGCCGGCCGTCCGCCCGGCGGTGAAGACGTCCAGCGGTGCGAACCGCACCGAGCCGCCGGCCTGCTCGACGGCCTCGGCGGTCGCGTCGGCGTCCGCGGTGTGGAAGTAGAGCGTCCACCGGGGAGCGCCGCCCTCGCCCATGGGCGGGCCGGCGGCGGCGACGGTCCTCCCGTCGAGCTGGAAGAAGCCGTACCCGCCGGCGTCGGGGCCGGCCGACCGGAACGTCCAGCCGAAGAGCCCGCCGTAGAAGGCGGAGGACGCCTCGACGTCCGCGCTGCCGAGATCCAGCCAGTCGGGTGCGCCCGGGACGAAGTCGGTGGTGAGCATGGCATGTGCTCCTGGTGTCGAGAGGAGGGCCTCCCCTGCTTCATGCTCACCCTTGCAGGCACCACTGACAATCGGGGCCGCCCCGCTGTCGGCCCGTCGGTATACGGTTCCTGCCGTACGGTTCCTGCCAGGGAGTACCGCAGACCGCAGGGGGGTGCCTCATGGGCGGACGCGCGGCGGTGCAGCCGCCGGCCGGGCAGCGGCAGCTCGCCGAGGTGACCGGTGTGCTGGAGCGGATCACCTATGCCAACGAGGAGACCGGCTACACCGTCGCCAGGGTCGACACCGGCCGCGGCGCGAACGACCTGCTCACCGTGGTCGGCGCGCTGCTCGGTGCGCAGGTGGGGGAGTCGCTGCGCCTGCACGGCCGCTGGGGCTCGCACCCCCAGTACGGGCGGCAGTTCACGGTGGAGAACTACACCACGGTGCTGCCCGCCACCGTCCAGGGCATCCGCCGCTATCTGGGCTCAGGGCTGATCAAGGGCATCGGCCCGCGGCTCGCCGAGCGCATCGTGGACCACTTCGGCGTCGACACCCTGGACGTGATCGAGCAGGAGCCCGCCCGGCTGATCGAGGTGCCCAAGCTCGGCCCCAAACGCACCAAGCTGATCGCCGCCGCCTGGGAGGAGCAGAAGGCGATCAAGGAGGTGATGGTCTTCCTGCAGAGCGTCGGCGTCTCCACCTCGCTGGCGGTGCGCATCTACAAGCAGTACGACAGCGCCTCCATCGGCGTGGTCAAGAACCAGCCCTACCGGCTGGCCTCCGATGTGTGGGGCATCGGCTTCCTCACCGCCGACCGCATCGCCCAGGCCGTCGGCATCCCCCATGACAGCCCCGAGCGAGTGAAGGCGGGCCTGCAGTACGCCCTCTCGCAGAGCAGCGACCAGGGGCACTGCTACCTCCCCGAGGAGCGGCTGATCGCCGACGGGGTCAAGCTCCTCCAGGTGGATGTGGGCCTGGTGATCGACTGCCTGGCCGAGCTGGTGGCGGAGGAGGGCGTGGTCCGCGAGCAGCTGCCGCCCCCCGAGCCCGGCGGCGAGCCGGTGAAGGCGGTCTACCTGGTCCCCTTCCACCGCGCCGAGATCTCGCTGGCCAACCAGTTGCTGCGGCTGCTGCGCGCCGACAGTGACCGGATGCCCGCCTTCGCGGGGGTGGACTGGGAGAAGGCCCTCGCCTGGCTGCACACCCGCACCGGAGCCGATCTGGCCCCCGAGCAGGAGCAGGCGGTGCGGCTGGCGCTCACCGAGAAGGTGGCGGTGCTCACCGGCGGTCCCGGTTGCGGCAAGTCCTTCACCGTGAAGTCGATCGTCACCCTGGCGCTGGCCAAGAAGGCCAAGGTGGTGATGGCCGCGCCGACCGGCCGGGCCGCCAAGCGGCTGGCCGAGCTCACCGGCTGCGAGGCGTCCACCGTGCACCGGCTGCTGGAGCTCAAGCCCGGCGGCGACGCCGCCTACGACCGTGACAACCCGCTGGACGCCGATCTGGTGGTGGTCGACGAGGCCTCCATGCTGGATCTCATCCTGGCCAACAAGCTGGTCAAGGCGGTCGCCCCCGGCGCACATCTGCTGCTGGTGGGCGATGTCGACCAGCTGCCGTCGGTGGGCGCGGGCGAGGTGCTGCGCGATGTGCTGGACGAGCGGGGGCCGATCCCCGCCGTCCGGCTCACCAGGATCTTCCGCCAGGCCCAGCAGTCCGGAGTGGTGGTGAACGCGCACCGGATCAATGAGGGCCTGCCCCCGCTCACCGAGGGCCTGCCGGACTTCTTCCTCTTCGCGGAGGACGACGCCGAGCGCGCCGCCGGCCTGACGGTGGAGGTGGTGGCCCGCCGCATCCCCGCCCGGTTCGGCCTGGACCCCCGCCGCGACGTGCAGGTGCTGGCCCCCATGCACCGCGGTCCGGCCGGTGCCGGGAACCTCAACGTGCTGCTCCAGGCGGCCGTCACCCCGGCCCGGCCGGACGCCCCGGAGCGCCGCTTCGGCGGCCGTACCTTCCGGGTCGGGGACAAGGTCACCCAGATCCGCAACAACTATGAGAAGGGGCAGAACGGCGTCTTCAACGGCACCGTCGGGGTGGTGACCGGGATCAACGCGGAGGAGCAGCGGCTGACCGTGCTCACCGACGAGGACGAGGAGGTGCCCTATGCCTTCGACGAGCTGGACGAGCTCGCCCACGCCTACGCGGTGACCATCCACCGCTCCCAGGGCAGTGAGTACCCCGCGGTGGTGATCCCGGTCACCACCTCAGCCTGGACCATGCTGCAGCGCAATCTCCTGTACACCGCCGTCACCCGGGCCAAGCGGATGGTGGTGCTGGTGGGCTCGCGCAAGGCCATCGGCCAGGCGGTCCGCACCGTCAGCGCGGGCCGTCGGCACTCGGCTCTCGACCACCGTCTGGCGGCGGGTTAGCGTTGCGTTCAGAGGTCGAAGGCACCCGGTGCCACATTTGGGCCACCCCGGATGCGCGCTTGTACCCCGGATGGGGGAAGGTAGACCTAGTCAGGGCACCTTGGAAGAGGTTTCATTCGTCGGTGAGGAAGACGTGAGCGACAACTCGGTAGTACTGCGGTACCAGGACGGCGAGTACGAATACCCCGTCGTTGAGAGCTCTGTGGGCAACGCCGGTTTCGACATCTCGAAGCTGCGCGCACAGACCGGCCTGGTCACCCTGGACAACGGCTTCGGCAACACCGCCGCGTACAAGTCCGCCATCACCTTCGTGGACGGTGAGAACGGCATCCTGCGGTACCGCGGTTACCCGATCGAGCAGCTGGCCGAGCAGGGCAGCTTCATCGAGACGGCGTACCTGCTGATCAACGGTGAGCTGCCGACGGCCGACCAGCTGTCGGAGTTCCGCAACGAGATCACCCAGCACACCCTGCTGCACGAGGACGTCAAGCGCTTCTACCAGGGCTTCCCGCGTGACGCCCACCCGATGGCGATGCTGTCCTCCGTGGTGAGCGCCCTGTCCACGTTCTACCAGGACAGCCACAACCCGTTCGACCCCGAGCAGCGCCACCTCTCCACCGTCCGGCTGCTGGCCAAGCTGCCCACGATCGCCGCCTACGCCTACAAGAAGTCGGTCGGCCACCCGTTCGTCTACCCGCGCAACGACCTCGGCTATGTCGAGAACTTCCTGCGGATGACGTTCGCCGTGCCGGCGGAGGAGTACGAGCTCAACCCGGTCGTCGTCAGCGCCCTGGACAAGCTGCTCATCCTGCACGCGGACCACGAGCAGAACTGCTCCACCTCCACGGTGCGTCTGGTCGGCTCCAGCCAGGCCAACCAGTTCGCCTCCATCTCGGCCGGTATCTCGGCCCTGTGGGGCCCGCTGCACGGCGGTGCCAACCAGGCGGTGCTGGAGATGCTGGAGAAGATCAAGAACGACGGCGGCGACGTCGACTCCTTCATCCGCAAGGTGAAGAACCGCGAGGACGGCGTGAAGCTCATGGGCTTCGGTCACCGCGTCTACAAGTCCTTCGACCCGCGCGCCCAGATCATCAAGGGTGCCGCCCACGATGTGCTGTCGCAGCTGGGCAAGGCCGACGAGCTGCTGGACATCGCGCTGAAGCTGGAGGAGCACGCGCTCTCCGACGACTTCTTCGTCGAGCGCAAGCTCTACCCCAACGTGGACTTCTACACCGGTCTGATCTACCGCGCCATGGGCTTCCCCACCAGCATGTTCACCGTGCTGTTCGCCCTCGGCCGGCTGCCGGGCTGGATCGCCCACTGGCACGAGATGATCAAGGATCCGGGCAGCCGCATCGGCCGTCCGCGCCAGATCTACACCGGCACCGAGATCCGCGACTACGTCGCTCTCGGCGACCGCTGAGCACCAGCGGCACCGAGTGACACGGGCAGGGCCCGACCGCCGACGGCGGTCGGGCCCTGCCCGTGTCCGCGGCGTCCCAGAGGTCCGTGTTCAGGAGCGGCCGCAAAAAGATCCGGCCCCCGGAGGTCAGGGGTAGCGCACGGCGCCGGGACGCGGGTTCGGGGGCGGCCGCTCAAAGCGCCCCGTCGGGCGTCTCGCGGCGCCGTGCGCAGAGGCCGCCCAGCGAAGACGGCCCTTACGGGGTCCGCCGGAACCCCGTGGGCGGCGGATCCTGCGATGTATTCACGACCGCCGCACTCTAAAGGTATGACGTGGCGAGCGCCCCGGGGTTGCCATCCGGGGGTGTGAGATAGCTCTCCCTCGCCGCGCCCGCGGCCGGAGCCGCCCGGTTGCCCGCTCCGGGCCCACCCCGCCGACGGGGCCGCTCACCCTCCGTGATAGGAATCATCCGATTCCGCTACCGTCGGCCCCGCCCGGGGCCCAGCCGCCCGTGAGAGCGGGCGTCCGGTGCAGAGCGGCATCCCGGGGCAGGGAGGAACGCATGGCCAGGAACGTCGTCGTCACCGGCGGCGGCACGGGCATCGGCCGCACGGTGGCCCGCCGCTTCGCCGAAGCCGGCGAACGGGTCGTCATCGTGGGCCGCCGCCGCGAGGTGCTGGTACGGGCCGCCGAGGAGCTCGGCCCCAGAGTCACCCCGCTGGTCTGCGACCTCGCCGACCCCGACGCGGTCGAGGCGGCGCTGGAGACCCTGCCGTCCCGCATCGACGTGCTGGTGAACAACGCCGGCAGCCGGGAGACCGCGATGGGACCGGGCCCGCACGCCATACTCGCCCGCTGGCGCGGCGACTTCGAGCGCAATGTGATGACGGCGGTCCTGCTCACCGAGTCCGTGCGCGACCGGTTCACCCCGGGGGAGGGCAGGGTGGTCACCGTCAGCTCCATCGCTGCGATGCGCGGCGCGGGATCGTACGGCGCCGCCAAGGCCGCGCTGCACGCCTGGAACCACTTCCTCGCCGCCCAGCTGGGCCCGTCGGGGATCACCGCCAACATCGTCGCCCCGGGGACGGTGGCGGGTACCGAGTTCTTCGGCCCCCGGCTGGACGAGGCGGAGGTCTCCCGCCGGGCCGGCCGCACCCTGCTGGGGCGGATCGGCCGGCCCGACGACGTCGCCGCCGCCGTGTACTTCCTGGCCTCGCCCGAGGCCGGGTACATCACCGGGGAGATCCTCAACTGCAACGGCGGCGAACTGCTGGGCCGCTGATCCGCCGCCGCGGGCCCGCTGCCGGCCGCCGCCCGGGCCCGCCGGCCCGGGCACGGCGGTCCGGACCGGCGGGCCCCGGTCAGCGGGCCTGGGCCTGGAAGGAGCGCAGCCGCAGGCTGTTGCTCACCACGAAGACCGAGGAGAAGGCCATCGCGGCACCGGCGATCACCGGATTGAGCAGGCCCAGCGCGGCCAGCGGCAGAGCGGCGACGTTGTAGGCGAACGCCCAGAAGAGGTTGCCCCTGATGGTGGCCAGGGTGCGGCGAGCCAGCCGGATGGCGTCCGCCGCCACCCGGAGGTCACCGCGGACCAGGGTCAGGTCACCGGCCTCGATGGCCGCATCGGTGCCCGTGCCCATCGCCAGGCCGAGGTCGGCCCGGGCGAGCGCCGCGGCGTCGTTGACCCCGTCGCCGACCATGGCCACCACCCGGCCCTGCTCCTGGAGGCGTACCACCGCGGCGACCTTCTCCTCCGGCAGTACCTCGGCCAGCACCTCCTCGATGCCGACCTCGGCGGCCACGCTCTCGGCCACCGCCCGGTGGTCGCCGGTGAGCAGCACCGGCGTCAGGCCCAGGGCGCGCAGTTCGCGTACGGCGGCCGCGCTGCCGGGCTTGACGGTGTCGGCGATCTCCAGGACCGCGCGGGCCTCGCCGTCCCAGCCGACCGCGATCACGGTGCGCCCTGCCTGCTCGGCGGCGGCCTTGGCGGCGGCCAGCCGCTGCGGCAGCCGCTGCGACCAGGTGTCCAGTAGCTGCTCCCGCCCGGCGATGACGGCATGGCCCTCGACCACGCCCTGCACCCCCAGACCCGGGAGGTTGCTGAACTCCTCGACCGGCGGCAGCTCACCGACCCGCTGGGCGGCTCCGGCGGCGACGGCCCGTGCGATGGGGTGCTCCGAGGCGTGCTCCAGGGCGCCGGCCAGGCGCAGGGCCTGCTGCTCCGTGGTGCCGTCGGCGGTGTGCACGGCGATCAGTGTCATCCGGCCGCTGGTCACGGTGCCGGTCTTGTCCAGCACCACGGTGTCCACCGCGCGGGTGGTCTCCAGCACCTCGGGACCCTTGATCAGGATGCCCAGCTGGGCGCCGCGCCCGGTTCCGACCATCAGCGCGGTCGGTGTGGCCAGGCCCAGGGCGCAGGGGCAGGCGATGATCAGTACGGCGACCGCCGCGGTGAAGGCCTCGGTGGTGCTGCCGCCGGTCAGCAGCCAGCCCGCCAGGGTGCCCAGGGCGATCAGGATGACGGCCGGGACGAAGACCGCGGAGATGCGGTCGGCCAGCCGCTGCGCGGCGGCCTTGCCGTTCTGCGCCTCCTCCACCAGCCGGGCCATCCGGGCGAGCTGGGTGTCGGCGCCGACCTTGGTGGCCTCCACGACCAGTCGGCCGCCGGCGTTCAGGGTGGCGCCCGCGACCGGGTCGCCCACGCCCACCTCGACCGGTACGGACTCCCCGGTGAGCATGGAGGCGTCCACCGCGGAGGTGCCCTCCACCACGGTGCCGTCGGTGGCGATCTTCTCCCCGGGGCGCACCACGAAGCGGTCGCCGACGGCGAGCCGGGCGACGGGGATGCGGACCTCGCGTCCGTCCCGCAGGACGGCGACGTCCTTGGCGCCCAGTTCCAGCAGCGCCCGAAGGGCGGCGCCGGCCCGGCGCTTGGAGCGGGCCTCGAAGTACCGGCCCAGCAGGATCAGGCTGGTGACCGCGGCGGCGGTCTCCAGATAGAGGGTGGAGGCCGCGTCGGCTCCGCCCACCGTGACGCTGAACCCGTGCTTCATCCCGGTCATGCCGGCGTCGCCGAGGAAGAGGGCCCAGACCGACCAGCCGAAGGCGGCCAGGGTGCCCAGGGATATCAAGGTGTCCATCGTGGCCGCGCCATGGCGGAGGTTGGTCCAGGCGGCCCGGTGGAACGGCCATCCGCCGTACACCACCACGGGGCCGGTGAGCGCGAAGGCCAGCCACTGCCAGTTGTCGAACTGCAGCGCGGGGATCATCGACAGCAGGACGACGGGGACGGACAGCCCCAGGCTGACCAGCAGCCGCTGCCGCACCGGGTCGCTCTCCCGGGGGCCCTGGGTGTCGCCGGGGGTGCCGGCGGCGGCCTGGGG